>NZ_CAKQBI010000006.1:0-158033 GCF_934216135.1 uncultured Rummeliibacillus sp. | reverse complement strand
CGAAAGCTGAAATGACGCTTTCGATTCGGGCCTTCCAATGCATTTCGGGGCAGTTCGAGCCGGCTCCGCTTTTATTTTAATATCACATATTTCTTCTGTATTGTCCACCTACTTCGTAGAGTGCGTTGGTTATTTGGCCTAGGCTTGCTACTTTTACGGTTTCCATTAGTTCTTTGAAGATGTTATCGCCCTTTTTGGCTGTTTCTTTTAGTTTTTCAAGTGCAATAGCTGTTTCTTCTTTATATTGTTGTTGGAATTTACGTAAATTTTCAATTTGGGTGTTTTTTTGTTCTTTCGTTGCGCGCGCTATTTCCATACTATTAATGGTCTCTTGTGATGGCGGATTCGGATTTAAATACGTATTCACACCAACAATTGGTAGTTCCCCTGAATGTTTTAAAGATTCATAGTACATGGATTCTTCTTGAATTTTACCACGTTGATATTGTGTTTCCATGGCACCGAGAACGCCGCCTCTATCATTCATACGGTCAAATTCTGTAAGTACTGCTTCTTCTACGAGATCTGTTAGTTCTTCAATAATAAACGAACCTTGTAAAGGATTTTCGTTTTTAGTCAATCCGTGTTCTTTTGTAATAATCATTTGAATAGCCATTGCTCTTCGAACAGATTCTTCGGTTGGCGTTGTAATAGCTTCATCATATGCGTTAGTATGCAGTGAATTACAATTATCATGTAAAGCCATCAAAGCTTGTAGTGTCGTGCGAATATCATTAAAGTCAATTTCTTGTGCATGCAGACTTCTTCCGGAAGTTTGGACATGATACTTTAACTTTTGGCTTCTCTCATTTGCATCATATAAATCGCGCATTGCGACAGCCCAAATTCGACGTGCAACACGACCAATAACGCTATATTCTGGATCAAGACCATTTGAAAAGAAGAACGAAAGATTTGGTGCGAAATCATCTATATTCATACCTCTACTCAAATAATACTCCACATATGTGAAACCATTTGCCAAGGTAAAAGCAAGTTGTGAAATTGGATTAGCTCCTGCCTCTGCAATATGATATCCAGAAATAGATACTGAATAGTAATTTCGCACTTTTTCATCAATAAAGAATTGTTGAATATCACCCATCATTCGAAGAGCAAATTCAGTTGAGAAAATACACGTATTTTGTCCTTGATCTTCTTTAAGAATATCAGCTTGTACAGTGCCTCGAACAATATTTAATGTTGTTGCTCTTGTTTTGATAAACTCTTCTACAGTTAAATTCCGTCCAAGTTCTTTTTCACGTCTTTTTACTTGTTGATCAATAGCTGTATTCATGAACATCGCCAAAATAATAGGGGCTGGTCCATTAATCGTCATAGAAACAGATGTAGATGGTGCACAAAGATCAAATCCTTCATAAAGTTTCTTCATATCATCTAAAGTACACACATTAACACCAGATTCACCAATTTTCCCATAAATATCAGGACGCTCATCAGGATCTTCACCATATAGTGTTACAGAATCGAATGCAGTTGATAAACGTTTTGCAACATCATCTTTTGATAAATAATGAAAACGACGATTTGTCTGTTCTGGTGTACCCTCCCCAGCAAATTGACGTTTCGGATCTTCTCCTTGTCTTTTAAATGGGAATACACCTGCGGTATACGGGAATGCTCCTGGTACATTTTCTGCATAAACCCAGCGAAGAATTTCACCATAGTCTACGAATTTCGGTAAAACAACTTTTGGAATTTTAAGGCCTGATAAACTAGTCGTTTTTAATAGTGTACGAATTTCTTTATCACGAACTTTCGTAACAAGTTCATCACCTTGATAACTTTCTTTTAACGTATTCCAATTTTTCAATATTTGTTTTGATTCTAAAGAGAGTTGGTTTTCCACATCTTCGATTAGCAGTTGTAAGGACTGAACAAGGGCGTCTTCTGGTGCTTTCTCTTGAACTTGTTTTAATGTACCTTCTAGTTGGAAGAGCTTTCTAGCTATTTCTACTTGTTGTTCCGATTTTTTGTGATAACCTCTAACCGTGTCACTTATTTCTCTTAAATAGTACCTACGATCATTTGGGATTATTACATTTTGCTTTTGTGTTTTGACAAATTGTTCATAGGACGTTCTCCAAGTATAACCAAATTTCTTATTAATAGTATGAATTAATGCCGCAAATAAAGAATTTGTGCCTTTATCGTTAAATTGGCTAGCAATTGTGCCGTAAACCGGCATTTCATCTAAATTTTGCTCCCATAATTCATGACTTCGTTGATATTGTTTTTGTACTTGTCGAAGTGCATCTTCAGATCCTTTTCTCTCGAATTTATTGATGACAATTATATCTGCGAAGTCAATCATGTCTATTTTCTCTAGTTGTGTTGGCGCTCCAAACTCACTAGTCATCACATACATAGATAGGTCTGATATATTTGTTATTGCTGCATCTCCTTGTCCTATCCCGCTTGTTTCTACAACAATAAGGTCAAATCCAGCTACTTTTATAATATCTAGGACATCACCAATTGCTGCTGATAATTCGGTATGTGAGTTACGTGTCGCTAAACTTCTCATATATACACGATTGTTGAAAATTGCATTCATCCGAATTCTATCTCCTAATAAAGCGCCACCTGTCTTTTGTTTTGTTGGATCAATCGATACGATGGCAATCTTCTTATCTGGAAACTCATGTAAGAAACGACGGATGAGTTCATCTGTCAACGAACTCTTCCCTGCTCCACCTGTTCCTGTAATCCCTAGTACAGGTGTATTTTTGGATTGTTCTCTTGCATTTCGTAACAACTCTTCAACATCAGGATGTTGCCCCTCTTCAACCGCCGTAATAAGTTGTGCAAGAATTTCAGGACTTTCCGTTGAAACCCTATAAAGTTTTTCTAATAGATCACTCTGTACTGTCGAAAAGTCACTTTTTTCAATCATCTTATTGATCATGCCTTGTAGTCCTAGAGCTAGACCATCTTCCGGCGAAAATAGATTTTTTATACCATAATCATGAAGTTCTTTAATCTCCCTTGGTAATATAACGCCACCGCCACCGCCAAATATCCCGATATGAGGTGCCCCTTTTTCTTTTAAAAGATCATACATATATTTAAAATACTCCATATGCCCCCCTTGATAAGAAGATACAGCGATTCCTTGAGCATCCTCTTGTATAGCGGCATTTACTACTTCTTCCACAGAGCGATTATGCCCAAGATGTATTACTTCAACCCCACTCGATTGAAGAATACGTCTCATGATATTAACAGACGCATCATGGCCGTCAAAAAGGCTGGATGCTGTCACAAATCGAACATGATGTTGCGGCTTATATACTTCCAACTTCGTTGTCATTATAATGTCCCCCTTTGTACATGAACAATTTCTATAGATAGAAAATGCAAGGCGAGAAATCACAATCACTTCTGTTTGTGTTTTTCTGCCTTGCACTTCTGAAACGTATATAGTGAAGTGTATACCAACAAAAATATACGACTATCTTAAAATTCCGTTTAGTAAAATCTTCGTTTGCATTTGAATGTAGTCTTCTATTTTCAAGTTCTTCCGCCAAGCCCATCGGCGAAAAGCCCATGCTTGCCCTTGTAAGACTATTTGGTGTGCGAGAAGTTTAATCTCTGTTAATGGCATATGAAGTTCTCCCTTTTTCTCACAACCAATTAACAAATTTTTAAAATGGCCAACCATCTCAATTTCTTTCGATAAGACATACTCCAACGCATCTTTTGGCAAAGACTTTGATTCTTGATACATAACAAGCATTTCATCTTGCATGTCATCTACAAGATGATAATATTGATCAATCGCATAGATTAGTCCTTCCAGAGTTGCTTCTTGCTTCTCTATAGGCTCTAATCTTTTTCGGACTTCTAGATAGATATTATCGCAAACTAGATACAATATATCTTCTTTTGTACGAATATATTCATAGAGTGTGCCAATACTGAAACCCGCTTCTTTCGCAATTTCCCTCGTTGTGGTTCGATGAAACCCTTTTTCTTTAAAAAGACGAACTGCTGCAAGTATCATTTCTGTTCTTCTTTTTTCTATTAAACTTTCATCTTTTATGGAGGTTTGGATTAGTCTTTTTCTTTCTTTGACCATAATTATTTTAAAAGCATACGAGAGATTACGAGACGTTGTATTTCTTGTGTGCCCTCGTAAATTTGAGTGATTTTTGCATCACGCATAAAGCGTTCCACTGGGTATTCTTTTGTATAACCATAGCCTCCATATACTTGAACAGCTTCAGTCGTTACTTTCATCGCTGTATCACCAGCCATTAGTTTAGCCATTGCAGATTGTTTGCCATATGGCAGATTATTCGATTCTAGCCAAGCAGCTTGATAAGTTAGTAATCTTGAAGCTTCTGTAGCCGTCGCCATATCTGCTAATTTAAATGATATCCCTTGGTTTGCAGAAATTGGTTTACCAAATTGAACTCGTTCTTTCGAATAAGCTACAGCTGCATCTAGTGCTCCTTGAGCAATACCAACCGCTTGCGCTGCAATTCCATTTCGACCACCATCTAAAGTTTTCATGGCAATTTTGAAACCTTCTCCCTCTGCACCGAGTAAATTTTCTTTTGGTACACGACAGTTATCGAAAATGATTTCTGTTGTAGGTGATGAACGTATCCCCATTTTCTTTTCTTTTTTCCCTACTGAAAAGCCTTCAAAATCGGCTTCCACGATAAATGCCGATGTGCTGTTTTTAATTTCTGGATCTGTTACTGCAAATACTACATAAATATCTGCGATTCCACCATTAGTGATGAAAATTTTAGAGCCATTCAACACGTAATGATCGCCGTCTAATTTTGCTGTTGTTTTCATACCACCAGCGTCTGAACCTGAACCTGGCTCTGTTAAACCATAAGCACCAATTTTTTTACCTTCAGCCATCGGGCGTAAATATTTTTGTTTTTGTTCTTCTGTTCCAAATTTATAAACAGGCCAGCCTGCAAGAGATGTATGCGCTGATAGTGTTACTGCTGTAGAGCCACAAACGCGTGCTAATTCTTCAATTGCAATAACATAAGCTAAATAATCAGAACCAATCCCACCATATTCTTCAGGCCAAGGAATTCCTGTTAAGCCTAGTTCAGCCATTTGGTCAAAAATAGCACGATCGAATGTTTCGTTTTCATCACGTTCTGCTGCAGTTGGAGCAACTTCATTTATTGCAAAATCTCTAACCATTTTTCGAATCATTTCGTGTTCTTCTGATAGTGTAAAGTTCATTATTTATATCCCCTTTGTTTTAAATTTTTATATAAATAATATTTGTTAGTTACTATGAGCATAGTAAGTTACAAATCTTTATAAACTTCTTGAAATAACTATTCTTTGAATCTCACTCGTGCCTTCGTAAATTTCTGTTACTTTTGCGTCTCGGAAATACCGTTCTACTGGATAATCTTCGGTATATCCATAGCCTCCGAATATTTGAATGGCTTCTGTAGTGACTTCAACTGCTGTTTTTGATGCAAAAAGTTTTGCCATAGAAGCTTCTTTTCGGCAAGATTCCCCCATAGCCTGTAAATTAGCTGCTCTATAAACTAGTAATCTCGCAGCTTCAATAGAGGTTGCCATATCCGCTAATTTAAATGAAATCCCTTGATTTGCAAGAATTGGCTTACCAAATTGGTTTCGTTCTGATGCATATTGAGTTGCTGCTTCTAAAGCAGCTTCTGCGATTCCTAAACTTTGTGCAGCTATCCCTATACGTCCTATATCTAAATTCGCCATTGCAATTTGGAATCCTTTTCCTTCTTCTCCAAGTAGGTTTTCTACTGGGACTTTCATCTGTTCAAATGTAAGTTGTACAGTTCTTGAACCATGTAATCCCATTTTTCTTTCATCTTTTCCTATGATAAGACCTGGTGTACCCTTTTCAACGATAAATGCTGATATTCCCCTTGGCCCTTTAGAAGGATTTGTTGTTGCAAAAACGATGTAGACATCTGCCTCACCACCATTTGTGATAAAAACTTTGGAACCGTTTAGTTCATAATAATCGCCTGATTTAACTGCCTTAGTTTTTAAGGAGCCAGCATCTGATCCTGATGAAGGTTCTGTTAAGCAAAAGGCTCCTAAATATTCTCCAGAAGCTAATTTGGGAACGAAGCGTTGTTTTTGTTGTTCATTTCCAAAATAGAGTATTGGATTGGTTCCGACCGATGTATGCACAGACAAAATCACCCCGATGACTGCACTTACTTTTGCTATTTCATTGATAGCGATAATATAGGATGTAAAATCCATTTCAGAACCGCCATATTTTGCTGGTGTTGTAATCCCCATAAGCCCTAGCTGTCCCATCTCCGCTAGGATATCACGTGGGAACCCCCCATCTTCCATATATTTCACTTGTGGTGCAATAACATTCTTTGCAAAATCCCGAACCATATCGCGCATCATCATTTGTTCTTCTGTGAACTGTAGATCCATGATGTTCTCCCCTTTATCATGCATGTAGGACAGTATAAGCAAAAGGCTATTTCTTTCTGAAATGGAGCTTTATTTTAAACGAGTGACAACACTATTTATCTATAAATCCCATCTTTCAGTAGAAATGATTTTACTAATTCTCTAATTCATAATCATAAAAGCCTCTACCTGTTTTCCTTCCTAGCCATCCTGCCTTTACGTATTTCCGTAATAATGGGCAAGGACGATATTTGCTATCTCCGAATCCTTCATATAGTGTTTCCATAATGTAAAGGCAAGTATCAAGTCCTATAAAATCTGCTAAAGTTAACGGACCCATCGGATGATTCATACCAAGTTTCATCACATCATCTATTGCTTCTTTTGATGCAACGCCTTCATACAATGTGTAGATGGCTTCATTGATCATTGGCATAAGAACGCGATTGGCAACAAAACCTGGAAAGTCATTTACTTCAACAGGGACCTTTTCAAATTTCTTCGTTAACTGCTCAATCTCTGTATATACTTCATCTGATGTAGCTAACCCTCGAATGATTTCTACAAGTTTCATCACTGGAACTGGATTCATAAAGTGCATGCCGATGACTTGTTCAGGACGTTTTGTTACGGCTGCAATTTCCGTAATGGGTAATGATGACGTATTGGATGCAAGAATCGTATGCGGAGGAGTAATTTCATCTAGTTGTTTAAAAATAGATTGCTTGACTTTCATATTTTCAACGGCTGCTTCTATAACAAGATCGACACCACTTGCATCTTCAAGAGATAAAGATTTGTCAATTCTTTTTAAAACCGCTTCTTTTTCAGTTTCTGTCATACGACCTTTTACAACATTCCGAGAAAGGTTTTGTGTGATTGTGCGAATCCCTTTTTCGAAAGATTCTTCACTAATATCATTTAGTTTTACCGCTAATCCCGCTTGAGCACAGACTTGAGCAATACCTGAACCCATTTGACCTGCACCAATTACCATAACTTGTTGAATAGTCATTTTTTTACCCCTCCTTGTATTGGAACTTCAATCATGATTGCATCGCCTTGACCGCCACCTGAACAAATTGCGGCAATTCCAATGCCACCACCTCGACGTTTTAACTCATAAGCTAACGTTAAAATAATTCTTGCCCCCGAAGCGCCAATCGGATGGCCTAATGCTACAGCTCCACCATTAACATTTACTTTTTCTAAGTCCAGTCCTGCGATTTGACTACTTGCAAGAGCAACGACCGCAAATGCTTCATTGATTTCAAACAAATCAATATCTTCTACCGTTTTACCTGTCTTTTCTAAAATTTTGTTGATGACGAGTCCTGGTGTTTGTGGGAAATCATTTGGCTCTACCCCTACTTCTGCATGACCGATAATATACGCGAGCGGTGATAGTTGATGTTCTTCTGCATATTGTTCGCTTGTAACAACAATTGCACATGCTCCATCATTAACACCTGGGGCATTTCCAGCAGTAATTGTCCCATCCTGACTGAATGCTGATTTCAATTTTGATAGTGCTTCAATTGATGTATCTTTTCGTGGAGCCTCATCTGTATTTACTATCACATCATCGCCTTTTCTTTGAGGGATTGTTACAGATGCAATTTCTTCACTAAATTTTCCTTCTTCAATTGCAGCAATTGCCTTTTGATGACTGCGAATCGCCCATTCATCCTGTGTTTTTCTTGAAACTGCGAATTTCTCTGCAGTTTCATCACCATATGTGCCCATATGAACATGTTTGGCATGAAATGCACACGAAAGACCATCATAAACCATACCGTCGACTAGTGTTGCGTCTCCCATTCGCAAGCCAAATCGCCCTTTTGGTAATAGATAAGGGGCATTAGACATCGATTCCATCCCACCAGCTACAATGACTTGTTCCTCCCCAAGTCTAATAAGTTGATCTGCAAGAGTGACACTTCGTAACCCAGATGCACATACTTTGTTAATCGTCTCTGTTTTGACAGAGTAAGGAATACCCGCTTTTGTAGCCGCTTGTCTTGAAGGTATTTGCCCTTGTCCTGCCTGTAAAACTGTTCCCATGATGACTTCATCTACTTGCTCCGTTCCTATGTTAGAACGCTTTAATGCTTCTTTTATCGCCACACTACCTAGATCACTGGCAGATAAACTGCTAAGTTTTCCGCCTAGTTTTCCAAAGGCTGTTCGTGCTCCATCAATAATTACCGCCTTTTGCAAGTTGGACACCCCTTTAAATTGTCATTGGATACGCTTACATAGATTATTTATAGAAAGCGAGTGCTCAAATACTCATGGTGACTGAACGCTCGCTCAACAAAACTTTTGAAAAAAAGAGAGGGCACTTGCTCTCTCTTTTTCACTTGTAAATATTGTATAAAAGTATTAATTATTATGCAATACCCTATTTTTTTCTGTTTATTGTACCGTTTCTTCTTCCGCATCTTGTGAAACTTGTACTTCTCCACATACAGATTTCTCTAATAACTCTGCAATGTCATATGTTCCTATTTGTTCTTCTACTTCTTTCGCTTTTGTTCCATCTGATAACATTGTTAAGCAATAAGGGCATCCTGAAGATATGATTGTAGGATTTACTGCTAATGCTTGCTCTGTACGAGCTACATTAATACGGTTTCCTACATGTTCTTCCATCCACATTAACCCCCCGCCAGCTCCACAGCACATTGCAGTATCACGATTACGTTCCATCTCAACTAGTTTAACTCCTGGAATTGATTTTAAAATCTCACGAGGAGCATCGTAGACATCATTGTATCTTCCTAAGTAACAAGAATCATGGAATGTAATGGTCTCATTTACTTCATACTGAGGTTTTAAACGTCCTTGTTGAACTAGATCATACAATAATTCTGTATGGTGATATACCTCTCCACTCCATCCAAAGTCACTATACTCATTTTTGAAAATATTATATGCATGTGGATCAATCGTTACAATTTTTGTTACGCCAGCTTTTTCAAACTCTTTAATATTTGCCTCTGCAAGTTCTTGGAATAAAAACTCGTTTCCTAAACGGCGAGGCGTATCACCAGAGTTCTTTTCTTTATTGCCTAAAATCGCAAATTTCACACCTGCCTCGTTCAACAAATGTGCAAATGCTAGCGCAATTTTTTGTGAACGATTATCAAAAGATCCCATAGAGCCAACCCAGAAGAGGTATTCAATTTCCTCACCTGCTTTTGAAGCTTCTTTTACAGTTGGAATTCGCACATCTGGTCGTGCATCTCTCCAATTTTCCTTTTCTTTACGATTAATCCCCCAAGGATTTCCTTGACGTTCGATGTTTGTCATTGCACGTTGCGCATCTGGATTTACACGTCCTTCTGTCATTGTTAAATAACGACGAAGATCAATAATTTTCTCTACATGCTCATTCATCACAGGACATTGGTCTTCACAGTTACGACAAGTAGTACAAGCCCAAATCTCTTCTTCTGTAATAACATCTCCAATTAGTGAAGGACTATAAACATCTTCAATAATTGCCCCTTCTGCCCCTGCAGCAAGTGCTAATTTGTTTCCTTGTGTGTTTTTAAAGAACATTTTCGGTACCCAAGGCTGTTGATGTGTTTGTACAGCCCCAGTAAACGTTAAATGATCTCGAAGTTTTGTCATTAAATCCATTGGTGATAACATTTTGCCTGTTCCACTCGCAGGACACATATTCGTACAACGACCACACTCTACGCACGCATAGAGATCAATTAGTTGAAGTTGTGTGAAATCTTCAATCTTACCAACGCCAAAGGATGGTACTTCTTCGGATTCTTCATCTTCGCTTTCTAATGCTTCAAAATCGATTGGTGTCAGTTTTCCAACTGATGATAGACGATTAAAGTAAACGTTTACAGGGCCAGCGATTAAGTGTGCATGCTTAGATTGTGGAACATATACTAGGAACGTTAAAAGAATCAGTAGATGAATCCACCACATGATAAAGAATACTGTTATAGCAGCAACAGGCGGTAAGAAACCAAATGCTGTGCCAATTATAGATGCAACAGGTTCTGACCAAGTTGCTTCTTCATCATGCCAAATCATTCCCATACCATTGCCTACAAGTACAGAAACCATTAAACCTCCGATAAAGATAAGAACAAGCCCAGACTTCAAGCCACGTTTTAGGCGTACAAGTTTTTCAATATACCGTCGATAAAATGCCCATACTACAGCAACCAAAATTACTAATGTTACAATTTCCTGGAAGAATGTAAAGTAAGGATACAATGGTCCAAGCGGTAGATGTGACCCCGGTTTTAGACCTTTCCAGATAAAATCAATCGCGCCAAACTGAACTAATATAAATCCATAAAAGAACATTACATGGATGGCACCACTCTTTTTATCCTTCAATAACTTCTTTTGTCCAAAAACATACACCCAAATTTTCTGTAACCTTGCTTTGACATCATTATCAAACTCAACTTTTTTCCCCATCTTGATAAATTGATAACGTGTCTTCACTAAATACGTGAATAATCCTAATGCATAAGCTACTACAGCTAAAAATAAAATCCAATTAATAATTAATAGTACGTTCATTTCTTTCCCCCCTCTTAGCTGCTTCTTTCCCTTTGTTTTGATCATTGGTATTTTCTTAGAAAATACTTTTGTTGCTATCATTGTAAAATATGAATGAGCATTCAGTCAATCTGTTTTCTAATAAAAACATAATATTTTCTCTAAAAACATTAATATTTCTGTTTAGAAAAAATATTAAAAGTTGCTTTAAAATTCTATTAATTTAATATATTCAACTGATATATTATTATAACCATTTTAAATATATTTCTTGGTAAAATTTTTAAAATTGCTTTTGAGTTTAAAAATGTACATTCATACAAACACACTTAATGTTGAGTAACTGCATAAATACACGTATCAGTTACACGTTTTCCATCTGCTGATAAATCTTCATTCTTTAAAATACCTTCTAATGTAAAATGGAGTCTTTCAGGAATTGCACGACTTTTTATATTTTCACTTTCACAACGAATTTCAATACGTTTAAAACGTAAAGTATGTATCCCTAATTTAGTAATAGCATCAACAGCTTCTGTCATATAACCATTTCCAACATATTTGCTATTTGCCCAATATCCAATTTCACATTTAGGAATATCCCAATCGATAGACTGAAGGCTTGTTACCCCAACAAATTCTCCTGTTTCTTTAGTAAATATGAGAAAACGAAAACTCTCATTTTTTAAAAATTTATCATGAGCGCTTTCTAAATTAAGTTCTGTTTCTTCTTGCAAAGGAAGTGTTTGGACAAATGGTAACCACGGTTTCAATTCTTGAATGGATTCTCTGATTGCTAAATTCATTACTTTTCCGTCATTGCGTTGTGGAATTCTTAATAATAATCGATCTGTATAAATATGTGTTGGTACTTCTGATAAAATTTTTGTCATATATCACAACACCTTCCTACCTTTTCCTAATATTATTCTAGAGAGATTTAACAAATTCCTTTTTAATCGTGATTTTCCCTTTTTACTAAAACAGTTGGGCCGAAAGAACTTTAGCTAATGAAAAATCCGAACTATAATGTGGAATTTTAAATTTCACATATGTCCGGACTTTCATTTTATTATTATTTTGTTAATCCAATTCTTAATCAAGAATTTGTACAAAAGGCACGAACTTTTAATATATATTTGTTCGTAACATTCAGTTTTGTGTTCAATAGACGAATAACACCATGGAAAAATTTACAAGATATCAAATGATTTCTATTGTTTTTAGTAATTCTCCAAATAGATTTTGGGCTTGTTGAATTTTTTCTTTGTATATTCCAATTAGAACAACTGTTGAGGGGCCTGCAGATGCTTGTATATCCCATTCACATTTAAATGATCTATCTCCAAGTAAAACTCTGATTTCTTTTGCAATACCTTTTGACCCTACTGGCCAAATACGTTCAATCAATTTCTGTTGCATGGCTCTATAAATCATTGTTAGATTAGCTATCTTTTCTGGTTCTGCTACAACTTGATCTCCAACCAAAGGTTTACCATACGTAAACCATTGAAGATCTGTTGCAGAAGGGAGTTCTTTAACGAAATTTCCTATTATCGTTATTCCAATGCATGATTGTAATGTTTTTATATTGGTCTCTGTGCTCCCAGTAATTTTTGGGGTTTCTATTCCGATTTCATCAAATAACCTTTGTATGCCTGCTACATATCGATTCCAAGCTTCTTCTCCACTAAAATTATGTAAAATGATTGCTTCTGGTTCAGCGCCGGCTGCCCATTGTTCGAGTAATGTGACACGCCCAGAAAAATAACTTGTCATATCATCTGGGACGTTCACTACATCTTGTTCCTTTTGACCAATTGCACCTGAATTATCAGTTGTTACGATCAAACCCTTCGATAAGGATAGTGCATTTCTCATTATTCATGTGCCCCTCTTCTGACAATGACTTTTGAAAGTACAGGCATACAAATAGCTACTATTACTAAATTTACTATAGTAGCAATGAAAATCCCTGGCGTTACAGCATAGAACATCTTCGGAGAGATTAACCAATAAAATGGTAATGGTGATAAAATGCCATTAGCGATTATCGCATATCCCCACTTTAAAATTGGATAATTCAATTGATGTAATTTTGCGAATCCCCATACAACAAGATACATCTCTACTGCTATTAATAGATGGAAAGGTCCCATTTGAAACCCTCCGATGCCTGCCGAAACGATATGACCAATTGCCGCAGCAATTCCTGCTAAAGGGGGTGGTAAAAAGACTGCACCTAAAAAAGCCGGAGCAGAATCCAGTGCAGCTGAGGTGACTCCTACAGGAATCTTAATCATTGCACCTACTGCACACAACGCTGATACCATTGCTGTTAGTGTTAATATCTTTAATTTCATACTGCACACCTAGTCCTTTTCTTTTTTTCTACCGCCGTTTCTGAATACTTTTGCACTGCGAATATATTCAATATCTGATACATTTAAACGTGCATTTACAACACGAGCTGCAGCAAATAAATAATCCGATAAACGATTTAAATAACGTTGGACTACTGTTGGGACATCCCCTTCTTCTGCGTTTTTCAATAATGTGACTGTTTGGCGTTCTGCTCTTCTTGCAATGGTACGAGCAATATGCAATGTTGCAGCAGCGGGTGATCCTCCAGGTAAGATAAACTTCTCAAGTAAAGGTGGTTCATCCATTAATAGATCAATTCGTTTTTCCATTACTTCAATTGGCTCATCTGTCATTTTATAATGGCGGTCTTTCATGACATTTGCTAAATCGCCACCACAATCAAATAACTCATTTTGAATATTTTCTAAGTCTTGTAAGATGTCTTTGAATATTTCTTTATCTAATTCTGTCACAGCTTTACCTATAAATGAGTTAAGTTCGTCGATTGTGCCATAGGCTTCTACTCGGAAGTCGTCTTTGTCTACTCTGCCGCCAATAATACTTGTTTTCCCTTTGTCACCTGTACGTGTGTATAAATTCATCTTTCTTCCTTCTTTCCTTTTATATTTGGATATCTATAATTACTTTTCAATAGAAATCTACTTTTCCCTTTTCTCATTAATAGGAATTTACTTTATCTCTTCAGCTATCCCATACCAAATTCTTGTGACGTGGTCACTTATAGCAAATAATTGTTGATATAATCTTCCAAGAGTGTCCCTTAATTGTCGGTCTTGTTGTTCGATTGGTACGATACCTCTTCCCATTTCTGTTGCAATGATAATCACCTGATGTTGCTTTTCTAATAACTGTAGCTGTTCAACAATTTGAATTGCTAGTGTTACTTCATCCTCCTCAAGAAATGGTTTAATCACTTCCTCAAGTTTGGATACTACTACCGTGTGGCTAGTTGGGGTTTTCGGAAGTTGCCCTACATACCATTCGACATCTTCAATCCCTCGTTCCTTTAACCAACGTCTTACATATTCATGCTTTCCGTTATAGGCACCACCGATAAAAGTGTGCATCGTTTCCCCTCCTTAAACGCTTCTGACGTGTCCCATTGAAGCTTGAATAATTCATCATGTGATACATGCCAATCCCAAAAGTTACTAGGTTCAGGAGACAATCGAACAAGTAATGCCCGAATTGTTCCACCATGTAAAATAAGAGGATACTCACGAAGGTTTTTTGGTAATCTTCTAAAAGCATCTATACAACGATTGGTCACTTCTATTAAAGTTTCACCAGCTGGAGGTGCTATATGATTAGGATTGTCAATCCACTTTCGATACAGAGGACATTCTTTTAAGTCATCATACGTTTTCCCTTCAAACTCGCCAAAGTTACTTTCTCTAAACCCAATATCTCCGTAATATGTAGCATTAGGAAAATAGCTTTTTGCCGTTTGCTCACAGCGCTTCAAATCACTACCAAAAACCACTTTACACTTCTTATTTACAACAGGTAAATTCTGATTTGGTAAAATGTCTTCATCTGCCCAGCCCAAATAACGATGCTCAATATTGCTTTTTGTTCTTGCATGACGCATTAAGTAAATAGTAATAGAACAATCCATAATACTCCCTCCATACCTTCGATAAATGCACCTAGCAAATCGCCAGAGCTCCCACGGAAATTACGAATTGTCCACCATTTATAAAAGAATGCAGTAACGATTACTATTAGAAGTAAGATAATTAACTGCCATTGACCACTTAACCAGAACAATAACGTAGTCCCAATAATCGTCGAAATGATTGTACTTATTAGCCAATATTTAAGATTCAGATGTTGTTTAAAGAAAAACCCTAACCCTTTTTCCTTTGAACTTTTGGTCTGAATAAAATACACCGACATCCCTAGACGAGAATAGAATGGTACAGCTATTAACCAGATCCAATTAAAATCTTGTTGTCCTACTAATTCTGAAAGGAAAAAGATTTTTGTTAACACTAAAAAAACTAAAGACATTGCACCAAAAGCACCTATACGTGGATCGTCCAATATCTCTATACGCTTATCTATATCACGATATGAAAAATAAGCGTCACCCATATCTACAAAGCCATCTAAGTGTAATCCCCCTGTCCAAATCACATAGCCAAACACAAGGAGAAAACCTGTAAGTATTGAGCTTAAATCGGTATATGTTTGGAGCAAGTAAAATATAGCTGTCATCACAGCACCCATAATCGCTCCAAGCCATGGTAAAAAGGAGAACATGGCAGTAATTGTTTTCTTTGTTAATGGTAATTCTTTATTAATCGGTACTACTGTAAAAAACTGAAATGCTAGTAGTATCCCATTTAAGACCGTTTTCATCGCAACATCCTCCTCTACTTCCATCTATGTGCATAGCCGTATTCCATCTCAATCGCGATTGTTGCCTGCTGTACAAACCATTGATGAAGTTGTCCTAAATATTTTTGAAATAACTTAACTTCAGTAAATTTAGATATAGGCTCATCTAATACTTCGTTAGAAACAATTACAAGAGGAATTTGCATTGCGCGTAATGTAAGAATGGTCTTTTTCATTTCAGCGATTCGTTCAGTAAGTTTTAAAGGCTGTTGCCAATTACAAATACCTGTTTCAAATCCTTCATAAAATTCGTTCGTCAGCCATGTTGTAACACAATCCCAAAGTACAACATCTCCTTTTTGGATCATTAAAAGAAGTTGCTGTAAATTTGTTGGTTGTTCCACTGTAACCCAATTTTGTTTTTGCTTTTTTCGATCTAGCTTATGTCGAGCTATCCGTTTTTTCATCTCATCATCAAATGCGACTCCAGTAGCTACGTAAATGAGTCTTTGTGCTTGATATGCTTTAGCTAATGATTGTAGTTGCTGCTCTGCAAAAGCACTTTTGCCACTTCTCACACCACCAGTGATGAAAATTAGTTCCGTTTCAGCCATAAAGTCATCTCCTTTTGCAATGACTTCATAGATTTTTCATCTTTCATCCCTACTCGAAACCATTCGCCATTCATTCCCTTAAAGTTTTCTGTATGTCGAAGTACCATACCTTTCTCTAACATCGCATGGAAAAATGCTTTGGATTGTTGCGGTTTGGGTAATTGAAAACAGATATAATTCGTAATACTTTTCGTTGTCTTGCACCCAGATTGATGCAAGAATGCCGTAAAAAGTTCCCTACATTTTTGTGCGTATTGAATAGACTGATTTCGAAATTCAGTTTCTTCTAAACAAGATGCACCAATCTCAGCGGCCAACCCATTAATATGCCAGTGTGAAGCTTTTCTTTGTAATGTTTGAATCATTTCGGGTGCTGCAATCATATATCCTAATCGAACACCAGCTATTGCATACATCTTCGTCATCGACCTGACAATCATAATATGTGGATGTTCATTTATATAAGGAATCATTGACGCTTCTTCGCCAATCCAATCGATAAAGGCTTCATCCAACACAATATGACAATTGGCCTTTTCCCCCTCATCAATCAGTAGTTGCAGCTCTTCTCTCGGTGGCAACACACCTGTAGGATTGTTGGGTGTACAAAGATATAAAATATCAGCTTGTTGCATGTCTTTAATAATTTGAACAATCGGTAACTTCCAAGTTGTTATGTCATCGACCTCGATATGAACCATTTCAACATGATTAGCTGCCAAAGTTGCTTCATATTCAGAAAATGTTGGATGAATAATGATAGCCCTTTTGCGTTGAAATATGGTTGCCACTAATGAGAATATCTCTGCAGCTCCGTTTCCCAATAACACTTGTTCCTCATCAACATTATGAAACTTTGCTATAGCAGCCAAAAAAGGTTGTCCTTGTGGATCTGGATAACGTGAAATTAGTGGAAATAAGTCATCCCACTTTTCTCGAATGAAAGATGGTGGTCCAGCAGGATTTACATTTTCACTAAAATCAATCATTTCCATAGGTTTTTTTATGGATAATTGTTCATATAAACGATGTGGATTAGCGCCATGATTAGGTAATGACAATATAAATTCCTCCTATTACTACACCTATTAGCCAAAACCAAGTTGTCACTGTGTGCATTTGTTCAATTGCTAGTTTAATATGTTTTGGTGCAAGTTCTGTTTCTGGTTCTCCCATTTTTGCTCGTTCAGAAATAATTCCTTTATAACGATTTGTTCCGCCTAGTTGAATACCAAGTTGATAGGCTGTTGCTGCTTCTAAAAATCCACTATTAGGACTTGGATGTTGTTTAGCATCTCTTAACCATCCTTTAAGACGATATGAAAATGAATGCAAAGACTCTTTTTTTGTCCCGATTAACATAAGAAATCCAGTTATTCTGCTCGGTATGTAATTAAAAACATCATCTGTATGTGCAGCAACATATCCGAAATCTCCATATTCTTCATTCTTATAAGCAACCATTGAGTCAAGTGTATTGACAGCCTTGTACATCCAGGCTCCTGTTGCACCAAATAGGAATGCCCAGAATAACGGAGCTGTAACGCCATCGCTTGTATTTTCAGATACCGTTTCTACTACACCCCTCGTCACTTCTGGTACAGATAACTTTTCAGTGTCTCGACCGACAATCCATGAAAGCTTTACGCGTGCTTCTTTTAAGTCTCCTCCAACGAGTGGCGTATAAACGTCCATCGCAGCTTGTTGGAGACTCTTTTGTGCTAGAGCTACGGCAATCATTATGCCTTCCACTAATATGCCGAAGATCGTTCCCACCGTATAAGCAGCAATAACAATGGCGTAGCTTACAACAGTTGATATTCCAACAACTATCATAACAAGAAGTAATCCTTTTAACTTTCGAAATTTGCCCTTATTCAAGTGAATAGTAAGCCATTGAATTAGATTACCTATCCATCTTACAGGATGCGGCATTTTGGGCGGATCACCGATAAAACGATCTAGTACTACCCCAAGCGTACAGGCGATTAAATGTGCCAGCATCTTACAACACCCCTTTTGCACGTTTATAGTCTTGTAGTGCAATGCGAGTTGTTTCAAATACCCCACGGCCAATTAGTTTACCTATCCCTGTAATAGTTCCTGCATATTCAAAAAAGGGACCGTTTTGTGTAGCAGCAATAAGAACACTATCTGTAGATGTGCCGGTTGCAGTTGTATTAGATATATTATCTTGAATATTCTCTACTGCTAATGCCTTTACTTTCGCTTCTGTTGCAGTAATCATTGCTTGCATAAAGGACTCATCTGTTAAAGTGCCATTGACGAACACCCATGTATTAATCGTCCCAACATGAGTTGTTTCAACACGTTTATAAGCTTGTGAAACATCTACTGCGTTCCCTACACCTGCTGTAACCGCTACTACAATACTGCCTACTTGAGACGAATACTCCCTGATTACGACGTGTTTTGATGCAACTGCAGTCATCATGGCTACTGTATTAGATGGTGAAAAGCCGTGTTTTTCAAGATACTGTTTTAGTTCTTCATGCGCATTCTCACACATATAATTCTTATCAACTGAACGATTGATAAATGATTGAAACCATCCAAAACCTGCGTTATGAACAGCTGAAGAAATTGTTTTTAACGGAAACATTGTTTGTAACTCCACAAATTCATCTTTAACCTTTATTTGCTTTGATGTGATGGTCATTGATGCTTGCCCTTCTTCTTGAAAATCAGGGATTAACGTTACCTGTGGCTTCGGCATCACAGGGTGTGGATAGCTTGAAACTTTTGTATGGTAGACCTCCATCACATGCTTCTCTTTTAATACTTCATGTGGTTCACCAATAGAGCTAATTTGTCCATTTTCAAGTAAAATCAATTGATCACAATATAGTGAAGCTAAATTCATATCATGAAAAATCGAAATCACCGTTAAATCATGATACACAACCTCATGTCGAATCATATCCATCAGTTTCCGTTGATGTTCGATATCTAAATGATTAGTTGGTTCATCTAATAGTAGTAAATCGGCTTGCTGCGCTAAAGCTTGTGCAACAAACGCCCTTTGTTGCTCCCCACCGGAAAGAAAATCCAATTGTTGATCTGTGTATTGTGTAATCCCTGTTTGATCCATTGCAGTAGCAACTGCCTCTTCATCATCTTTTGACCATGTTTGAAACCAACTATTTTGATGAGGATAACGACCAATTGATACAGTCTCACGAACTGAATGTGAGAAGGCATGTGCATGTAACTGAGGTAAAACAGCCATTTTGCGTGCTAATTCTTTCGTTGAATAGTCTTTACGATTCTTTCCATCAATCAGAACTGAACCACTTGTTTCAGCAAGTATTCCACTAATTACTTTTATAAGTGTAGATTTCCCGCTTCCATTAGGGCCTAAAATGCCAACAAATTGCCCTTTTTCTACTTTAAATGAAATATCCTTTATAATAGGTTTTTTAGGATCATATCCACCACTAAGTTGTTTTACATTAAGCATTCCTATGCTCCCTTCGTTCTACGTTGACGGAAGAAAATATAAGCAAAAACCGGCGCGCCAATAAAGGATGTTATAACACCGATAGGTAATTCTGTTGGTGCAATGATTATACGGGCAACCAAGTCACATACAATCAGTAATGATGCTCCATTGATAAAAGATAATGGTAATAGATGACGATGATCTGCACCAAATAGTAATCTAGTCATATGTGGGACAACTAGTCCGATAAAGCCAATCGTTCCTGAAACCGCGACCGCCGAACCAGTTAACATTGAACCCCCAAGTAGAAGCATAAGTTTACTTCTTTTCACATTAACACCTAAATACTTTGCCCTCTCTTCTCCAAACAACATAGCATTTAGCTCACGGCGATTAAACCATAACATCAATGCCCCTATAAGGATGAATGGCCATACCATCTTCACATAAGGCCACCCACGCATCGATACGCTTCCCATCAACCAACTAATTATTTGTCGAAGTTCTTCTCCTGTTAGCGCAATCATTAATGATATAACAGCGCTTAAAAATGAACTCATGATTATTCCTGTTAAAATAAGTGTTTCCATCTTCATCGTACGATCAACTAATTTAGCAAATCCAATCACTGCAAATAGAGATAGCATTGCTCCTACCATGCTAAATGTAGGTAAAGTGAATATCCCTAAAATAGGGGCTGAAATATTGAAAAAAAGCGTCATCACTGCACCTACTGAGGCACCTGATGACACTCCTAACGTATATGGATCAGCAAGTGGATTTTTTAATAAGCCTTGAAAAGCAGCACCTGCAATTGCTAATGCTGCTCCAACAAGTCCAGCCAATAAAACACGTGGCATACGAATATTCCATAAAATATTTGTTGCCATTTCATCAGCTTCTGTATCCCATAACGTACTTAGTGGTACCTTTACAGAACCTACAGATATACCGAGCCATATACTCAGTAACAAGATGAATATGGCTACAATATACCCCACTACTATTTTCCTCATTTAAATACCTCTGGATAAACTGCTTTAGCTATTTCTTCTAGACCATCAGCAAGGCGAGGGCCTGTCCGAGCTGTTAAATCTTGATTCACTTGTACAACTGCGTCATTTTTGACTGCTGTAATACTATTGAATCCTTGACGTTTTTTTACTTTTTCTACGATATTCGGAACATAATCTTCCATTACAATCATTGTATCTGGATTACGTTTAACAATTTGCTCTGAATCGATTTTAAACCAACCTGATTGATCATCTACAACATTTTTGATATTTGCTAGGTCTAAGATTTCTTGCATAAATGTATCCTTACCTGCTGTATAAATTTCCGGTTCATCTGAAGTTTCTACAAAAACAGAACGTTGTTTCACATTTGCTACTTTATCTTGAACTTCTTGTACTTTTGCTTTCATATCTTCAACAATTTGATCTGCTTTTTGCCCTTTGTCTGTAATTTGGCCAATTTGTTCGATCGTGTTATATGTTTCTTCAAAGTTTGTTGCATTTTTTACTACAAAAACAGTAATTCCTGCATCTTTTAGTTGTTGTAATCCTGCCTCTACTGATTTGGCATTGGATTCATGGGCAAACACTACATCTGGTTTTAAACTTAGTATTTTCTCAATATCATATTCCATGCCGCCCACTTTTTCCTTTTTAGTAGCAGCTTCTGGATAGTTATCGTTATCAGTTACACCTACAATTTTGTCGTCTAAACCTAGCGCAAATAATATTTCTGTATTACTAGGGACTAAAGAAACTATCTTTTTAGGGGCTTCTTTAAATTCCACATTGTTACCGAGTGCATCTTTTACCATCATTGGATATGTAGACGTATTTTTTGTTGTTTGCGTAGAATTTGTTTTGTCACTAGATGATTTTTGCGAATCTCCTTGTCCACATCCTACAAGTAAAGCAAATACCATTGTGAGCATTATTGCTAATTGCCATATTCTTTTCATTGATCGAAGTGCCTCCTTCAGCAAAATAAAAAGCCTCTCTATTTTTTCGAGAGGCATCATGAATCCAGTAAATATTAAATATACTGGCACCCATCCTATCCTCGTAGTTAAACTGGTGTCTTTAAATACGGCAGGTATCCTGGCTTGTGTTCAACGCTTCTCGTGCCTTCCCGAAAATTTTTCAGTGGCAATTATACGAGTTACTCACACTTACAGTGGCGGGACCGCATCGGATTTTCACCGATTTCCCTTTTCACTTAACATTTTACCGAATGTTAAGAACCGTACTTTTTTAACTATTGAATTGTCTATCATTATACCGAATATTTTGTTTTTATGGAAGGTACCTTAAAATAATTAAAGTTTTACGGAATAGTTTTGACCTGTTGAGTGGGGGTATAATTCTTATGAGTTGTGCTAATTGGTGCCTGAGTTGTGCTAAACAGGGCGCGAGTTTCCTAACTTTATACTCTCGGTAATTTTATACTTGAAGCTATGTATCTCTTATTTTTTCTTTCGATTGAGTAATTTTAGTAGATGGAGCTTACATGTCCCCTAATTCTTTCCTACGTAAAAAAGCTAAGCAAAATAAAAGGACATCGCATATTTTCACACAAAATATACGATGCCCTTGCTTATTTTTTGAGATTCGGGCCTTCCAGCGCTTATCGGGAGCCCACAGGATATGGGTCAGATAGCCGTTGCGACACGATGTCGCGCTTTTAGGCTATCTTCCTCTTAGCGAGCGCGTTCAGCAATTAAATTATCCAGCTTCTGCGGCTAGTCCCTCGAGTCACAACGCTTTCTCGGTCGAAAACTGAAATGACGTTTTCGATTCGAAAGCTTTTGTGATTTTCGGGTCTGAGCAAGCCGCCTCAGCATTTAATTTTATCCAGCTTCTCGCGCCAGCCCCTCGAGGTCGCTTCAGTCCCTCGGTCAAAAGCTGAAAACATGCTTTTGATTCGGGCCTTCCAGCGCTTGTCGGGGCTAAACGGACGCGTTCAGCATTTAACTTTATCCGGCTTCGGGCGCTAGCTGCTCGAGTCGCTTCGGTCTCTCGGTCGAAAGCTGAAAACATGCTTTCGATTCGAGCCCTCCAGCGCTTGTCGCAGCTGAACGAGCGCCCTCAGCACTTAATATTACATTTTTTCTGGTGCTGATACGCCTATTAGTTTTAGTGCGTTTGCTAATGTTGTACGTACTGCTGTGATTAATGCGATACGTGCTTCAGAGCGTTCTTTGTTTTCTTCATCTAAAACTTTTTCTGCATTATAGAAACTGTGGAATGTTGCAGCAAGTTCTTGGATGTAGTTAGCGATACGGTGTGGCGCACGTACACGAGCAGCATCCGCTACGACTTGTGGGAAGTCTCCAACTTTTTTCAATACTTCAATGTCTTTTTCAGATGATAATGTATCAAGATGTTCAGTTGAAGCTGCAAAGCCTTTTTCTGATGCTTGACGTAAGATTGAGCAAATACGTGCATGTGCATATTGTGCATAGTACACTGGGTTTTCGTTTGATTGTTTTACAGCTAAGTCTAAATCAAAGTCTAAATGAGTATCGCCTGCACGCATTGCAAAGTTATAACGAACAGCATCTAAACCTACTTCTTCTACAAGTTCGCGAAGAGTTACTGCGTTACCAGTACGTTTAGACATTTTAACTTTTTCACCATCACGTAGAAGGTTTACCATTTGAATTACTTCTACTTCTAATGTATCACGATCATAACCAAGTGCTTCGATAGCCGCTTTCATACGTGGAATGTAACCGTGGTGGTCAGCTCCCCAAATGTTGATAAGCTTATCGAAACCACGACGTAATTTATCTTCGTGATATGCGATATCAGGAGTTAAATATGTGTAAGAACCATCAGTTTTGATCAATACGCGGTCTTTGTCATCACCAAATGTAGTAGAACGGAACCATGTTGCGCCGTCTTGTTCAAATACATGACCGTTTTCTTTTAGTTTTTGTAATGCAGTTTGAACTTTTCCTTCTTTGTATAAAGAAGTTTCAGAGAACCAAACATCAAAATCTACACGGAAGTCTTTTAAGTCTTTTTGAAGTTTACCGAATTCATGTTTCAATCCATGTTCACGGAAGAATTCAAAACGTTCTTCATCAGATTTTTCTAATACGTCTTTACCGTATTCAGCAGAAAGTTCTTTTGCAATGATAATGATATCTTTACCATGGTAGCCATCTTCAGGCATATCAAAATCTAAACCTAGCGCTTCACGATAACGCGCTTCTAGAGATTTTGCTAATTTTGTGATTTGGTTACCTGCATCATTAATGTAATATTCACGTGATACATTGAATCCTGCGAAATCTAAAACATTACATAAAGAATCACCAACAGAAGCACCACGAGCGTGACCTAAGTGAAGGTCACCAGTTGGGTTAGCAGAGACGAATTCTACTTGAACTTTTTCACCTTTACCGGCATCTGTACGTCCATAGTTAGAACCTTGTTCAAGAACTGTTGTCACTACTTCAGCTAAGTAATCTTTGCGTAAAATAATATTCATAAAACCAGGTCCTGCAATATCAATTTTTTCAATATTTGTGCCTTCAGTTTCAAGATTTTCTAAAATTGCTTCAGCAATTGCACGAGGTGGTTTTTTTGCTAATTTTGTTAGTTGCATCGCAATATTCGTTGCGTAGTCGCCGTTTTCTTTGTTTCTTGGTGTTTCTAAATGGATGTTCAAAGCATTTGTATCCTCTACAAGATTTGCTTTTTGGATTGCTGCTACAAGTGCTTCTTTAATAGATTGTTGAACTTGTTCTACTGCGTTCATTTGTTTCCCTCCGTATAGTTCAGTTCTAAACAATAGTCTCCGACAGATTGTTCACCGATTATTAGTTCATATTGCAAATAAAATCGACCGTTTTGAATAGTTTCGGACGGTTCAAATTTCATTTCTTTCGTTTTTGTTACAATAGGTAATTGACCATATTCACTATTATAATGACCTCTTCTTACTTGTCCAAGTACAAAAGGCATTCGCATTTTCACATCACCATTACGCATAATAATGGCATCTTCTTGGCCAAAACGAAGAGTCGTATTCATACGTTGATCTTCTTGTATTTCCTCGTATTGCAAATAGATTTGATCATTCTTTTGCATTATTTTCCCTTCAGACCACAATTCAAATTTCTCAGTTTCTGTGCCTGGTTGGATAATCGTTGTTATGATTTTTATTTTTACGGGTGCTGTCAATACATCTGACATTTTAAGACGCCTCCGTTTTCCGTTTAATATAACCTTCTTATTATAGGATAGGAATATACCTATTTTCAAGATACAACATGAATATAGGACATTTTTGTGATTATACGATTTACTCACGAGTGTTTTCGCTCACTCTCGATACTATTCCAATAGAAAACAATTTCCTAATGAATATAAAACTCTAAACCAGACATTTACCCACATCTCTCAAATAATGATATGGATGCAAACTTCTAATTTTTCGACAAAATTAGTGTTTTTCCTTCGTTTAGTTTATCTAAAGACTTCACATACTAGATTCATCAATGTGAAAGGAAGCGATTAGATGAACCGAGCTGAACATCAACGGCAACGGAAAAGAAAACAACGTCTAAAGAAAATCGTCATTTGGGTTATCGTATGTGGCTCAGCAGTTACATCTGCCCTGTTATCACTTCGAATATATGCGCAAATTACAGGTGCGCCTTCCTTGACGGTTCCAAAAGCAACTGTTTTCTTAGATGCAGATGGAGCACAATTAGGAGATAAATTTGCACAACAGCGTCGATATTGGGTAGATCTAGATGAGATTTCTCCTTTTGTAACGAAGGCGCTTATTGCCACGGAGGACCAAGACTTTTATAGCCATAACGGATTTGACTATACACGAATTGCCGGTGCCTTATTTAAGGATATAAAGGCAATGAAAAAAGTCGAGGGTGCTAGCACAATTACACAACAATATGCTAGAAACTTATATCTATCACATGATAAAACATGGTTAAGAAAAATAAATGAAGCATTATATGCCTATCGCTTAGAAACTTTTTATAGTAAAGATCAAATATTAGAAGGCTATTTAAATACCGTATATTTTGGTCACGGAATGTATGGTGTAGAGGCTGCAAGTAGATATTATTTTGCAAAATCAGCAAAAGATCTAACTCTTCCAGAGGCTGCATCGTTAATAGCAATTCCAAAAGGTCCAAGTATCTATTCGCCTCTTGCAAATGAAGAAAAAAATCATGATAGACAGCAACTTATTCTAGCACTTATGCAGAAACAAAATATAATTACTA
The DNA here is from genome assembly GCF_934216135.1 of uncultured Rummeliibacillus sp. NCBI lineage: Bacteria > Bacillati > Bacillota > Bacilli > Caryophanales > Caryophanaceae > Rummeliibacillus > uncultured Rummeliibacillus sp. Next base: position 131,977 of record NZ_CAKQBI010000006.1, on the reverse strand, counting down.
AAGAGGCTAAAGAACGAGCACAACAAACAAGACTCTCCTTCAAATATGATGAATGGGATAGTGGAAAAACAAGCGCACCGTACTTTATCGATACAGTATGGGCAGAAGCACAGAAAATATTAGAAAAGAATGGACGTAGTATTGAAGAGGGAGGATGGACAATTCAAACAACGTTAAATACTTCCCATCAAAAAGCTGCAGAAGAAGCAATTGAAAAGAATTTACCTAATTCAGGTTTACAAGTTGGCTTTATTAGTATGGATCCAAAGACTGGATACATTACAGCATTAGTCGGTGGTAGTCAGTATGCAAAAAGTCCATTTAACCGTGTGACCCAAGCTAAGAGACAACCAGGCTCAGCCATTAAACCATTCTTATATGCAACTGCATTAGAGGCTAATTTTTCGCCTTTAACATTTATGGATGCAGAAAAAACAATTTTCACTTATGATGGTGGACGTTCTGAATATGAACCTAAAAATGTGAATGGAAAGTATGCTAACCATCCACTATCATTGGCACAAGCACTTGCGATATCCGATAATATATATGCTGTAAAAACATATGAAGAAATCGGTTATCGTAAATTCAAACAAATGTTAGATCGCTTTGGTATAGGTGAAACTTTACAAAATACACCTTCTGTAGCATTAGGTACAACTGAAGTAACACTAAAAAATATAACATCAGCTTATAATACGATTGCTGCAGGTGGTGTTAAGAGAACACCTATTTCAGTACTCTCTATAAAAGATTCAGATGGAAAAGTTCTTTACAAAGTGAAAAAACAAAGAGGATCTAAGAGAGTATTGAAGAAAGACGATAATTTTATCTTGACTCAACTAATGACAGGTATGTTCGACCCAGTATTTAATGATTATGCACCGGCAACAGGTATTAGCATTAGAAACAAACAAACACGCCCGTATGCAGCAAAATCAGGTACCACTCTCACCGATCAAATGATGATAGGATTCTCCCCTACATTAACTGCTGGTGTTTGGAATGGTTACGATCAAGGAAAGCAAATGACAAGTGAAGCGGATAGCCGTGCGACTAAACAAATTTGGATAGACTTTATGGAAAGTGCTCACAAAGATTTACCTAGTGAACCGTTCATAGCACCTAATGGAGTAGAAGCAGCTATCGTTGATGTTGAAACTGGTGGTATAGCAACAAAAAGCTGTAGCAGACAACGTCTTGTTTATGTAAAGAAAAAGGATGTACCCAAGAAAAAATGTACAGATCCTTCTATTGTAAAAGATTTGACAAGAGAAACAGACGATTCGTGGAGCCTTTTCCCTTTTTCTCTTTTTGAATAATATATTTTAAACTGACTCGCATTGTTTTTAAGGTTTGTTAAACCTAAAACAATGCGAGTTTTTTTATGCACTAAAAAACTTTCATTCCAATGAAGTCCGTTATCCATTGGAATGAAAGCCTCTTCGCTTACTAAAGTATAAGAATTATTAAGCATTAAGCTTGGTCCATACAAAATGCCAAATAATACTCATTTAAAAGTCAATAAGCATTTGTCCTAGCTTACTTTACTTTTGTAAGCTTTACCTTCAGTTTATCGTCTTTCCATGTCAGTTTCAACCATGATATTGAAAACACTTAGGAAATGTCACAGATTTTTCAATTTTTGGTTTCCTAAAATCCTAAATCAGTGTGTAATTGAGTATCACTGTTTTCCCACATTTCTTTATTGAAATTCTTCAAGAATTCCCCTAAAACGTGTTTTGATGAATCATCCATATGTTCTACAATGATATGTCTTTTCATCGATTTGTCCATTTTATTGACATGGTCTGCAAGAATTTTATAACCACGGCGTTTTTCACGATTAACAACCATTTCACATGCTGTTACACCTGCATAATATGCGCCTTCTGGTTTTTGCTCAATTGTCACCCAAACTAACCAATATGGTTTTCCGCCCTCTGAATCAGCTCGATCAGTGGTGAATTTTATGCCCTTTTCTACTGCACTTCGAGCATGCATGGCCCCAATATCAACTTCAGCCGTTTTTTCTTCAATATCAATAATAACAGGTGATACATTTTCAAGTGATAGAGTTCCAATACCAAACCCTTTGTGACCGTCAGTCGGATTGTTTTTTATAATGGTAAATTCCATTTTTTTTGGTTTTTCTTCATTTGTCATACGCTAAATCCCTCCGTTCTGTTATTATAACGAATATACACTATATTTTACATGAGGAGGACTTAGAATGCCTGTAGTAACGATTAAAATGATTGAAGGACGTACTGACGAACAAAAACACAATCTAGTCGAAAAAGTGACCGATGCTATTTCAGAAACGGTTAATGCCCCTAAAGAAAATATTACAATTATTATTGAAGAAATGAAAAAAGAACATTATGCAATCGGTGGCGTTCGTAAAAGCGAACAGTAATATAAAAAAGTGTATTCGGTAGAAAAGTCGAATACACTTTTTGTGATTTAATATTAGTTCACTTTAAATGTTGAGAGCATGTCAATTAGTTCGAAGGCGTCCTTTATTTCTTGTTCTGTAAAATTCAGTTTTCCCTTTACAACATGGACTTTCTCGATTTGCTCTTCTCTTGATAATTCTCCAAAGTATAATAGTGTTGATACCAATTCCAAAAATCTCGCACTTTTACTATTCAAAATATGAACAACTTCGTTTAAATTTTGTTGTTCTTCACATAAAGCTTTTGAAAAATCTATCCCCTTATCTGTTACTTCATAACAATATTGAACATAGGATCCCTTGTCTTCCATTTGTTCAGTTAAAAAGCCCATTGTACATAGTTCCTCAACACGTAATGTAAGTTCTTCTGAATACGGTCCATAAATATGGAAATGATATTTTTCATGGAATGGAAATTGCATCTTCTTAGCTATATAAACCATCTTCTGTAACTTTTTGCGACCAGTGACTTGTCCTGCTAATGACACGAATTGTACGACTTTAGCATGTTCTTCTAGCACGATTTTCTCCTTTCGAGAAGGCTTATCCTCTCAACACATTTAGTATTTGTTTTCGTAATGTTTTTTGTTTCCCGTTTTGCAATAATGCATCTTCAGGAAAATACAGTTTGTGATCTGATCTACGTTTACCTGATATAGCATCTACTATTTGAGAACAACGTGATAATTCTTTTATCTCTCCATTTGGCATTAATAATTGAATCGGTACACGTTCCTCTTCTTCACCAGGGCGATAGAAATCATATGGTAAGTCAGAAATAGAATCATGTACTAAGTAATATTTTGGGTTAATGCCTACTTGGATAAACAAATCCTCTAAATCTCTTAGTTTTTGATACTCATTTGCCGGATCAAATTCGATATATTTGAATAACTTTCTATTAATAAAGCGGCGACTCAAATCACTTAATATAGGATCCTTTTCTTTTGTCCACATTTGAAAATACGTTAACAATATACTTTCATCTAAAGATATATAATCTTCCAACTCTATCTGGTTATTGAAAAACGCGATAAATGGCGTAGGTTCTTGTAAAAATTGATAGTTTTCTTTACTTAACTCTTTTGCGCGATGCAAGATTTTCGTTAAAATAACTTCAGCACTTCTGGAAACAGGGTGGAAATAGACTTGCCAATACATTTGATAGCGACTCATAATATAGTCTTCTACTGCATGCATACCACTAGATTTAATCACTACTTGGTCTTCTTGAGGCCTCATAACGCGAAGTATTCTTTCCATATCGAAGTGCCCATAACTAACACCTGTAAAATACGCATCTCTTTGTAAGTAATCCATGCGATCTGCATCGATTTGGCTTGAAATCATACTAACCACTTGTTTGTTTACATACGTTTTAGCTATAACATCCGAAACTTTCTGAGGAAAGTCTGGTGCCACGCGAGTTAATACTTCGTTTACTTCTGTGTCACCTTTGATAATAGCTCTAGTAAATGCTTCATGGTCTAAGTCAAAAACATGTTCAAATGCATGCGAAAATGGGCCGTGACCCAAATCGTGCAATAAAGCTGCACAAAGTACAACGAGGCGTTCGCCTTCATCCCATTCTGGTCTACCCTTGAACACATCATCGACCATCCGACGTACAATTTCATAAACTCCTAAAGAGTGGCTAAAGCGGCTATGCTCTGCACCGTGAAACACCAAATACGTCGTTCCTAGCTGTTTAATACGGCGTAACCGTTGGAACTCCCTAGTACCGATTAAATCCCAAATCACTTGATCTCGTACATGTATATAGCGATGCACCGGGTCTTTGAATACTTTCTCTTCAGCTAACTTTTTTGTCGCATAACTCAATTTAAGCACCTCCACTAACCCTGTTTTAAAGTTCTTGCATACCTTTTATATTTCAACATTATAAACGAAAAAACCACCTTATTAAAAGGTGGAAAAAGTCGTATAAAAGAAAAATTTATGATACTTTTTTATTCTAATTTCGCGAAAAATCAAGATACTTCTAAGTAGTACCTTATTTTTCTTGATAACTTTCTGGTAATTTCTTTTGTGATTTTAATTTTGCGATAATTTTGGGCATTAATTCATCTTCCGTATGAGCTGCACATGGACGATTATTTACAATAGTAAATGTTTTCCGAAGTCCAGGTCCGCAATAAGATTGGCATTTAATATCTATCGTCGCATCTGGATCAATTTCTTTAAGCTTAGGAATTAATGTTTTTAAATTAACGGCCTGACATTCATCGCAAACACGAAATTCGTTTGCCATTTTGTCTACAACCCTTTCTATATCTCAATTTTAAGTCTATGTAATAGTGTAGCGTATTTTCTATCTTTCATTCAAGACATAATACTCATAAAGCGTTTACAAGTTTATGAATAAAAAATATAAAAACTGTCTAGGCTAATCCTATGAATCAAATAGGAGGTTTTAAATCAATGAAAACAAGACAAGATGCTTGGTTACCAGAAAATGATGAATTATTAGCAGAAGCTGTTTTACGCCATGTAAAAGAAGGAAGTACACAACTCACTGCTTTCGAAGAAGCTGGAGATGCACTAAACCGCACTGCTGCGGCTTGCGGCTTTCGCTGGAATGCAGTAGTACGAAAAAACTATGAGAAAGAACTAGCTTCTGCTAAAAAAGAGAGAAAGGAAAGAATGCGCATTTATGGTACTTCTGCTAGAAGAAGAACTGCTGGACTATATCTGCTGCCAAATGAAAAGCATAATGAAGTGACGCGTTCAATTCCACTTTCTGCAATGTCAATCGACCTTGTTATTGCATATCTAATGCGTTTACAACAAAGTGACTTCCATGATGAAGAAGTGACAAGATGGCGTCATCTAGCAAATATAGCAAATGAAAAAGCTTCACAATTAGAAAAAGAAGTATTGCGATTAGAAAAGGAGCATCGTAATATGAAAAAAGATTACGACCAATTTATGCAAGTGATGAACCGTGCAAGACGTTTAATGACTCTAGGCACAGAAGATGAACATATCGCACCTGTATTTACGATGGAGCGAAATGGTAATCTCGTTAAAAAAGAAGATTCTTCAGTAGGTGTCGAAGAATAGTATTTAAAAAGCCTGATTGTTATTGTTGAAAAATAGCAATCAGGCTTTTTCTAAATTTCCCAGGAAATCGACAGAATAGGAAATTAAATTATAAATGTCTTTAACGTTTTGACAACATCGATTGATTTCTGTCGAGAACTCTCTTCAAATAGAATGTATACAATTCCATTTCATCTTCTTGTAATGTTCCCATTTTCACTTCATCACTTAAAGTAACTAGCAAACTCTGCAAGTCTATAGTTGTTTGTTGTACAGTCAATGTTTCATCTACTAATTCGTTTAAAGAAGCCATTACTTCTGGTTTAATATCTGGATATTTAAACTTTGTTTCTGCTCCTTGCAAACTAATGTCATAGAAATCACGGACAAGCTTTGCTCTTTCGACTCCGCTTCCTTCAATACATAGATAAATTTGTACAGCAATCCCTTGACGTAAACGGCGTTGGGAAATCCCTGCAAATTTCTTACCATTAATACTTAAATCATAGGAGCCTGGGCAATAAGAACCCACAATTTCATATGCTTCTATCTTATCTGCAACTTTTGGAAATAACCTTTTGATCAGCGAAACCATAATATCATAGCCAGTATTAATATCTATTTTTTCCTCTTTCTCAGATAAAACCATTGAAATATTCAATACACCTGGATCTAATACAACAGCCAAGCCACCTGAATTTCGAACGATTGGTTTAAATCCTCTATCTTTTAATAATGCCATTCCTTCCTGAACATGTGGCAAGCGATGATCTTGAATCCCAAGTACAACCGATTGATCGTGTACCCACGTCCGAATTGTTGCTGGGGATAAACCTTGTCCAACTAATTGGCATAGTGTATCATCGGCAGCAAATGATTCTAATGGTGAACGTCCTTTACCACTAACCGATTGATCCCAAAAACGCCATACTGATTGTTGTAAATAATCTTTCATAGTCAATTCTCCCGAAATTGTTTTATATACCCTATAAGCATACATGATTTTAACGAATAACTCATGTCAAAATGGTGAAACCGAAGCGTTCTACATAGACCTCTCAAGCATTTATGTTAAAATTAACGTGAATGATTCTCAATAAGAAGGAGTGTCCACGATTATGATCGAAGCAGCACAAACACTAGATGGTTGGTACGTATTACATGATTTCCGTTCAATTGACTGGGCTTCATGGAAATTAGTTTCCGAAGAAGAACGTAAAGCAGCCGTTGATGAATTCATCAACTATCTAGAAAAAATTAACGAAGCAGATATTGCTAAAACAGGTAGCCATGCTTTCTACTCTATCTTAGGTCAAAAAGCAGACTTCGTGTTAATGACATTACGCGAAACAATGGAAGAACTACAAGATCTTGAAAACGAATTCAACAAATTAGCAATAGCTGATTTTACAATTCCAACTTACTCATATGTATCTGTAGTTGAACTTTCTAACTACTTAGCAAGCAAAAAAGCTGGAGATGAACCAGCTGAAGATCCATATCAAAATCCTCATGTACGTGCACGTTTATACCCTGAGCTTCCACGTTGGGAACATATTTGTTTCTATCCAATGGACAAACGTCGTCAAAAAGGCGCTAACTGGTACATGATGGAGATGGATGCACGTCGCGAATTAATGCGTTCTCACGGTTTAATCGGTCGTAGTTATGCTGGTAAAGTTAAACAAATTATTTCTGGTTCTATCGGTTTTGATGACCATGAATGGGGCGTTACATTATTTGCTCATGATGTTCTTGAATTTAAAAAACTTATTTACGAAATGCGCTTTGATGAAGTTTCAGCTCGTTATGCAGACTTCGGCGAATTCTTCGTTGGTAACATCATGGATAATGATAAATTAGTTAAGTACTTAGCTGTAAAATAAAAAAATTCCCGCTCTTTCTAGAATAAGAAGAGCGGGTTTTTTTAATATGCGAAACGGTTATCCAATTCCGATAGTTTTTCAATTATTTTTTCTTCTCGCAACGAATCGTTTTCAATATTTTCATCTGCGTAATGTGACAGTAAGGGATGTTTTCCAATCATTACACTATGTTGGGCATTTTCGAACATACTGATATCATTAGCATCATTGCCAAATGCAATATACTTTCCTTTTTGAACGCCTAATTGTTGAAGGGCATTCCACTTATGAATACCACAAGGAGTAATCTCTAATATCCCCTCTTGGTGATGAGTTTGGATAATTACGTCTAATTTATCTAGCTTTTTTCTTAGCCCCATCATATTAAAAGAAGTTAGAATAGCAATTTTCACAACATGCTCTAATTTTCCTATTGGTTTATTTATAGCAAGCTTTTGAAGATCAAAGTTAGTTAAAATAGGATGATCTGCCGGACCTGTATAAGAATAATCCCAATCACCTTCGATTAAATAGGTAGCGTGGTATTCTTCCATTAAAATTTTTATCTTTTCTAAAGTAATATTATCAAATTCAGCGTTTTGTTTTATATCCCCATTCATACATATTAGTGAACCATTTCCTCCAACCATTTTGTAGCCATGGAATCTTTTATGTAGAATTGGCAATATATCACGAATTGGACGTGCAGATACAAATATAACTTCATGTCCTTTTTCCGTTAACTGTTCGAGACTGTTTAATATAGATTTAGTAACAGGCTTTCCTTCAAAACAAATCGTACCATCTAAATCGAAAACAAATTGCATATAAACAAACACTTCTTTCTGTTTTTTTACATAATCATCTTAATACTTTACTTAAAAGTATACGATTGTATTAATTGCATACGAAGGATGTGGCATGTATAAGATTATTTCCCTCCTTCCAATAAATTTATACAAATTTTCTGGTTCTTATTTTACCTAACTGTCATATATAAAGAAGAGGAGGTTATATAATGTCTGTTTTAGAGTAATGTCCAAAGAGCTTGATTTACTGCTCTAGTTATGTAGGTTACAGGTGATTATCCTACAAACTTTTATAGGCATCTAAAGACTGACATTATAAAGCACATGTTTTTTGTCTCCATCAGTAGATGATTGTCCACAAGTATAATATTCTGAAAGGAAGATGAAATGGTTCAATATTATTGGACACCAAATTATTCTGGCGGTACGCAATATCCTAGTGGTGCAGCCTTTCCTAGTGGCACCCCTCAACCTACTGCAGGTACGCCTGGAACAACAAACGTTTTTCCACAAAGAGAACAGTCCTATATCGAGAATATTCTCCGTTTAAATCGAGGAAAGCCTGGAAACTTTCACTTTTCTTTTGAACATGCGGTTGCTCCACAAGGAAATACCCTTAATATAAGAGGTGTTGTGGAAGCTGCAGGTCGAGATCATGTTATTTTACGTGAACTTAATACAAATCATCGATTCTTGATGCCTATGATTTACTTCGATTATGCAGAATTTGATGAGCAAATGAATTACTTCAATCAAAATCCATAGGCGTAAAAATGCCATATGCTATAAGCATATGGCATTTTTAGTTTTTAGAACTCAAGCTGCTTTTCGGCCGGCTTCGCTTTTATTTATCCAGCTCTGCCGGCTTGACCCTCGTGTCATTTCGGTCCCTCGGTCGAAAGTTGTAAAAATACTTTCGATTCGGGCCCTCCAATGCGCGTCGGGCCAGTTCGAGCCGGCTTCGCTTTTATAGTTTTGATGCAGTTAAGATTACCATTAGCCATGAGATTAGGAATAGGACGCCTCCAATTGGCGTAATGGCACCTAGAATTTTTATTTGAGTGATTGCTAGAACATATAGGCTTCCTGAGAAGATTATGACCCCTATGAACATAATAATTCCTGCGCGTGAAAGCATTGTGGTTGGTCCTAGAATACCTTTACTCATTAAAATACCAATTACGATTAAACCAATTGCATGGAACATTTGATATTGTACAGCCGTATCCCATATTGCTGCATAATGTTCTGTTAATACATCTTTTAATGCATGTGCACCAAAGGCACCAAAAGCAACTGCTAGAAGTGCATATACTGCACCTGCTATAATATTAAATTTCATCGTTGTACATTCCTTTCTAAAAGTCAAAAATTGAATCACCATTTGCATCGTCTTCTTGTAACTTGTTAACCATCAACGATGGGGAAACTTGTCCGGAAGTTTGCTGTGGTGATGGATTTACATTTGTCATCATCTTAGGAAAACTAGGACTAGATGGAAGTTTTGTCCCTTCCCTATGTAAAGCTACATCACATAATGCGCGAATGGCAGAAAGCTCCTCACGTATTTGTGCATCTGAAGTAGTAGATTGCGCTTGTGTTATATGCTTTGCTATTTCAGTGACAATTACTTCATAAGAAATCATTGTACTTTTCCCCCTGCTTTTTGCTCAAACTTTAAACAATCCAAGCCTGACGATTTTTTTACTACAATTGAAGGAATCGCTTTACTTTTGAATTGATAGGCACGACATCCTCTAGGATTGTGCTGATCCCAAGTGACAAAAAAGTGTTTACATTTAAAACAACTCTGTTGCATCTTGCGTCCCCTCTTCACTTGACTTTAAGAATGATTCGCCAAATTGAAAGTTTAAAAGACACTTTCGATCTGGTCCCTCTTTTAGTATCACTTTACCATGTTTATAGTTTTTGGTGTAGTGTGATTACTTATACTGTCATAGACTTTTCATCTATTTTGTTAAATCAAAGTCAATCGGTTCCATCCCCCATGCCACTAGTTGATTGTTGATTTTCGAATATGGGCGACTGCCAAAGAATCCTCTATAGGCACTCAAAGGACTTGGATGAGGTGCTTTAATAATAGCATGACGTGTCGTATCAATTAGTCGTTCTTTTTGTTGTGCTGGTCTTCCCCATAATACAAAGACAATAGGTTCGTTTCGTTGTGATAACTTTTGAATGACTGTGTCTGTAAACTGCTCCCATCCATGATCTTTATGTGAATGGGCTTGATGAGCACGGACGGTAAGCACTGTATTTAATAATAATACTCCTTGTTGAGCCCATTTGATCAACGTACCGTCTCTTGGAATATCATATCCGAGATCGTCATGTAGCTCCTTGAACATATTTTGTAAACTTGGTGGATGTGGTACACCGGGTTTAACTGAAAAACTCATTCCATGTGCTTGACCTGGTCCATGATAAGGATCTTGCCCTAAAATCACAACTTTTACTTTGGCATAAGGTGTATAACGAAAGGCACTCCACATATCTTCCATAGGTGGATAAACTGTTTTCGTAAAATATTCTTGCTTTAAAAACTCGCGTAATTGTAGATAATATGGTTTTTCAAACTCTGCTCCTAATACATCTTGCCAATCATTATCAAAAATAATCTTCGACATTTTTCTACTCCTTAAACTTCACTGTGACATGGTACCCAACTAAAGAGAACATTTCAGCTACTGATTTCTTAGCATTTCTTTCAGCAGTCTTCAGTACTCCCTGTGTCGTTGCCTCTTCAATCATCTGTTTTTTTGCAGCAGCGGCTAAATCATATGCTTCTGAAATATCCGGTTTACTTCGGAATAGTCCTTCACTTGAAAACACTTGTACTTTATCAAAGTCAATCTCTGGTTCACCTAATATTTCTGCTGAAGGTAATGTAATTGTAGCTGTCTTTTTCTTTTCATTAATCTCAATGCTTTTCCCCGATACATTTGAAAAATTGACTCCAGCCTTTACTCCCCCAGGAATAACGACAAGTAATTGTCTTTTGGTACCAGGTAAATCTATACCGATTTCCTTTCCAAATAGTTCGTTATTTTCACGTTCAATCATGACCTTTGTATAAGCTTCTGCAGTTGTTAATTCATTGAGGTTTTGAATACGCTCTACCAAAGCCCCCTTTTGTTCTGCAAAACTATTTCCTTGAATAAGTTTCCAAGTAGCAAAGGGTAAGATTAATACTGATAAGACTATTATGATTGCTGCCCACACATACCAATTTTTCAATAGGTGGATTAGTATCCTACTTTTAAAACGTACGCGAGAGCCTGATGCAACTTCCATAATCGTGGCTGCTTGTTGTTCACCCATATGAAAATCCTTTAGCACTTTTTCTAGCTCTTTGTTTGTTCTCATAGGCTTTCCTCTTTTCTTACCTTTATTATATCTTTCTATTAATATACTTTCTGTTATTGTAGCTAGAAAGTAGACTATTTGTCGAAATGTTAGGTTTCTCAAAAATGTTTCTTTTTTTTCCAAAATTCATTTACGATACTACTAAGGGAATGAACAGATTTTTTTGTAAATCCAACATGGTTTTAGTAAGACTGTTTAAATTTAATCTTACAATACATATCTTTATTGAATTCTACTGGAGGAATTTTAGATGAATTTTCAATGGAAAGAAAGACTTAAAAAAGTTTCAGATGTGACGACAAATGCAAAATATGTACCTGATAAAGTGAAGTCTATTGGGGTGCTGTTCTTTTATGTATTTGTTTTGATCATTGTGTTTGTTTTATTGTTTTTTGTCATTGGTTTATGCCAACAAAATCATTATATTGCGGCTATCATAGTTGCTATTATTAGTTGCAGTGGGATTTTCCTTTTGTGGAAAATCATTAGCGCTGATTCACTGGACAATGAGAAATATTAAATTGGCAACTCACTTATCTTCAATAAGTGAGAATAAAACTGACCACATCAAATTTATGATTTTTGACTATTTTCTTCTACTCAGTTTAGTCCCTATAATAAAGAATAATAGATATACACAATATCCCGCTTATGAAAAGGCGCAGGAAGGACAAACTATAACAACTGTTGTCCGAAAAATTTGATAACTATTTAAAGGAGTCCTCATTATGTCATTGAAAAAAACGTTAACAATTGCTGGTTCTGATGCATCAGGTGGTGCTGGTTTAGAAGCAGATTTAAAAACATTCCAAGAACACGGCACATATGGTATGGCTGCAGTGACTGTCATTGCAACAATGGATCCGGATAATAATTGGTCTCATGGAGTTTACACATTACCAATAGATGTCTTAAAAGCACAATTAAAAACTACTTTTTCAACAGGTATCGATGCACTTAAAACAGGTATGTTATCAACAGAAGAAGTGATTAAAACTTCTGGTGAAGCGATTAAAACTTCTGGTGTACAAAATGTTGTGATTGATCCAGTTATGGTATGTAAAGGTGAAGATGAAGTATTGAACCCTGGTAATGTCGATGCAATGATCACATACTTACTTCCTCTTGCTTTAGTAACAACTCCAAACCTATTTGAAGCAGGTCAATTAGCAGGTATGAAAACCCCAAAAAACATTGATGAAATGAAAGAAGCAGCTGAAAAAATTCATGCTCTTGGTGCGAAAAATATTGTCATCAAAGGTGGTCGATCAATCGATCCAACTAAAGCATTCGATTTATACTACGATGGTGAAAAACACTATTTACTAGAAACACCTAAAATCGATACTAGCTATAACCATGGCGCAGGTTGTACTTTTGCTGCCGCAGTTACAGCTAACCTAGCAAATGGACTTGATGTAAAAGCAGCAGTTATTGAAGCAAAAGAATTTGTTGCTGCTGCAATTACTCATGGTTGGAAATTGAACAAATTTGTAGGTCCTGTTATGCATGGTGCTAAAGGCGTTTATGGCGCACCAGAAATTACAGTAACTGAGATTTAATAGAATAAAACTAACGAAAAGAGCTTCCATTCCATTTTAAGGTTGGAAACTCTTTTACTTTATGATTGAACAAATTTCAATTATGCTTTTTTAATACCACTTTTTCAACTGAATTTTTCTTCTTCCCCATAAGTATATGGTGCTTAACAATAATCCGGCAGACATCAAAATTCCTGTTACTGCTGTCACCAAACATATCCATTCATATATTGAATAGTGTAAGATTTTTGACCACTTATAGCCATTATCCCATTCATTTACAACAAGGTTCATACCGAAAATTCCAGAAATAACTGAGAACATCGTTAAAATAAATAATAATTGGTTTTGTCTCTGGTCTGATGTTTTTTCTTGATTGACATATAGTGCATCCAATGTTTTTGCAACATCTCCAAATAACTCATCGATTTTGAATATACTGCGTAATCTTTTTGCCATTTCTCTACTAGACGAACGACTGCTAACTTCTTGAAAATAGAATTTAGATGAAAATATTGTTATTTGCTTCATCAACTTTTCTATATACACTTCATCTGTTCTCCAAGAAAGCTCGCTATATCTAAAGGATAATTCTAATAATGTTAGTTTATAAAAATAATGTAACAACACATTATAATAATGAATGCCCATAAATCGAGCTCTAGCTTTTCTCCGCAATACTTCATCAGCTTGCTTAAAAACAATCGTTGTTTGCACATGCTCTGTTGTAATGTCGCATAACTTCGGCATATATCGGTTGTTAATCTTCGTTTGTAGATACTCTTTCATATGTTCCTTGTTACCTGAAGAGATATAAGGAAGACCATTTTCTGTAAAGCCATCTAATTGGCTTACCCGGTAAATTTGTTCGATTGATAATTCATCTTCATCTATCTCGATATATGACGAGACCAGCATTCTTTCATCTTCAAAAAAAGGTAAACTACCATAGTAACCGTTACGAATTTCATCATGAATAATATACGGTTGAATTTCTGGACAAAGATACATCATAAAAAGATCATTTACAGTATGAAAAGTATAAGACGAAACAAAAAGCCTGACACCCTTTTCATCCAAAGCTTTCGGTTCTAATATACGGAAGTGATGCATAAAATCCAATGTTTCAGACAGCGAATAATTATCTTGTAATTCGACCCGTACTGTGGCAAATCCTACACCAAATGGACAAAGTATTACGTCTACGCTTAATATTTGAAAATGATAGTGACGATCATGGATGACCATTTCACCCTTTTTAGGAATAGCTTTTGAAAAGCGATGAAAAGCATGTTCATCGACGCTACTAGGAAATAGTCTGCGTTCTATGTATGGCAAAAAATTCTGATTGAGTGCGATATTCGAAATTTTAATATCTCCATAATAGGCAGATTCCTGTGTTTCGTCTTGCAAATCAAAAAATTTAAAGCCTTTTGCCAACAATTCTTCTGCCAACTTCTTATTATCTTTCTCAACAAATAAAAAAGGCATCATAGACGTCATCCATACTCTTGAAGTTTTACTTTCTTTATCTACACTTGGTAATGTGAAATTCACCCTACTCGCCTCCTTGACCTAGTATCCCCAAAGTTACTTTTTTTATAAACATAGGGAAAACAAAGCCTTTTAACGAGTTTTTTCTTTTAATAAAATCATTTTTTCTTTTAGTTGTTGCTGATTCCACGCAATAACATCTTCGGGAATATCCTTACGATTAGATAACTTCCTATCTAAAGATTTTGTAGCAACAGAAGCTCTTGAATATCCTTCGATCATAGCAGCGATAGATAAAATCACTAATGCGAAGCAAATTGCTGGACCTAATGGTAACCAAGGTGCACCTTGCAAGTAGCCGAAAGTTGAACCAAATAACCCCGCCCATTCAAAAGATATGGACATCGGTGGATCGCCGAACATTGGGCTGTAATTTACCTTTGTCCCACCCAAAAATAAATCTAACAAACCCAAATGTGCAAAAACTATTAGTGTCTCCACAATTTGTTGACCATATAAAACAAATAGTTTTTCTCGCAATTGAGGAAATAAGTGCTTTCGAATAATGCGAAACTTACTTGCCCCAAGTGTTCTAGATGCTAAAATATATTCCTTTTCGTATAATATGGCAGCCTCATTACCAATTAGCGAAGCAACTATTGGTACCGTCAACATAGCTAATATTACGACTTCAATGATAATTCTCTCCAGTAAAGAGTTACTAAAACCGTCTTGTGGCATCCACAGTACAGGCATTAAAGCTATATATGCAAAAATTGTCATAGGGATATAATGCACAGCATCAAATAATCCTGTTAAAAACGGACGGTATCTTTTTAAATAGGTAGCCATAAAAAAGCCCAGAGGTACTGCTATCAGCATACGGAACGCCGCTACTGCCATAGCTGCTAAAATTGTATACTTTCCGCCAATCATTAATTTGCCAAATTGGTCATATCCAAGCTGATTCGTCCCAAAAGGATATAACAAATTAGGCGAAATCGGTGGTGACTCAATAACCTTCCCGTTCTTTTCTATATATAATTGTTGTCTCGGTACATTCCCAAAGATCCATTCATATACAAAACTACCAATTAGAAAAAAAGCTAAAATACTAAATCCTATTATAAATAAAGGCTGTTTCCAAAAAGGCTTCATCATACTACTCCTCCCTTTTGCATCCGTCTAAGAAAATACCATTCCCCTAAACTATAAAAAATATATATTGGTATAAAGAAAGAAAAGATAGTTACTAACAACACGGTATGACTAAAGTTATGGATAAGAAAGTTCATAATCCCTGGTATATTAAACATTCTCTCTAAAATAAATAAATTGGATAACATGAACCACATCGTTTTTTTCGATTGAAAGAAAACACTAATAATTGCATTTCGAAACATATGTACAAAAAGAACAAATAATTTACTAAAGCCTAATGATCGTGCAAATTCAACATACATCGCCCTTTCTTCCGCTTCAAATGTTAACATGCTTAGCCGGTATAATTGGATCATTGGTAAAATCATTAAACATAACACAGGCAACCAATAAATTCGTTGATCACCAACTACAGCTACCTTTGAAATCAACGTGCCTGTATGCTGGTAAATATAAATAACCGATAATTGAGCTAGCATAATGATTAATATATCGGGTATTGATTCAAGAAAATAAAAAATCAATTTCACTTTTTGACGCATTTTCTGAGGAAGGGACATAGTTAAAAAAGTACCTAAAATTGCACATATAATTGCTGCTATTAAAGCAAGAAGAAGGATTTCAAAGGAATAGACAATACTATTAAAAACATACGGGTAAAAGGCTATTTCTCTTGTAAATTGTCCAAGTTGGTCAGAGATTATTAAATTACTAAGCGGCCATAAATCGAGTACTGAACTTTTTATAGCGTCTAAATAATAAGTAAAAGTAAATAAAAATGTATGACTTTGTACACCTTCTATTAAAATTGGTAATCCACTTATCAAAATAATCCCTATAATAGCGCAGATCAGTTGTAATAGACGATTAGAAAAATCCTTCATTTTTTACACCTCCAAAAACAAAAATTAAAAATAATCAGATAATTTTAATGATAGCATATGTTAATTCAGTTTTATGAACAATTTCTTACGAAAAGCCCTGTAAGGTAAGGACCTTTTTTAAAAAGCTATATTATAAAAATGCTTAGCAATCGCATTTACTTTAATAATTCTCTATACTATAGAGTAGATTCTATCTTCTGGAAGGAGCATTTTGATGGAAATAGTAGATACAAAAAAGCTGCAAGAACTTCTGAATTCCTTTGCAAATAAAGATGTCTATATACATTTAGAAACTACAAATGGGGCGTATGCAAGTCACTTTGATGAAAAAGTATTTAATGCAGGTGCCTTTATACGCAACGTAAAATTGAGCTATGAATTAGGTAAAGTAACCCCTGATGCACCTCATCGTGTTGGTTTAAAACTGCATAATGATGGTTGGGTTTACGCACAAGGTATTACACACTATGAACTAGATGAATTGGGTCGCTTATTAATGGCTGGACATGGCTACGATGGCAAATTGGCCGTTGCTTTAGAAATTAGCGAAACACCATTCGCTTATTAAAAGGAGTTGAAAAAACATGCTACAACCTGAACGTCAAATTCTTGTCGTATTCCCACATCCAGATGATGAAGCATTCGGAGTATCTGGAACATTAGCGCAATATGCAAAAGCAGGCACACCGATTACATATGCTTGTCTTACTTTAGGTGAAATGGGTCGAAATCTTGGTAATCCTCCGTTCACTACACGTGAAGGGCTTCCTCTTATTCGTAAAGAAGAGTTGAAAGCTTCATGTGATGCAATCGGTATTAAAGATTTACGTATGATGGGCTTACGTGATAAAACCGTTGAATTTGAAGATGACGAGAAAATGGTTCAAATGATGACGGATCTTATTGACGAATTAAACCCTTCACTAATCATTACCTTCTATCCAAACTATGCAGTTCACCCTGACCATGAAGCAACTGCAAGAGCAGTAGTCAGAGCAGTACGACGCATCCCTGAAGAAAATCGACCACGTCTTTATGGTGTTGCTTTTGCAAACGATACTCTAGAAGGACTTGGCGAACCAGATATCGTGAATGATATTCAAGATGTCAAAGAAGCTAAATGGAATTCTATGCATGCGCATATTTCACAAACTGGTTGGATTTTACAAGAAGAAGCCAAACGAAAAAATGAAGGTGCAACAGAAGATGATAACTGGCTTGTCATTGAACGTATGTATTCTTATCGTTGGCATGAAGATTTTGAAGAGAAATTCTAGAATTAGAAGTCCCTTTTGAAGAGGCTATCCAAAGTATGCTTCTAAATACTTTGGTATAGCCTTTTTTTAATAATACGCCTCAATAATATATTTCAGATTGAAACTGGATATAAAATATTCAATGTCATTTTTGCTATAAGATTCCGTTGAAAGATCTTTACTCTCATCGTAATTTTGTAAAATTATTGTGTATTCCTTATTTGCCTATGTTCTTTTTAAATATCCATGACTCAAACAAAAATCTAGCATGAACTTTTTAGGACCTACGGATTCAAAATCAATTTCAATTGAGTCTAACGTAATGCTTGTAATTCTTCCAACTCCATATAAATGATGTTCTACTTCATGTCCTATACTTAAATCTGATTCATCTGTAATTGCATTTTCAGATATTACTTGATAACTTGGGCGTTTAGGTTGTTTCCTTGCTGTCGTTTGTTTCACATCTTCTGGCGCGATGATTCTACGGACATTTTGAACAAAGCGTGATTCTTTTACATGCACATCACTTCGAACATTGTAAGTTAGCAATTCTAAATGATGACGTGCTCGTGTCATCCCCACATAAAAGAGGCGTGTTGCTTCTTCCATTTCATCTGTATTTCCTAATTCGTACTCTTTAATATCCTCATGATTTGGTAGAATCCCCTCGATTAAATCAATCATATATACACTGTCATATTCCAATCCTTTTGAACTATGTAGTGTTGATAGAGTTACAACGTTTTGGCCTTTATACATTTTAGAAGTTCGCATTAGCTTTTCAATTTCTTTTAAGCGTCGGGCAAATGATTCTAGATCTGGACGTTCTTTAGCAATTTGCTCTAATGTATTTAAAACGTCGAATAAGTTATCCTCATTCATCCGCAAATGTTCAGCCATGTTTTTCAAGGACTTATCATATCCTAGTTTTTGGCGAATTATTTGAATCGCTTCATAAGGTTCTTGTATTTGAAGTTTATGAATGGTTTGCTTTGCCCTTTTTAGCACTTGCTCTTGGTACGGGGCATGGACAATTTTTTGCAACCGGTCAAATGCTGATTCTTTACTAGCACTTCTTTGTAGTTGTTGAATTTGTCCTTTTTTAATATAGGCGCCAATTTTTGTATAAACCTTTTCCAAAATATCGACGCGCGAATCATTATAAGAAAGTCTCATAATATTTAAAATATCTTCTACAATCCAATGACGGAAAAACTTTAACTCAACATCTTTCATATAGAAGGGAATGCCTTCATCCATTAGCTTATTGCACAGTAAAATGGCTGAGTTATTGTTGCGATATAAAATAGCAACTTCTGATGGATGTTCTGCTTTTTGTATTTCACCAACAACATAATTAAGTTGTAAATCATAGCGTTTCAAATTATGAATTTCAATTGGTTCACCCGCTGGATTTTCTGTGAACATCTTCTTCGGATAACGATGCCGATTCCTTTTAATAAATTCGTTTGCAGTATCTACTATTTCTGACGTCGAGCGATAGTTTTGTGCCATCGTCACAGTCTTGGCATTTGGATAGATCTTTTTAAAATTGAGAAGCTTTCTTACATCTGCTCCCCGCCACATAAAAATCGACTGATCATCGTCTGCTACTACACAAATATTAAATTGTGGAGCAGCTAGAAGATAGACAATTTCATGTTGAATAACTGAGTTATCTTGGCTTTCATCCGTTAAAATATATTCAAATCGTTGTTGATACTTGTTTCGTAAGAACTCGTCTTCACTCAATGCTTTATAACAATAAGTTAACATATCATCAAAATCTAATAGCACTAATCCTGGATATTGGACCTTAAAAGCTTCGTACTGTTTATACATATCTACAAGCCCTGGCATCATCGTCTTTTTTTGAACAAGAGAATCTTCAGGAATCATTCTATTTTTGACAAAACTACAGTATGTTATTAGTTCATCCATTTCATCTTCAGAAGGAATTGTATTGCGTTTTTGTGCGAAGATATTCCGCAAAATTGTCTTTTTATCAAAATCATTGTTCAGATTTCCCTCAATAATTTCAAAGTTTTGGTGATGAATAGAGAAATACTCGCGTACAATTTGAAATGCAATACTATGAATTGTAGAAAAGTGAACACGTTCACGAATAACAGATGAGAAGAATTGATCAAACCTTGCAGCCATGTCTACGGCTGAAGCCTTACTAAAAGTGATGGCTAGAATTTTATGTGCAGGTACTTTTTTTACCAATAATAAATACCCTATTTTCATATTCAATGTTGTTGTTTTCCCTGACCCTGGGGATGCAAGTAGTAATAGCGGTCCTTTCGAATAACGTACAGCTTTTTGTTGTACTTCATTCAGACATACTCCTGTCAACTTTTGCATCTTCTCAAAAAAGTTCATACTGCACTAACCTTCCTCTTATTATGTTCTTTCTATTATAACGAAAATATCGTTCGTATAACCTTTTTCATCATTTTTGTAATTATTATATAAAATATTTAGAATTGACTTAAAATTTCGGATTTTTAGAGCTATAATTAGTTAAACTCTTTTGAAGCTTACAGAAAGTGGGAGGTTTTAATGTGACTGTACAAGACAAAACTGTACAGGTGGAAAACGTACTAATCGCCTATCAATTTTTGAAGGATGTCGTCGTACATACACCTTTACAAAAGAATGAATATTTATCAGAAAAATATGAAAGTAATGTTTACTTAAAACGTGAAGATTTACAACATGTTCGCTCGTTTAAACTTCGCGGGGCCTACTATAAAATTAAAACAATCGAAGAACAAGCACGTGAAAAAGGTGTTGTTTGTGCAAGTGCAGGAAATCATGCACAAGGTGTAGCTTATGCTTGTGCACATTTAGGCATTTACGGGCATATTTTCATGCCGACAACCACACCAAAGCAAAAGATTGATCAAGTAAGGATGTTTGGTCGTGAATTCGTCGAAATTATTTTAGCTGGAGATACTTTCGATGATTCCGCGAAAAGTGCAATGGAGTTTTCTGATGCAGATGGTCATATTTTCATCCATCCATTCGATGATGCAGATATTATTGCCGGACAAGGTACAGTTGCTGTGGAAGTGATGAATGATATTGAAGAGCCACTTGATTTTGTATTTGCTAGTATTGGGGGCGGCGGACTAATCTCCGGAATCTCTGCGTACGTTAAAAATCTTTCACCACAATCCTCTATTATTGGTGTTGAACCTGCTGGTGCAGCAAGTATGAAAGAAGCTCTTGCTGAAGGTCATCCAGTCGAGTTACCTCATATTGATAAGTTCGTGGATGGAGCAGCTGTTCAATGTGTTGGAGAAAAAACATTTGAGATTTGTAAAAAGTATGTAGACGATATTGTTACAGTACCTGAGGGAAAAGATTGTACGACAATTTTAGATTTATATAATAAGCACGCAATTATTGCAGAGCCTGCTGGTGCTCTACCTGTTGCTGCACTCGATTATTATAAAGATCAAATTAAAGGCAAATCTGTTGTTTGTATCATTAGTGGCGGTAACAATGATATTAGTCGTATGCAAGAGATAAAAGAAAAATCACTTATTCATGAAGGATTATTATATTATTTCCTTGTTAGTTTTCCACAACGAGCTGGTGCACTTCGCCAATTCCTAACGGAAGTATTAGGACCAGAGGATGATATTACAACCTTTGAATATACAAAGAAAAATAATAAAGAAAGTGGTCCTGCACTAGTAGGCATCGAATTAAAAAATCCTGAAGATTATGCAGGATTACTCGATCGCATGAAGCATAATGGATTTTCTTTCAAAGAAGTAAACAATGATAGTACATTATTTGCATTATTAGTATAAGTATGTAGCTTAACTTTAAATAAAACAAATTGAAATCTTCCTATGTAACGTAACAAAACCTCCAAAGAAGCCATGATCTTTGGAGGTTTTACTGTATTGAATAGTTGTTATGAAATGCTGATACTTTACTTTTTTTATGATTTTCAAACTCATTTAGAAGCTGTTCATGCATCGTTTTAGCATTTTGTACGCTGACCCAAAATATATCAAAAGAGTAACCAGACACTGTCGGGTTCCATTTACTAAGGCGCTTTTGGATGTCTTTTCCATACTTTTCCGATGTAGAAATAACCGTTGATCTACCAATGCCAGGATGATTTATGCATTGTATATCTTCAATTTCATACCAATAGATTTTATGATGACTAAAATCTATCTTAACCCCTTCATCGTCCCAGCAAATCCCACGTTTCTTTATACGAGCAATCAAATAATAAAAGCCTAAAAATGAAAATGAAAAATAAACACATATTCCAACAAAAAGCATAACAAATTGACGCCATGTCCAACTAGTTAAATCCGGATTGTTAGCAATTTGAGCAATAGCACCAACAATTGTTAAAAAGCCTACGACTAATAATAAAAGTGTACTCCATAAATTTGGCAAAAATTTATTCATATGAATGCTCCTCGACTCTTGGTAGATTCGTTAATGGTAACTGAATTTATTCTATTATAACGGATATTTGTTTGCAGGACCTTTTTTGTTTATTAAACTTAATTTAATTATATCCTTTAGGCTATAATAATTCATTTTCTTAGGCGTATGAGTATGAGCGATTCGATTTAATATTAAGTTTTTTATTTAAAAGCATAAATTTCCTTTCTAGAAAGACGATTTTCGGGTGCACGGTTTCAATTTCAAACAAATCATGTAAAAAATAGAGAAAAAGGCGACTTTCCGTTCAAAGTAAAACAGAAAGTCACCGGTATTTCTCCTTATTAAACACTTAATAGAGTTCGATCTGACACCATTTTCTCTCCACGTATACGTTGGAATTCGGCCATTAAATCATCGATTTGTAAATCTTTTTTCGCTGATGGTTCTACTTCTAAAATGATTTGTCCCTTATCCATCATAATTAGTCGATTTCCTAAGTCAATGGCTTGTTGCATATTATGCGTTACCATTAATGTAGTTAGGTTATCTTTTTCAACAAGTTGTTTAGTAAGATTCGTGATTAGTTCCGCTCTTGATGGATCAAGTGCCGCTGTATGTTCATCAAGCAAGAGAATATTAGGTTTAGTAAAGGTTGCCATTAATAGTGATAATGCTTGGCGTTCCCCACCTGATAAAAGACCGACCTTCGCATTTAAGCGATTTTCTAGATTTAAATGTAAGGTTGCTAAAGATTCTTTAAAAAATTCTCTACGTTTTTTATTTACACCAATACGTAGTGAACGTTTTTGATGACGCGAATACGCAATGGCAAGGTTCTCCTCGATTGTCATCGTTGGCGCTGTTCCTGCCATTGGATCTTGGAATACACGACCTATAAATTGTGAACGTTTATATTCTGGTAATCTTGTTACATCTTTACCATCAATTTTTATATGCCCAAAGTCAGGAAGTAAAGCTCCGGAAATCATGTTCATCATTGTTGACTTTCCAGCACCGTTACTACCAATAACCGTGACAAAATCCCCTTCTTTTAAGTCTAGAGTAATATTATCTAGAGCTACTTTTTCATCGGGCGTTGCTTCATTGAAGATTTTGTTGATTCCTTTTAGGTTAAGCAATTGTCTTCGCCTCCCGTCTTTCTGCTAAAGCACGTTCTGCACGACGTTTTGCCTTTCGAACCTTGTCTTTCCGTTTTTTTCGAAGCGTTGGTACCACTAATGCTATGACAACTATAATTGCTGTGATTAACTTCATATCTCCTGTATCTAAAAACTCTACTTGTAATGCTAATGCAAGAACAATTCGATAAATAATCGCACCGAAAATGACAGCAAATGTTGTACGAACGATTGTCTTTGTTCCGAAAATGGCTTCCCCAATAATAACAGAAGCTAACCCAATAACGATCATGCCGATTCCCATTCCAACATCAGCAAATTTACCATATTGTGCAATTAGAGCGCCTGATAGTGCAACCAGTCCATTGGATAAACCTAACCCTAAAATCACTAGTGTATCTGTATTTGCAGAGAAACTACGAATCATCTTGTCGTTATCTCCTGTTGCACGAATTGCTAAACCCACTTCTGTTTTTAAGAACCAGTCGAAGGTAAACTTAATCGCAAATGTCAAAACGAACATGATAAAAATTGTGCCCCATGTATTCGGAACATGTTCTACACCTATGCTTAGTAACATGTTGTTTAAAGCAGTATCTATTCCAAACTTTTCCCAAAATCCCAAAAATAGAGTAAAAAGTGAATCTGAGTTTGCGAGTGGAATATTCGGGCGTCCAACAGCTGTATCTATAGTCAATCCCATAATTCGCAAGTTAATGGAGTATAAAGCAATCATCATTAATATCCCTGATAGTAGTGGATTGATTTTTGCTTTAGTGTGTAGGAGGCCTGTAATTGAACCGGCAACAAAGCCAGCTAATGTTGCACATAATGTGGAAATAATCGGATTGTATCCTAGTGTAATCATTGTTGCTGCGGTTGCGGCACCTGTTACAAAACTGCCGTCTACTGTTAAATCAGGAAAATCTAACACTCGGAATGTTAGATACACTCCGAGTGCCATAATAGCGTAGATGATCCCTTGCTCCACTGAGCCAAAAATTGCTGTAAACACATGAATCATCTCCAATCTATTTAACTACTTCTGCTTTCCATTCTTCTTTAATGTCTACGCCAATTTTATCTGCTGTTGTTTTGTTAATTTCCAACTTTAAGTTTGCAGGGTATTCTACAGGAATATCTGCTGGCTTTTTACCATCCTTTAGAATTTCTACAGCTTTTTGTCCAGCTTCATAACCAATATCATAATAACTGAAACCGTATGCTCCAAGACCACCGCGTGCTACTGAATCTAATTCCCCTACCATGACAGGAATTTTCTTGTCATTTGCTACATCTAATACAGATTCAAGAGCTGATACTACTGTGTTATCAGTAATAATGTAAATTGCATCAACTTTACTAACTAGTGATTCTGTCGCTTGTTTTACCTCCGCTGATGTAGATGCAGATGCTTCTACTATTGTAATTCCAGCATTTTTTGCTTCCTTTTTCACTCTATCAACTTGTACTCGTGAATTTTGTTCACCAGAGTTAAATACCATTCCTACTTTTTTAGCCCCTAATTGTTCGGATAAGAACTTCACAGTATCTGGAATTGCTTCAGGATGTGTATCTACCGTTCCTGTTACGTTACCACCTGGTTTTTCCATTGATTTAACTAATTCTGCCCCTACTGCATCTGTTACTGATGTGAACACAATTGGGATATCAGATGTTGCTGCTGCTACAGCTTGAGCACTTGGTGTTGAATTTGCAAAGATCAAATCCGCTCCGCTGCCTACTAAATTATTAGCTGCTGTTGTATTAACACTTTGATCGCCTTGCGCAATTTCTGTTTG
Source organism: uncultured Rummeliibacillus sp. (assembly GCF_934216135.1). NCBI lineage: Bacteria > Bacillati > Bacillota > Bacilli > Caryophanales > Caryophanaceae > Rummeliibacillus > uncultured Rummeliibacillus sp. The sequence continues at coordinate 106,687 of NZ_CAKQBI010000006.1, read as the reverse complement.
ATACTCAACTTTTAAACCAGCATCTTTTAGTGCTGCTTTAAATCCTTTTGTAGCTTCGTTTAATGATGGATGCTCCACTATTTGTGTTATACCAACTTTATATGTTTTGCTATCTGCCCCTGCTTTTGAATCTTCTTTGTTAGATGATGAATCATTTTTGCTACCACATGCTGCTAAGGCTAAAACGACTATAGCTGTTATTAAAAGTAATACATACTTTTTTGTTTTCTTCATATAGCAATCCCCCTATTTTTCTTCTATATAATAAAGAATTATTGTAATATTACAGAATGCTCTTACAATAGTCAATAATATTTAGAATATTTGAAAACTTTAAGACGCTAAACTTTAGCGCTTCAACCCGTTGAATCATTGGCGTATAAGGAGTTCCAGAGTCCTCCTTTAATTTGTGTCTAATTTGTGAATTTTTTAATGTACTCAATAGCCTATTTAATCACTCTTTTAATTAATGAAAGTTTGACATTCTATTTTCATAGATTTAGAATTGATTTTTGGTTGATTAAAAGTAACGTGGTTCGAGACCATCCCACGTAAAAAAACTAGGGGGAACTTAATAATGAAGACAAAATCTTTAGCAGTTAGCGCAATTATTGCCGCTCTTTACGTTGCGGTTTCAATGCTTATTGCGCCCTTTGGCTTTACAAATGTACAATTTCGCATATCAGAAATGTTCAATCATCTTGTTGTTTTCAACAAAAAATATATGATTGGCATTGTACTTGGTGTAGTTGTCACTAATCTTTTCTCACCACTTGGAACGTATGATTTAGTATTTGGTGTAGGACAATCGATTCTAGCACTTAGCATTACTATTTTTTCGGCTCGCTTTATCAAAGGCCAACTATCTCGCATGATTTTCAATACAATTGTGTTCACGATTACAATGTTCATCATTGCAATTGAGTTGAATCTTGCGTTAAATCTACCATTCCTATTTACATGGTTGACAGTAGCTGTTGGTGAATTTGTTGTAATGGCTGTCGGAATTCCCGTTATATCAGCACTTAATAAGCGCATTCACTTTGGTCGATTAATAGATTAGTATTTTATAAAAAAGAGCAATTTCCTGTCAGGTTGACATAGGAAATTGCTCTTTTGTAATTTTATAATTTTAGACTTTTTAAATCTTCTCGAAGTTTTGCTTTTAGGAATTTCCCAACAGATGTCTTAGGGATTTCCTTTAAGAAAACTACATGATCTGGTACCCACCATTTTGCAAATTGTCCTTCTAAATAGGTAAGTAATTGTTCTTTTGTCGTTGTTCTTCCTTCTTTTAGAACGATACATGCTAACGGCCTTTCTTGCCATTTTTCATCTGGTATCGCAATAACGGCTGCTTCAAACACATCTTCATGTGTCATTAAAGCGTTTTCAAGATCTACCGAGGAAATCCATTCTCCCCCACTCTTAATCAGATCTTTTACACGATCAGTTATTTTAATATAACCTTCAGGTGTCATGACTGCGATGTCTCCTGTATATAACCAACCGTCTTTAAATGCTTCTGCTGTTCTTTCGTCACGATAGTATTCGTCGGCAATCCATGGTCCCCTGATTGTTAACTCACCCATCGTCTTTCCGTCCCAAGGCACTTCACCAGTCTCATTTACAACACGAGTTTCGATCAAAGATACTGTTAAACCTTGTGTTGCACGAATGTCTAATTTTTCTTCTTTTGACCATTGCTCCATTTCAGTAGTATAGGTAGATAAACTAACTATCGGTGAAGTTTCTGTCATACCATAGCCTACGATAAATGGTACGTTATACTTTTCTTCAAAGGCTTTGATCAAACCTTTCGGTGAAGCTGATCCACCACTTATAATGGTACGTAAAGAAGAAATATCTCTAGGATTCCCTTCTAATTCTTTTAAAACCCCTAGCCAAATTGTTGGTACGCCGGCTGTTAATGTCACTTTTTCTTGTTCTATCAAATCTAATAATAATGCTGGCGTGAACATTGGGCCTGGTAATACTTGAGTTGTTCCAAAATTAACTGCAGCAAAAGGCATTCCCCATGCATTTACATGGAACATTGGAACAACTGGCATAGCCACATCACTTTCGCGAATCCCAAGTGAATCTGCTAAACCAAGTGCTATACTGTGAAGTACTAAACTACGATGCGTATAAACAACGCCCTTAGGAAATCCTGTAGTTGCACTTGTATAGCACATCCCAGCTGGCATATTTTCATCTAAGTCCTCTGGGAATTCGTAATCCTCTCCCGCATCGGCTAGTAATTGTTCGTATGAATGAACATTCTCTAGCGTTGTTTCAGGTAGTTCTAATCCATCTTGCATGACGACAATATGTTTTACTGACTTTAACATTGGAATTGCCTTTTCTACCAATGGAAATAGATCCCCATCAATTAATAGAATCTCATCTTCTGCATGATTGATAATATAAATAATATGTTCTGGTGAGAGACGGATATTAATCATGTGAAGAACTGCTCCTGCACAAGGAACCGCAAAATATGCTTCTAAATGTCGATGATGATTCCATGCAAAAGAACCAACCTTTGTGCCCCTCTTCATGCCTAATTTGGTTAAAGCTTTTGCTAACTTTCTAGTACGTTGTCCAAACTCCTTGTAAGTTATACGATGAATCGTATTTTCTGCCGTTCTTGAAATAATGAGTTTCTTTGGAAAATAACGCTCTGCCCTCTTTACGAAATCTGTTAATACTAACGGTGCTTGCATCATGTTAAATCATCTCCTTTGTAAAAATACTTTTAAAAACACATCAAGTAAGTTTTCACATAATGTAGATATTTTCCATCCATATTATGCATTTATCTATATGAGACCCAATTCCATTAGTAAACTTTATTTAAAAAGTTTAAAAATAATGAAATCAATTCAATCTAGTTAATACTATGATTTCTTAAGAGAATTATGTGTGAATATATGGTAGTAGATTAAAATATTTTATACCGATGTACGCTGAAAATATGAAAACAACGTGTATTCTTGTCACTTTTGGGAATAACTTAAGGAGAATTCAAATAGGAGGAGAAGCTTATGATTCATAATTTTTCTGTAGAAAATGTAGTTCAAGCAAAAAGTCAGATTGAGAAGTTGGAATCACAAGGTCTTAAACGTGATAGTATTTATGTTTTTGCCCACTACGATGAACGTGAAGAAGATATTACTAATGCTTTCAAAACTGCTGAAGTAGGGATGAAGGACCAAGGCTTTTTTAATACGATGAAAAATATTATCGTTTCTCGTGGAAACGAACTTCGCAACCAAATGGAAGCTATAGGGTTAAGCAAAGAAGAAGCAGCTGTTGCAGAAAAAGAGTTAGATCAAGGTAAACTTATTATTATCGCTAAAGGATTGCAATAATTTTTAGTTAGGTGTTGTTGTTTCCATTTTAATGAGGTTTATTTCTTTTTTAGAGTGTTTTATTTCTTTTTGGTACTCCTTTATTTCATAAAAAAGAGAATCCCAATTCATCCAGAATGGGATTCTCTTTTTGTTCAAAATTATGCTGAATGGCTAATTTTTTTTTCTAATTTTTTTAGCATATCTATTGTCATTGCATCTAAATCATATTTTGCGTTAAATCCCCATTCCTCTTTTGCGGCACTTGCATCAAGAGAATCTGGCCAGCTATCTGCAATCGCTTGACGAACGGGATCTACGTCATAATCCATTTTGAATTTAGGCATTTGTTTGCGAATAGAAGCAGCTATTTGTTCAGGTTCAAAACTCATAGCTGTTAAGTTAAAGGCATTTCTGTGTATTAACTTATCTGGGTTTGCTTCCATCAAGTCAACAATTGCTTGTAAGGCATCTGGCATATACATCATATCCATGTAAGTATCTTTTGCGATATAAGACGTATATTTTCCTTCTTGTACAGCTTTGTAGTAAATATCAACAGCATAATCTGTTGTACCACCACCAGGAGGCGTAACATTTGAGATTAAACCTGGGAAACGGACACCGCGTGTATCTAATCCAAAACGAGTATGATAGTAGTCACATAAAAGCTCACCAGCCACTTTGTTAACACCATACATGGTTGTTGGACGTTGCAAAGTATCTTGAGGCGTATTATGTTTTGGTGTTGAAGGTCCAAATGCACCGATAGAACTTGGTGTGAAGAATTGTAAACCTAATTCACGAGAAACTTCTAATGCATTAACAAGGCCACCCATATTTAAATTCCAAGCGAATAGTGGTTTTTCTTCTGCAGTTGCAGATAATAACGCCGCCATATGCATCATTGTATCGGCACCAAATGCTTTTGCTATATCGTGCATACGTGTAGCATCCATGACATCAAGAACCTCAAACGGTCCTGCTTGTGTAGATACTTTTCTTATATCTGTCGCCAACACATTATCCTTACCATATTCATCGCGTAATTTCGCCACTAACTCAGATCCAATTTGTCCACATGCACCAGTAATCATAATTTTTTTCATTGTTACTCCTCCTTCTGTCAACTACATATGTATTTTTGGAGTGTACATATTTTCTAAAAATACAACTGTATTTTTAGAGTGTACATTAATAACGCTTTTATTTAACGTTATTACTATATTTTTCGTTAAAAATATTATATATTGTATTCTTTAAAAACACAATAGTTGTTTCTCTTAAAAGAACACATATACAAAAAGACTTTTTCGAATATTTTAATTATAATAAATGAAAAGGAGTGAAGCTCATGCAATTATGGAAATTGACACTGATTTATTTATTTGCAATTATCGCTTGTACTTTTTTGCTATTAATGGATATATCTAAATGGCTAATTTTCATTTTACTTTTTCTTTATGTTTTTTCATCTACCATGTATCCTCACTTCAACGCATTATTATGGACAAACAATCTAAAAAAAGTGGAACATTTTCTTGAATCAAATAAGCATCGCTCTCTCTATGCATACCCGTATGCAATCGCACATCAGACTGTCGCCGAACAAAAAGCCGCTCTACAAAAAATAATCACCTCCTATAAGCAACCGTACGTCAAGCATAACTACGCTTCTATACTTGCAATGCTAGAAAAGGATTATCATCGTGCCTTATCTGAAGCAAAGCAAATTACAAGAGAACCATTCCAAAGCTATATGATTGCCCACAGTGAAGTATTTTTAGGAAACTATGAACAAGCTAAAGCTTTAATACCCAAATTCACAGAAAAGTGGATGTCGCCTTCCATTGAAAGTTTAATCTCTTTTAAACAACAAGATAGGAAAAATTTTAAGTATCATTCAACAAAAGCTATTAAACAAGCTAGAGGTATTCAAAAGTATTTGCTCGTTTATAGCTTTCAAGAAATGGAAGGGAAAATGAAAAGCTGATTGGCTGCTTTTCTATAAAAGAATGTTGAATAGCCCATATAAAAAGGAAAATTGCGCCAGGCAATTTCCCTTTTTGTTTATATCGAACATATGCGATTAGGACTGATTCTATTTATTTTTCATCCAATCAGGTTTACCAAATCCTTTGAATTGTGAATCGATTACTTTTTCAAATTCATCAGATTCAACAACTTCTTTAAGATCTTTTGCAAGTTGTGAATTTTCATCTGCTTCACGCACTGCTACGACATTACGGAATTGATCAGGCATGTTTTCTAGGAATACGGCATCGTCTAATTTCATACCTGCTGCTAATGCAAAGTTTCCTGGTACACCAGCTAGATCCGCACTTTCTACAGCACGAGGAAGTCCTGCTGCTTCAATTTCTTTGAATTTTAAGTTTTTAGGATTTTCCTTTATATCTTTTGTAGAAGCTTTTAATTGGTCAATATTATCATCAATTTTGACTAGTCCCTGATCTTGTAAAGATTTTAAAGTACGAGCTAAGTTTGATGGGTCGTTTGCAATGGCAATTGTTGCTCCATCTTTGATATCATCGACTGATTTATATTTTTTAGAGAAAAAGCCCATTGGTGCTGTTGGTACAATGATTAGACCTTTGATTTTTGTTCCATTTTGTTTGTTAAAGTTTTCTAAGTAGATAGAGTGTTGGAATAAATTCGCATCAATGTCACCAGAATCTAATGCTTTGTTCGGTTGGATATAATCACTAAATTCTTTTAACTCTACTTTGTATCCTTTCTTTTCAAGCTCCGGTACGATTGCTTTTTTAAGCATATCACTATATGGACCTGCTGTTGCACCAATTGTAATGTCTTTTGTTTTTGTTGCTTTACTTGTATCTTTTGATTTATCTCCACCACAAGCCGCTAAAGCCACTGCTAGTACTAGCGTTAATACGCTAAACAAAAATTTCTTCATGTTTAAAACCCCCAATTTTTTATAAAAAGCTATTTTTTCAGAATGCTAGTTACTTTTAACGTTTATCGACTGCTTTTGCAATCGCGTCTCCTGCTAATTGAATTGCTTGGACAATGATGATTAATATAACAACTGTCGCAATCATAATAGTGTTGTCATAACGGTAGTAACCAAAGCGAATTGCTAGGTCACCAATACCACCACCACCGATGATTCCTGCCATTGCTGAGTATGCTACTAAACTAATAATTGTCATGGTGATTCCTTGAATGACACCAGACTTTGCTTCTGGGAGTAACACGTCCTTAATAATCATCCAACGCGTCGCCCCTACAGCAATAGACGCCTCAATAACACCTTTATCAATTTCTCGAAGTGATGTTTCAACAAGTCTTGCGAAAAACGGAATTGATGCGACTGACAAAGAAACACTTGCTGCAATAGGCCCTATCGTATCGCCTATTAACCACTTAGTAACTGGGAATAACGCTACTAAAAGAATGATATATGGAATTGAACGTATTAAGTTAACGATAAAGCCAACCACTACATTCACAAAGCGGTTACCAAGTAAACCGGATCTACTTGTAGAAAACAAGCCTTTTCCTGTGATGAATAAAAGCAAACCAAGTGGTAAACCAATCACCAAGGCTACTGCTAAAGAAATCCCTACCATTAGAAGCGTTTGACCAAATGCTTTCCAAATATCAGGAAGCATTTCTGTAAAATGACTAGGATCAAATAACATTGTCTAACACCTCCACTGTGACTCCACGACTTTCCATATAGGAAATCGAACGGTTAATATCTGCAACTTGCCCATTCAGTTCCATTAGGAAAATGCCGAGTGGCCTTTCCTGTATATATTCAATCGTGCCATGTAGAAAGTTCCCACGTACTTCAAATTGTTGTAGCATATCTGAAATGACACCTTCGCCAGCTACATCACCTTTGAATAAGATTTTAACAATTCTCCCCTTGACGTTTTGTAAAATGGTTGGTGGAATATCAAACGACACTACACTGTTTATAAATTCTTGCGTTAGGGGCTTTTCAGGGTTGGCGAAAATATCATAAACCGACCCTTCTTCGATTACCTTTCCATTTTGCATAATCGCCATGCGATCACAAATTTCCTTCACAACGTCCATTTCATGTGTTATTAGAATAATTGTAATACCAAGTTCTCGGTTGATTTTCTTTAACAATCGTAAAATAGAGGTTGTTGTTGTTGGGTCAAGCGCTGATGTTGCTTCATCGCAAAGTAATATAGAGGGGTTATTAGCTAATGCTCTTGCGATTCCCACACGCTGTTTTTGTCCACCACTTAACTGGGCTGGAAACACATCTTTTTTATCTGACAAACCAACCATATGGAGCAACTCTTTGACTCTTTCATTTCTCTTTACTTTTGATATATTTGCAGCTTTCAATGCAAACTCAATATTTTCCCCTACTGTTTTTTGGCTAATTAAGTAAAAGTGTTGGAAAATCATCCCGATTTTCAATCGTGCTTGTCGAAGTTGCTCACCTTTTAATTTTGTTAAATCTTGACCATCGATTAATATCTGTCCATCTGTTGGCTGTTCTAATAAATTAATGCACCGTAATAAGGAACTCTTGCCTGCTCCAGAATAACCAACTATTCCAAATATCTCTCCGTTATCAATTGTCAATGAGACATGATCTACACCGGTTACGCTTTTCTTTTTTACCTTGTAAATCTTTGATACATTTTGTATTTCCAGCATATACATCCCTCTAATCATTGTTAAATTACTATTGCACAAAAATTCATAATTTCTATTGAAAAACTATGTATTCCTACTAAAAAAAGATACATCCTTCTACTGAAAGATGTATCTTCTAATCAGATGTCGATTTATCTTTCAGAAATAAATTCTGTAGGAATTAGCACCTTCCCAAACGGGGGTTGCTGGACTTCACAGGGCCTATCCCTCAGTCACTCTTGATAAATTCCATTTGTTAAGTTGTAAGTTTATGTTAACCATATTATTTCTTTTTATATTATTTGTCAATCTATTTTTAGAAAAAATAAATTATTTAAAAATATTTTTATATTGGCTTATTTTATGTCTATTATTCAAATACCTTAACATTGAGGATAAATTCTACCGGAACCCATTTATCTTTATATTGGGTATCATTGTGTAGGCATAGCTTTTTTTCTTCGCTAATTAGTTTGGTGATGATTCCTCTATAGTGAACACTAGTTTGTTGGTGCCAAACGTCTAATAATACTTCTTTTTTGCCGTAATATGCTTGCAAAAGTTCTTCCTCTAAGGCTTGTAGGGTCCATTCATCAAAGGTCGGCTTTGTGATTTGCTGATCTTCTTGTTGCCAGGTTCTTAGTCTTTGTACATGTTCTGGCAACATCATCGCAGTCCATTTTATGTTACCTCGATCACGTAACATTTGTAATACCACTCCTTAGTATTGGAATCAGTTTTAGATTTAAATTTTATGCCCACCGAGTAATTTAGAACGATCGATAGCTGTTCCTGCATTTGTATATGATACGGCACGTAATAGAGCCGTAGAACCATAGTGGGTACGAAGGTGATCCATTGTGGTCCCAAGTTGTCGCCGTTTCCAACGTGTTTTATCAAAAAAACTAAGTTGCATAGAATGTTCTGATTCTAACTTTGAAATACTGACACTGATTTGTCGTACAGGGCGCTCGTTGTATTGTTCGTTCAATATCTGTTGGCAAATTTGATAAATAATCATCGTATCGTTTGTTGCTTCATCTATCGTACGTGAACGCTGGAAACCTCCTCCAAAAGCGTTTTTGCTATAAGAAATCCCAAGCGTAATCGTACGTCCTACTTTATAAGCTTCACGCGCTCTTCTTGCCACATCTTCACACATTTCTAGAAGTACGGCGAGCACTTCCGTTTTAGTGTTGTAATCCCGCATCAATATTTGGCTTTTACCATAACTAATTTGACCTTCTATCAATGGCGCTTCGCCAACTTTTGATAGATCAATTCCCCAAGCGTGATAGTAGAGTTGATTGCCCATAATACCAAAATGCCTTTCTAATGTTGTTAAATCAGCGTGCGCTAAATCCCCAACAGAAAAAATCCCCATATTATTAAGGGTTCGCTCGATTCGATGGCCAATTCCCCACATTTTAGATAATGGTGCAACAGGCCATAGCTTTTTTTCTACATCTTCAAAGTCCCACTTCGCAAACCCTGTTTTTTTTGCATCTAAATCAAGTGCAAGTTTTGCTAATAACATATTAGGACCCATCCCAACTGTGCTAGGAATTTCAAATTGGTTATAGAGTTCATATTGGATTTGGTGTGCTGTTTCTACAGGATCTCCCCACAGTTTTTCAGTGCCAGTCAGATCCACAAAACTTTCGTCAATGCTGTATACATGGATGGCCTCCTTCGGCACATAGCTGTTCAATAACTTGGTGATTTCGACTGACATGCGTACAAAGTATTCCATCTTAGGTTCAAACAAATGAATATCTGGATGCTTCGGTATCTCATATAGTCTCGTTCCAGTTTTCACTTGAAAACGTTGTTTCATTATTGGAGAAGCAGCCAGTACAATACTTCCTTTTTGTTCGAAATTCCCTATAACTGCAATTGCCTCTTTTTCAACGTCTAAATGAGCTAAAGTAGCCATACAACTAGCATAAAAACATCTCATATCTATACACATAATGGATCTTCTCGGCATATTTTCATACATTTCAGCACACCTCACAAAAGGAACGTTTGTTCTTATTTTAAAATGAGATAAGTGAGATGGCAAGTAAGAATTCGCACTTACCAATAAACAACAATATTTTTGTTGGTATTATCCTTTTCAGGAAGTCCGTTTAAAGATCGTGCTATTTAATCCACGGAATTTCTTGTTCAATCCACGCCTTTCTGTCTTCAATCCACGCAAATGCATGTTTAATCCACGCTTTCTCGTCTTCAATCCACGCAATTTTGAATTGTATCCACGTTCCGTGAAATTGATGTCATTAATTAAAAAAGGCTTTCATAATGCGTCCATTTAGTTCTCATGCTTTAATCCGTAAAAAAATATATGAAAATCCCCAAACTAAAACCCACTCTGCTCAGCAAAATGGGTTTAAATAATTATTTCAAAATATCCTTATACAATTCTGGGCGTCTATCATCATATACTGGAATCTTCTGACGCACCTCATCGACTTTTGAAAAGTCAACATCGACTATGGCTAACTCTTCTTCTTCGCTCCCTGTCCACAATACTTCTCCCCATGGCTCAATCACCATCGATTGACCATTAAAGTTTTCTTTTTTATGACTAATGCGATTTACCGCAATGATAAAGCTTTGGTTTTCAATAGCACGAGCTTGTAACAACGTTTTCCAGTGATCGATTCTTGCTATTGGCCATTGTGCTGAGACAAATATTACCTTTGCGCCATTTAACGCATGAAGACGAAGCCATTCTGGGAAGCGGATATCATAACAAATCACCCCAGCAGCTTGTATGTCTCCTAATTCAAAATTATTTTGCCCTTCACCAGCTGAAAGATGTAAGTGCTCATCCATCAAACGGAACAAATGTGCTTTATCATACTCTCCAACTAGTTCACCATCGCGATTCACCGTGTACATCGTATTATAAAATCCTTCTTCTTTTTTCGTCGCTACTGATCCACCTACAATGTGAATATGGAGCTCCATAGCTAATGCTTGGAGAAATTTCTTTGTTCTTTCTCCATTTACATCTGCTAATTCTTCTAGTTTTTCTAATGCGTAACCCGTATTCCACATTTCTGGCAAAATAACGAGCTCAGCACCTTTACTAGCTGCCTCTCTTATAAATGCTTCTGCCCTTGTGAAATTTTTTTCAACATCTCCAAAAGCTACGTTTAATTGAATACATCCTATTTTCATTTTTGCACCACCTATGGACATTTTTCTAAAAAGGTTATAGTATTTTCACTAAATCGTTATTCAATTCTGAAAATTCATCTTTATACTATTCTATCTATATGAGATTGAAATGTATAGTACATGAACTCAACACAATACTAATATATCAATCGGAGGAATGCATAATGGAGTTATCCACAAAACTACAAAATTTACCGAAACAGTTTTTTGCAAATCTTGTGAAGCAAGTAAGTGCTGCAGTTGCAGAAGGAAGAGATGTTATAAACTTAGGGCAAGGAAATCCAGATCAACCTACTCCGCCACATATCGTCAAAGTCATGCAAGAAGCAACCGCTAATCCACAAATGCATAAATACTCACCATTCCGTGGATTACCTGAGTTAAAAGAAGCAGTCGCTACATTTTATAAACGTGAATACGATGTGGATATTGACCCTGCTACAGAAGTAGCGGTTCTTTTCGGTGCGAAGGCCGGGCTTGTTGAACTACCTTTAGCCATTTTGAACCCTGGGGACACAATGTTATTACCAGACCCTGGATATCCTGATTATTTATCTGGTGTCACATTGGCTGATGTTCAATTTGAAACAATGCCACTATTGGCTGAAAATGACTTCCTTCCAGATTATCAAAAGCTTTCTGAAGATGTTAAGAAACAAGCAAAATTAATGTATTTAAACTACCCAAATAATCCTACAGGCGGGGTTGCTACAAAAGAATTTTATGAGGACACCGTCAAATTAGCAAAAGAAAATAATATTGTTGTACTGCAAGATTTCGCCTATGGAGCTATTGGCTTTGATGGTAAAAAACCAATTAGTTTTCTTCAAACTGAAGGAGCCAAAGACGTTGGCATTGAATGCTATACATTATCCAAAACGTATAATATGGCAGGCTGGCGTGTTGGTTTCGCAGTTGGTAATGCACAAATTGTCGAAGCATTAAACCTTATACAAGATCACCTCTTTGTTAGCCTATTCCCTGCTATACAACTTGCAGCAGTTGAAGCATTAACTGGAGACCAATCTTGCGTGACGAAACAAGTGGCTATTTATGAAAACAGAAGAAACGCGTTGATCAATGCTTGTGCCGAAGTTGGTTGGCCTGTAACTGCACCAAGAGGATCTTTCTTTGCATGGCTTCCCGTTCCAGAAGGATTCACAAGTCAACAATTTGCTGATTTACTTTTAGAAAAAGCAGACGTTGCTGTCGCTGCTGGTAATGGATTTGGTAAGTATGGAGAAGGTTATATACGAGTAGGCTTATTAGTAGATGAACAACGATTAAAAGAAGGCATTCAAAGAATTGCAAAACTAGGTTTATTTAAAGAAAAAGCTGAACTAGCGAAAAACTAATTTTTAAATAAAGTAATTTCTTTATATTCCAAAATATAGACCCAATCATTAAATAACATCAAAAATGCTATGAAGACGTTTAAAACAATCTTCATAGCATTCTTTTAAAATCCATAATATACTTCTAGTTTCTTTACTAAATAACCCCTAATTCTTTACCCACTTTTTCATAAATAGCTAATGCATCATCTAGCATTTCTTTCGTATGGGCTGCTGTAGGCATATTACGAACGCGACCAGTACCTTTTGGAACAGTTGGGAAGACAATCGCTTTTGCATAAACGCCTTCCTCAATTAGACGAGATGAGAATTGCTGTGTTAGTTTTTCATCTCCGATAATACATGGTGTGATTGGTGTTTCTGAATGACCGATGTTAAAGCCAAGTTTTTTAAGTCCTGCTTTTAAATAATCGCCATTTTCCCAAAGCTTGTCACATAGTTCTGTTGAATCGATTAACATTTGAACTGCATGTGTAATTGCTGCTACGTCACCTGGTGGTAATGCTGTTGAGAATAAAAATGGACGTGAACGAACTTTTAACCAATCGATTAGGTTTTTCTTTCCTGCTACATAACCACCAACAACGCCGATTGCTTTGGATAGCGTACCAATTTGGAAGTCAATGTCATTTTGTAGACCGAATTGTTTTACAGTCCCTTTTCCTTTACCTGTTACACCTGAGCCATGAGCATCATCGACATATGTAATAAGGTCAAATTCTTTTGCAATCTCAACGATTTCAGGAAGTTTTGCGATATCGCCATCCATTGAAAAGACGCCATCAGTAATGACCATGACTTTATTATAAAGACCAGATTCAGTTGCTTCTTTTGCCTTTTTACGAAGATCTTCCATATTGGAATGGTTATAAGCAATAATTTTTGCTTTTGATAGTCTACAACCATCAATAATGGAAGCATGATTTAACTGGTCAGAGAGAATTGCATCATTTTTATCCATTACAGCAGAGATAGCGGCCATATTGCAGTTAAAACCAGATTGATAAGATATCGCTGCTTCGGTTCCTTTAAACTCTGCTAATTTTTCTTCTAATTTCACATGTAGATCAAGTGTACCGTTAATAGTACGAACGGCTCCTGCACCTACACCATAAGAGTCAATTGTTTTTTTAGCAATTTCCTTTAACTCTGGATTTGTTGCTAAGCCAAGATAGTTGTTTGAAGATAGGTTGATCAATTTCTTACCACGTACTTGAATAATTGGACCATTAGCTCCTTCAACGGGATCAATTTCGTTGTATAAGCCTTGGTCACGAAGTTCTTGCAAGTTGTCATTAACGAATGTGTTGAGTACGTTAGACAAGGTCATCATCCCTTTCATACATTATATCGATATTGTAGCATATCAGGTTTTTATTTTGTACTCCTGAAAAGAACTGTTTTCCCACAGACAACTACATACCTCAATAAAATAATATTATATGTACTTCTGAAAAATACAGTTGTATTTACAGAGAAGGGTCTTATCTGAAAAGAAACCTTTACGAAGAGTGTGGCACAATCCTGATTTCGACCATTATAGGACCAATACTACTAAACAAATTTCTGGCATAAAAAGAAGGGGGGATGCTATAAGTTTTGCACTTAAAGCACCCCCCTTACATACTATTTATTTTTCCCCTTTTGCTTTCCTTTGTTAGGTTTATCCCCTTTTAAAATTACTTCATAAGCAAAGTCTACTGGATTTAATAGACCTGGTTTTGCTGCATAAGAAGTAATCATCTTCACATTACCTTCTTTTAGAATTTTTTGGATATCAAGTGCCTGTGCATCTGTTACTGTAAATGGATTTACATGATATACACGTTCTTTACCATTTTTCTTTGTTTGAATAAATGTCACAACATATTCTAGATATTCCTTTTTAACTTGTCCGATAGATTGGAAACCTTCTGTAGAAGATCCAGATTTAGATAATCCTATTTCTGGTATACTAATATTGTTTATATACCAACCAGCTTCCTCTGAACCCCAATCGGTCATATAACGGAATGCGATTAACACCTTTTTCCCTGCATAATTAGAAAGATCAAATGATTCAGCTGTCCAGCCGCCATTTGTTCCTGTAAATCCAGGTAAATTTCCTTTGGTATTTGGATAGCCTTCTTCTGTAATATCCTCTCTAGTGTTGCTATTTGCTAAACTTGTCCAGGTTTCACCATTATCCGTAGATACTTGGACTGCACCAAAGTCCCATTGTTCTTCAATTTGGTAATAATGATCAAATTTCAAAGTAGCATTATTGACTGTAGACAGATCTGCTTCGAAAATCATTTGGTTGTCAGCTTGACTACCTGTATTCCCCCATAAAACTTGTTTGCCGGATCCAAGTGGATCACTCACTGATTTCCACTGCAATGGTAGGAAATCTGCTCCATTAAACTTCATGCCTCTAATTTCTTTCGAAAAATCAAGTGATTTAAAGTCTCCGCCCCAAGCAGGAACACCTTGTTTTTCATAAACCTGTGCTTTCTCAAAGTCTACTGTTTTGCCACGTTTTGTCCCTTGTTGATCAACCACTAAATCTCGCAAATTAATGCTATCAATATCATAATCTTTGCTTACTGAACGATCATCCAATGTAATGGCTGTCATGAAATTTTGATAGACATCTGTAAAGTTCTTTTTCGTTTTATATTGCTTTAATACCTTTTCTACACTTTCGATACCTTGTGAAGTACCATCAGTTGCTAACGATTTGATAAAGTCATGACCAAACTTGTCATATAGATAAAGAGTAAATAGATAAACTTCTCCATAATCAGCAATTGTTTCTGGACCTGTCTCAGCATTAGAATGTTCATCCCAATTCACAAGAGAATTTTCCGGATGATCAAGGAAGAAATTAATCGATCCATCTTCATGGCCATATCCTCCTAAATATTCTGAGAAAGTAGACATTCCCTCGTTAAGCCATGTTTCTTCAGATGGATCATTATCTGCTTGAATTAAATGTTGTAATTCATGAATTGTCGTACCAAAGAAAGTAGATTCTAAGCGTGTATCCCATGAATTTGTATCGATGGTGATAATATTACGATTAATATAATTTTCAAGTGTTTGCCAGAAGAAACCTGCAACAAAGAAAGGATAATTTGGATTATTCCATCCTTCATCTTGTATATTATCAACAAGCATGATGACTTTATCTGAACCCGTATAATAGTCTTTTGGTAATCCAACCAAATCTGGCAACGGTGATTGAGAGCCATCTAATGCATTAGGCGTTCCAAAGAAGTCGGTAGCCTTTGGATAAATATTTTGATCAAACTCATCACGAAGCTTGTCCACTTGAGCTTGTGTTACAACATCGGGCTTTTTAGGATTATTAGGTCCATATGATAAATCATGTGCTACCCATATCTCTACGTTGTCCCCCACACTACGCAAAGTAAATTCTTTAAAAGCTAAATTACGATTCAAAAATACTTTTGTTCCTCCATCATACGAGAAATTAGGATCTGCCTCTTCATCTGATTCCGCTAAATTTTTAGCTTCATCAGCTTGCTCTTTAATCTTCTTCTCCGCTTGTTGTTGGAAAACTTCACTTTCTGTCTGCTTGTTTAGCTGGCCATCGATATCAACACGATCACCATATCGCTCAGTATTCCAATTCTCATAAGACTTTGTCTCCGCATTCGCATGTCCAATAGATATTGGACTAAGTAGCGATAATGCTAAACTACCTGAAAGTAATAAAGAAACCCACTTTGTCTTCTTCATAAAACAACCCCTTACCCCATTTTTTTGAAGTTCTTACATTAATAATTCTAACATGTATGAATATTCTGAGAATAATACAAGAGTACGATTTTAATATAATCACTGTACCTAATATAATGGTAAATATATGTAAAATAATATTTATATACGCCTTATTTCAAACAAAAATCCGGTCACAAATGACCAACATCCTTATCTGAGTCAAAAAATGAAAAGCCATGAAAATTTTACAATGAGTAAAAGATTCACGGCTTTATTTTTGTCTATTTACTTATTTTATAATCTATTAAAAAAATGTAACCTGTTTTTCTCCAATACATTTCTTTAGTAGTTTGCGACAAAATGATAGAGAAATTTGTACAATTGGTCCAAGTGCGAATACCATAATAATTGTTCCAATACCGACAGGTCCTCCAAGAAGGTACCCTGCAAATGCAACAACAATTTCCATAATCGTACGAGCCACAGTAATACTACAATGGAACTTCTCCACAGCTAATAACATTAAGCTATCTCGAGGACCAGCACCTAAATTAGCAGAAATATAAATACCTCCCCCTACAGCGATTAAGACAACGCCTAAGAAGAAGTCCATAAATTGCAATGAAATAAGATGAACATCCGGTAATAACCAGTTGAAAAAATCTAGAAATAACCCAACAAAAATCATATTAAAAAATGTCCCTATTTTAGGAAATTGGCGCATACCTATTGAGGATACGGTGATAATGAGAACCCCTGCAATATCCGACCATAAACCGATAGATAAGCCAAAATGATTAAATAATCCAATATGGAGAACATCCCATGATCCTACTCCAAAACGTTGGCCTTTTACTGTTAATGCAATTCCTAGCCCAATCACCAAAAGCCCCGTAAAAAAGAATAACCAACGCCATCTATTTGCTTTCTTCACATACATCCTTCTTTCTACAATAAAACAATTGCCAATTAATAAGTTAAAGCCTCCATAAATTGGGGTTGTTACATCCCTTTAACATGAGATAAAGCTAGCTTAATAATTTTTTGACAACTTTTCTATTGTATCAAGAAACTATCACAATTGAAAAGATTACAACTTTCAAACATTTTTGATGAATGGGTACTAATTTTCAAATTTATATTCTAGAGGATATAAGATGAAATTCATGAGTTAGGAAGCTTCTTCATCCCTACCGAGGACTGAGAGATAATACTTTCATTCGGAAAAATATCAGAAGTGTTTTATAGAATATTAATAAAAAGAAAATCCGAACAAATGTGAATTTAAATACAATTTCACATTATAGTTCGGATTTCCGTTAGCTAAAACTCTTAAGTCTCTTCTATATAATTCATTAACATTTAAGTAAGAGATACTATTTGTGCTTTTGCAGCTTTTACTAGATTCTCAGGTGTAATACAAATTTGCATACCAATTTTTCCTGCACTTACATACATTTCATCTACCTGTTCAGCAGAAATATCGATAAATGTAGGATATTGCTTCTTCATACCAATTGGTGAACAACCTCCACGAATATAACCTGTATTCGGAAGTAAATCTTTTACATGGAGCATTTCGATTTTCTTTTCCCCTACAACTTTTGCAGCTTTTTTTAGATTTAATTCTTCTGCAACCGGTATTACAAATACATAGAGATTGCCTTTACCAGCTGTAGCTACAAGTGTTTTGAAGACCTTTTCTACCGGTTGGTTAATCTTTGTTGCAACTGATAAACCGTCTATTTTTCCCTCTTCCACTTCATATTCTGCAAGTATATAAGGAATCTTTTGTCGATCTAATAGTCGTACTGCATTTGTCTTTTGTATTTTATGTTTTGCCACAGTAAATCACTTCCTCTATACAGCACGATAAATTATTGGTTCTGCAAAATGGAATCCTTGTTTAGCCATTTGCATATGGAAAGTGTAACGAGCAATGGCTTTTTTGAAAAGACGTTGTTTTGTTTTTTCTTCTGTAATTACAGAGCTATCACTTGTAGTAGTACTTTCTGTTTTCTCATGGTCGTTCATTTGGCGGACATTAGATAATTCAGTATCATGAGTAGATTGACTTTGTGCTTTTTGAATTGTTTCAGTAGCGGTGGCAGCCACTTGAAAATCCTGTTGACTTGGATTTTCTGGAGCCAATGCTGCATCGCGTACATCCTCTAAAATTGTAATGGTTTGAGTATCTGAAGAAATAGGATCCACTAGTTGTGTAGAGGCTATTTCATCATCAACAGCTGAGTTCTGTTGTTCTATAAGATCCTTTTGTTGTTTTAAATCTTGAATCGCAGCCTGAACTTCAGGTTGATGGTCTTTTTCCTTTTTTCCTGTCAATAAGTCCACTAATTCTTCTAGCGCTGGATTAAATTTCGGCTTAAAATATTGAGCATTTTTTCGATATGCATCATCTGCATTTTTCTGACGAAGTGCTCTTTTACGATTTTCAACTTCAGCATAACGAGTACTCACAAGAGAAGTCACATTCATGTCAATCACCTCTTTTCCAATGTCGATATAGTTATTACTATATTATCACCAATATTTGAGATAGAGAAATGTCTATTTACTTAAATCTTCCAATAATATTTAGTAGGTAAATAAAACTAAATATCAACACCCAATTAATCTTTGTTCCCAAATAATTTTTGGAGTGCTTCTGCCATTGCATTATTTGTTGGTTCATCTTGCTTTTTCATATACTTTTGAACATCGCGTTTCGATACTTTAGTATTGCCTGTTGCCTTTTTACGTTTTTCAAAAGCAGATAGTTTTTCACGGTGCCCACATGAACATACGAAGATACGTCCATCTCCTTCGCCACGTAATTCTAATTTTTTATGACAAACTGGACAACGTGCATTTGTTAATGTCGATAATTTTTTCTTATATCCGCAAGTACGGTCTTGGCAGACTAACATTTTACCGCGTTTTCCGTTTACTTCGAGTAAAAGTTTTCCACAATCTGGGCAATGCTTGCCAGTAACATTATCATGTTTGAACTTTTTATCACTAGTTTTAATATCTTTTACTGCCTTTTTAGAAAAATTAACCATATTATTAATGAAATCGGATTTTTTTGCAGAACCTTTAGCAATTTTCGTTAATTCTGTTTCCCATTGTGCTGTCAATGCTGGGGATTTCAAATCGGCAGGTGCAAGGTCTAATAGCTGACGACCTTTTGACGTTGTGTATAAGTCTTTTCCTTTTTTCTCAATAACAAATGACTTAAAGAGTTTTTCAATAATATCAGCACGTGTTGCAACTGTTCCGATACCACCTGTTTCATGTAATGTTTTGATCAACTCTTTGGATTCCCCACTCATAAATTGCGTTGGATTTTCCATTGCTGCAAGTAGTGTACCTTCATTGAAACGTGCTGGTGGTTTGGTTTCTCCCTGTGTCATCGCAATGGCACGTAATTTTACATTTTCACCTTTTTTGAATACTGGCAATGTATGACTATATGATTCTTCATCATCTTGGTGATATACCTTTTTCCATCCTTCATCACGAACCGTGTTGCCTTTTACTTTGAATATTTCGCCACTTACATTCAAAGTAACGGTTGTTTGATCATATTGATAAGGTCCAAAGAATACTGCTAAAAATCGTTTGGCAATAAGATCGTATAATTTTCTTTCTTTGTCAGAAAGGTTAGGCAAAATAGCTGGTTCTTCTGTTGGAATAATGGCATGGTGATCTGAAACCTTGGCGTTATCCACTACGCCTTTTTGTGGTCTTACTTGTTTATTTCTTAACAATGAGTTAGCCGCAGCACGGTTATCCCCAACCGCTGATGCTTTAATACGTTCAGCTAACGTGCCCACCATATCAGATGTTAAATGTTTGGAATCTGTCCGTGGATAAGTAACAATTTTATGGTGTTCATATAAGTTTTGTAATGTGGATAACGTTTCTTTTGCAGACCAACTCCAGCGTTTGTGTGCTTCTTTTTGTAATTCTGTTAAGTCAAAGAGTGTTGGTGCGAACGTTTTTTTCGGCACTGTTTGAACATCTTCTACAATTGCTTCATGAACATGATCGAGTTTTTTTAGTAACTGCTCAATTTTTTCCTTATTAAAGGATTGTGTCTGATTAGTCCCTTTTTCAGACCATGTAAATGTAGCTTCGTTTGTGATAGCTTGAAGTCCATAATAAGTTTTTGGTTTAAAGTTTTTGATCTGTTCTTCACGTTCCGCAATCATAGCAAGTGTAGGTGTTTGTACTCGACCTGTTGATAGTTGTGCATTATACTTCACTGTCAATGCACGAGTTGCGTTAATCCCTACAACCCAGTCTGCTTCTGCACGTGCAACTGCTGCTTCGTATAAATTGTTGTATGCTCGTCCGTCTTTTAAATGTGCAAAACCGTCTTTTATCGCTTTATCTGTGACTGAAGATATCCACAGACGTTTAATCGGCTTATGGCATTTCGCTTTTTCTAAAATCCATCGGGCAACAAGTTCCCCTTCTCGTCCTGCATCTGTTGCAATAATAACCTGATTAACATCCTTACGAGCAAGTTGTGTCTTCACTGCATTAAATTGTTTTGTTGTTTGACGAATTGGTACTAGCTTAAATGGATTTGGGATAATCGGTAGATCCTCCATTTTCCATTCTTTATATTTGTTATCGTACTGTTCTGGATCTGCATGTGTCACTAAATGGCCGAGCGCCCAAGTGACAATATATTGGGAACCTTCTAAAAAGCCATTCCCCTTTTTGTTACATCCTAAGACACGTGCAATATCACGTCCCACAGATGGTTTTTCAGCTAAAACTAAAGATTTAGACATAATTCTGCTCCTCTCAATGTCTTCTATTATAACGGAAATAACGTATAGATTAAAAAATGATGCTAGGATTGCGGATTGAAACATGCTACCTAAATGTTGCCTTTTAAAATTTTGAAGAACATCCCCAATACTTCTGTTAATTAAAATTTCTAAGCGTGTCAATAATCTTAATAATTCCACTCATTGCGTATAAAAAGAACTGTATTCGGCAATGATTTTACATCGAATACAGCTCTTTTCATATTTAATCATATTTTAATATTAGTGTTGATCAATCGTTTCTTTCGGTAAGTTCTTGCTTAGTTCGCAATATTTTACGAATACACGCGCCATTTCGCGAAGACGTTCATGAACGTTTTCATCAATAATTTTGTTCTCTTTATCAAAATGTCCAGCATGTGTATACACGTAATTTGGTGTAACTAATGCACGGAAATAATCAAGGATTGGTTTTAATTGATTTTCTACTACCAAATGATGTTGATAAGTACCACCATTTGCGACGATTGAAACTGGTTTGTATCTCAATGCTTTTGGATGAAGAAAATCAAATGTATTCTTTAAAACCCCAGGTATTGACCCTTGGAAAATTGGTGTTGCCAAGATGTATCCATCTGCTTCTTCAATTGTTTTAACTAATTTTTTCATATCGTCATTATATTGGTCAAACGGACGACCATCTACAAATTGATGATCGAAATCAGCTAAATGTAATTGTTCAATTTCTAAATTAGTATCAAATTCTTTTATATATTGTTCAACTTGCTCTAAAATAGCACCGGTTTTTCTACCAATAATGGTGCCATCAAGAAGTAAAATCTTCATATGATGTTTCCTCCAATTCAGAATTCCTAGAGTTATTGTAACAAATGCGGAAGCCTTTCATAAGGTACCATGCTTGAAATAAGCACAAATCAGTCTTTTGACGGAAAAGTAAAATCTCCCTTAAATTTATAGAAACACTATAATTTCTAGAGTTTTATAGATTCGATACGATTTTATACATATTACACCTCTTCATCCCATAAATTGAAAAGAGCAGCGGAAAGGATGGAGATATATGAAATATAAAAACAATGAGGAAACAAATAAAAAGACGGTCTTTGTAGGAGCTGTGACTCCTTGCCATAATCTTTACCCAATTGAAAGAATTATTACACTCTCTGCCATGTTCGACAAGCAACAAACTGAAATACTCGTTAGACATGACGAACACGCTCTAAATTTTTTAAAACAAAAAGGCATTACTCCAATTGTGTATAAAAACGATAAACAATTAATAGCTGAACTTTCTAAGCTTTCACCTGATTTACTTATTCATGATGCCGGTAACACTGAATTGCCTTTAATCGATCACTTGAAAACATTTATCCCTACGATTCTCCATTTTGATGATTTCGGAGAAGGAGGTTCATCAGCAGATTGTGTTTTCCATACGCTGTACCAAGAAAAACGCGAAAAATTATTACCTCATTTTTTAGTCGGCCCTTCTTCCTATGTTGTGCCAAAACAATTGCAAGCAATATCGAAAAATGCAGATAATTTATCAGATAAACCTCATATTGTTGTAGCGATTGAAGGTTCAGACCCAGAAAATACAAGCTATCGTGTTCTACGCCATTTGTTACAACTGCAAATTCCTATACAAGTTTCGGTGATTGTGCAAATGAGTTATGCACATGATGTGGATGAACTAAAACTAATGGCACTTAGCCGAAAGAATATTAAGGTAATACAAAAAGATAACGCCCTCTATGAATTATTAGAAGTGGCGGATATTGTTATTTGTGGAGCAAAATATACACCTTATAAAGTAGCTACAATCGGCATTCCTTGTATCGTTACTTGCCAAGATGAGCTAGATATGCAACATATCTTCCCTACCGAAGCAAACGGTTTTATCAATCTAGGGTTAGGCAAAAAGCTAAAGCAATCCTTGTTGCAGAACGCAGTGATGGAATATCTCCTACATGAAACAAGGTGTGAACATGCTATTCGCAAGCAACTTAATATTGATTTAAATCGTAACAACCAATACATTCAGTCATTATTAAAAAGCTTCATCGCAAGTCCTGCAAAATCAACTGCTTTTTTAGTTGAAGAACAAGCCAAGAAAACTAGTGGTATGATACAATAACAAAAAGATGAACATAATTGATATCTTATCCACAAAGGAGCTTTGTCATGCCAACAAAAGATGAATTACTATATCAAATTGCCGAACTAAAAAGCGACTATATTCGCCAACAAGGTGATATCGAAAAATTAGAATCCACAGGATATCCAGAGCTTATTGAAAAAGCTGAACAGCGCCTTTCTGATATGGAAAAACAACTAGCTGATTTGAACAACCAGTTAAAAGCTTACGAATCCTAAAGCGCCTGCCCACTTAAAGGCGCTTTTACTGTGCTAAAAACTATATAAGAAAATCCTTTAAAGAGTAAAACTTTCATAAGTGGCTGATTTTCGATTTACGAGAACTAGTGCAACGTTATCAATAGCTCTAAGTTGACTTCATTGCCACTTATGATTTTGTTGAACCAATCAGGCTTTTACGAGCAGCTTCACCGACCTATCCTTTTCATTTCTCGCAATTTTGAGGTAGGTTTCTTACTGCTCGATACGCGAGATAAATACTTTTCACCAAATACACCACTAATTACACTACCCATGCGTACTTTATGGCATGGATACGGAGGACCCAAAATCAATGAGTATATTAACAGTTGAAAAATTAGGCCATACTTTTGGCGATCGTACCCTTTTTAAAGATGTATCATTTCGTATTGTAGAAGGAGAACATGTTGGTCTTGTTGGAGCAAATGGTGTTGGTAAATCAACATTAATGCACATTCTAACGGGTGAACTAATTCATGATACTGGTCGCGTTGAATGGCTACCAGGTACACATTATGGTTATTTAGATCAACATGCAGTATTAACACCTGGAAAAACAATACGTGATACATTACGTGATGCTTTCTTGCCTTTATATAAAAAAGAGGAAGAGTTGAACGAAATTACTGCTAAGATGGCAGATGCTACACCTGAGGAATTAGAGAATTTACTTGAAGACATGGCTGTTATTCAAGATGCCTTGGATGCAGGCGATTTCTATACATTAGATATAAAAATTGAGGAAGTTGCACGTGGCCTTGGTTTAGATGCCATTGGTTTAGAGCGTGACGTTACTGCACTTTCAGGTGGACAACGTACAAAACTATTATTAGCAAAACTTCTATTAGAAAAACCAAAAGTTTTACTATTAGACGAACCTACCAACTATTTAGATGAAGAACATATTACTTGGTTAAGCAATTATTTAAAAGGTTATCCACATGCCTTTTTATTAATCTCACATGATACGGAATTTATGAATGGTGTAGTAGATGTTATTTTCCACTTGGAATTTTCAAAACTAACTCGTTACACAGCTACTTACGAAAAATTCCTCGAGCTTGCTGAAATCAATAAACGTCAGCATATCGATGCTTATGAAAAGCAACAAGAGTTTATCAAAAAACAAGAAACGTTTATCGCCAAAAATAAAGCTCGTTTTTCTACTACAGGTCGTGCAAAATCACGTCAAAAACAATTAGATCGTATGGAAAGAATTGACCGTCCTGAAACAGCTGCAAAACCACAATTCTCATTCAAAGAATCTCGTAGTTCTAGTCGCTATGTTGTAGAAGCTGAGAATTTACTAATTGGATATGACAAGGATAAACCACTACTTCCACCACTTACTTTCCAAATTGAACGTGGTGAAAAAATTGCCCTTGTCGGGATGAATGGTATTGGTAAATCTACCTTATTAAAAACCATGTTAGGTAAAATCCCTGCACTTGGTGGTAAAGTCGAACGAGGTGATTTCTTATATCCTTCCTATTTTGAACAAGAGGTAAAGGCTGGATCTATTACACCGATTGATGATGTATGGAATGCTTATCCTGCGTTAGAACAAGCGACCGTTCGTGCATTACTTGCAAAAACTGGATTAAAAAATGATCATATTTCTCGTCCATTGAACCAATTGAGCGGTGGAGAACAAGCAAAAGTTCGTTTATGTAAATTAATGATGGAAGAAAGTAACTGGATGCTATTCGATGAACCGACAAACCATTTAGATATAGACGCAAAAGAAGAACTAAAACGTGCCATGAAAGAATACAAAGGAACCATCGTATTAGTCAGTCACGAACCAGAATTCTACGATGGACTTGTCACAAAAGTTTGGAATGTCGCAGAATGGTTCGCTCAAGGCCATCAATAATTTTCACGTTACTCATTTGGAGATAATAATTTAAGATGCTTTTCTAAAAGTACAATTCAAAAACTAATTTTGAATTGTACTTTTTATATTTACAAATAGTCTTAAAATGCCTAAAAAATATTCATATTCACTAATCTGACTCAAAATATTATCGCATTATATTGATACAGTGATACATTTTTATAAAAAGTGAACATTTCTTGAATTTGCACATTTTTTCGTTAACCATACTCATTTTTTCTTAATTTTTTGTTGACTTATAAATATCTTACTGGTAAGATATAAATATAATATGAATAAAGAAAGTAGGAATCTATATGACAGTTACAATTTATACTCAAACAAGCTGTACTTCATCTAAAAAAGCTTTACAATGGCTACGTGATAACGATATCTCTTATAAAGAGAAACGTATTACTTCCGAACCTTTAACACTTTCTGAATTCAAACGCATTTTAAGTATGACTGAAGATGGTACAGATGAAATCATCTCAAAAAACTCCAAGGATTTTAAAAATTTACATTGTGATGTTGAACAATTATCTATACAAGAACTTTATAATATTGTAAAAGATCATCCAAAAATGCTACGTAGCCCTATTCTTTTAGACGAAAAACGTCTTCAAGTTGGTTATAACGAAATGGATATCCGTCGCTTTATCCCTCGTAGAGTTCGTGCTTATGAATTGTATGAAATGCAACGCTTATCGTATGAAAGTTAATGATACATTTTGGAGATGAAAATTATGAATGAGGCAAGAAGAGAAAAGATTACTTCCCTTTTTGAAGTTGTATCTTCATTAGAAAGAAAGTGGGCAAACGAGTGGAATAGCCATAATACGATGGGGTTGTCAAAAACGCACATCTTCATACTGGATATACTTGAATCGGAAGGTCCAATGCGTCCATCCTCTTTAGCAGAAAAACTACACGTCACTACAGGTGGTGTTACTGTACTCACTACAAAGTTGATGAAAGCTGGTTATATTAACAAAACACAGAACCCAACCGATCGTCGCGCTTCTCAACTTGAAATTACTGATGCAGGACATGAACTTTTAGAGGCTGCCCATGAACATATTAATAGCATTGTCGATCGTATGTTCGGCATGCTTACAGAAGATGAGATTCAGTCTTTAAAAATTATTTTCTCTAAATGCTTGCTTGGATAATTTTTAAAGCAAACAAAAACATCTGCTCCTGGTGGTACAACTAAATCTACCACCGCGAAAATGAGATTTCTTATTATAAAAAAAGAGGCTGCTCCGTAAGTTTTCTACTTATGGGGCAGCCCCTTTTATTCATTCTAACCTTCATCACAGCCAACGACCTCTGTATAGACCGTCTAGTGCTGTGATTAGAATTGATATTGATTATTATGCAGGTAAAATGACTTCTTTTGAAGTTGCATCAGACATCATAATATCTTTTAAACGTTGTTTTGCACGGAATAGACGAGATTTCACTGTTCCAATAGATACTTTCATCAATTCAGCAATCTCTACTAAAGAATATTGATTGACATAGAAATATAAAAGCGTATTACGATAGATACTATCAAGTTGATTGATCTTTTCTTGAACAATTTTTGAAACGGCTTCTTGTTCTACAACTGTTTCTGTAGAAGGATCATTGTTGGGAACCAAATCTAGTACTGGTACGTCTAATGTTTCAGGTTGGCTCATCATATATTTGCTACGACGAACATTTTTGCGATAGCGGTCGCGGAATGTATTCATACAAATAGTAGTAAGCCATGCTTTTACGTGTTCAACTTCTGCAACATAAGATTCATAACGGACAACTTTTACCCAAACTTCTTGCATGAGGTCTTCTGCCTCTGCTCTGTTACGTGTTAGTTTTAAGCATAAGTGATATATATAACGATTGTATTCTTCATAAACATTTTCAAGTGTAGTATTCATCTTTAAATATCCTCCGGTTTATCGTCTTGCTTTGATAAACCTATTTTCGCAAAAACAAAGCTTTCACTCTATCGGATTAACTTTCAATTACATTACATTCATGTAAGGTTTGACAGTCCTATGTGTAATGAATGTTTTTCAAACGTTGATTGAAAGAAAAACAATAGCTTTCTTTATCACAAATTAAGACTCGTTTATTATAACTCAGGTCCTTTATCACCGCTCTCACCTCTTTTATCACAAGTCGATTTAGAACTCCATTTCTTTTATTTTTATATATAGACCGGCCCACTCCTCAACTATTTATAAATTACCAAGATTACCGTCTTTTCGATAAAAAAAGCCCAAAGCATCGTATGCTTTAGGCATTTATATAATAATTTATTCTGCTTGCTCTTCAAAAGTTTGCTTTGTAATCGTTAATTTTATAATTCGGCTATCATCGACTTCAGTTACAACAATGTGAAGGTTTTCAAAATCAAACGTTTCACCAGGTTCGGGAATATGCAAACTTTGCTCCAGTACAAATCCCCCAACTGTTTCGTGATCTTGAGGGATGTCCACATGGAAGATTTCATTGGCTTCTTCAATTTCTAATCGTCCATGACAGACTAGTGTATCTTCTGTTAGTTCATAAACGAGCGACTCTTCTTCCTCATCAGATTCATCTTCAATTTCTAGCCCAATCATTTCTTCAATAATATCTTCATGTGAAACGATTCCAAGTGTACCGCCATATTCATCTAATACGATAGCTAAATGTTTCTTCTGTGTAAGCATTAAAGTAAACACTTTCTCAATGCTTACAGTTGAAACTACAAATAATGGGTCTTCATCGATAAAATCAACTAACTTCTTCGAAGGATTTAATGACCATTCCACGAATTTCTTTGAATAGAACATCCCTACTACATTGTCCAAACTTTCTTCATAAACAGGATAGCGAGTAAATGAATACTCTAAAATTGTATTTCGTACTTCATCATAAGTAGCATCAATGGTTAATCCTATTACATCTGTACGATGTGTCCCCATTACATCAGATACGTCCTTATCCGGAAAATCCAACATTTCTTTCAAACGATCAGATTCACTCTCATCAAATGTACCTTCCGTAGAAGCAACGTCAACCATACCTCTTAACTCTTCTTTTGTTAAAGTTGCTTCAGTTACTGTACCATTTGAAAGAATACGGATAAACAAATTTGTAAATCCTTGTACAATCCATGTGATTGGTGTAAGAATTCTTACAAAAAACGCAATGACTGGAGCAACAACATATGCAAGTCGATCAGCAAATGTAACAGCAATTGTTTTTGGTAGGACTTCCCCAAATATTATAATAATAATCGTTAAAATCGTCGTAGCCACTGAAACTTGCCAATTATGTCTTAAAGCAATGATTGTCAATAATGTCGGCATCAAAATATTAACGGTATTATTGACGATTAATATCGTCGTAATCATACGGTCTGATTGAGTAAGCAAAAGGTTCAATTTTTGAGACATACGGTCCCCTTGATTTGCTCTCAATTGAACCTTCATCCTATTAATAGCTGTTAAAGCTGTTTCACTTCCTGAAAAGAAAAATGATATGAGCAAACATATTATTAATCCAATAAATTCCAACTATATTCCTCCCACAAAACTTTAAAATCCGTTCCAATATTACACTTCATAATATACCATATTTTAGTGAACTCTGTATTTTGGAAACCTTGTGTTTTCTATATAAATAGATGGCTATGGTATAATAATTCTATTATCGAAATACTGAAATGAGGGATTTAAGTGAGTCAATTAGAAGCATTAGACACTTACTTTACTAAACATCGAGATGAACATCTTGATGAGATGAAACAATTTTTATCTATTGCGAGCATCAGTTCTTTATCTGAGCACAAAGAAGATATGAAAAAGGCAGCTAATTTTCTTGGAGAGTCTATGAAGAGAGCTGGTCTTGAAAACATTCAAATCAATGAGACGGCTGGTCATCCAGTTGTAACAGCGGATTGGTTACACGCTGAAGGAAAACCAACTGTATTAGTTTATGGTCACTATGATGTTCAACCTGTAGATCCTTTGGAATTATGGGATAGCGAACCTTTTAAACCTGAAATTCGTGACAATATTTTATATGCACGCGGATCAAGCGATGATAAAGGACAAGTGTTCATGCATGTAAAAGTAATTGAAGGTTTGATGAAAGAAAATGGTGAACTACCTGTTAACGTAAAATTCTTAATCGAAGGTGAAGAAGAAATCGGAAGTGTACATCTTCCTGAGTTTGTTGAAGCTCATAAAGAAGATCTTGCAACAGACTTAGTATTAATCTCAGATACAAGTCTTTATGCACCAGGTCGTCCAGCAGTATGCTACGCATTACGCGGATTAACAGGTGTTCAAATTGACGTTCGTGCTGCTAAAGGAGATCTTCACTCAGGTATTTATGGTGGCGGTGTCCAAAACCCAATCCATGCATTAGCTGATATTCTATCTTCATTCCACGATGAACATGGCACGATTGCGGTAGACGGTTTCTACGATAAAGTCCGTCCAATTACAGCTGAAGAAAAAGCAGCTTATGAAGCATTAGATTTTGACGAAGAAGGCATTAAAGAAGAAGCTGGTGTCAAAGAATTATATGGCGAAGAAGGTTACACTTACCTTGAACGCACATGGGCTCGTCCAACTTTAGAAGTAAACGGTGTATTTGGCGGCTTCTCAGGTGAAGGTATTAAAACAGTTCTTCCTGCAACTGCTGGAGCAAAAATTACTTGTCGCTTAGTTCCTGATCAAGACCCTTACGAAATTGTTGAACAATTACGTGCACATATTGAAAAACATAAACCAGCTGGTGTGGACATTACAGTAACTGATTTCGATAAAGGGAAACCTTTTATCACTCCGCTTGATCATCCATATATTCAAGCTGCTGGTCGTTCATATGAAACTCAATATGACACAAAAACAGCCTATATTCGTGCAGGGGGTTCTATTCCAATCGTAGCTACATTTGACGAAATCCTAGAGGTGCCTGTTATCATGATGGGCTTTGCCTTATCAACAGAAAACTTCCATGCACCAAACGAACATTTCCACTTAGAAAACTTTGATAAAGGACTTCGTGTTATTAGTGATTACTATTACGAAATCGCCAATTTATCAAAATAGATTCTAAAAAAACCGGAATTCCTATTAATAGGAATTCCGGTTTTTTTAGCTTAAAAGGAAGGGTGAAAAAAATACCTTCACAATTATTCCTTTTCACCAAAGTTAGTAACAATTTCTTCAGCAGATTTACGTGGTTTTTCTTTAGGAATTGTATCAAAATAACCAAATTGAAGCATGCTGATAATTCGTTCTTCTGGTTTTACACCTAGTGCATCACGGAATTTTGGATTATCAATCCAGTTTGGTGTTTTCCAACATGCACCGATTCCACGGTCCCATGCTAATAATTGAATGTTTTGGATAAAGCCACTTGCTGCTGCAAAATCTTCATAACGTTCTTTTTGGCGAACGTCTTGAGGTACAATGACAAATGCATAAGCACCCGGGGTTACGAATTTTTGCATTTTCTTCGCAAGTACTTCTTCAGATAGCTCTTTCCAATCTGGCACTGCATATTCACGGATTAAATCTTTCAATTCATCTAATTCAGAGCCACTAGCTAATACAATTCGCCATGGTTGACGATTACCATGATTTGGCGCCCATACTGCAATATCAATGATTTCCATTAAATCTTCACGATCTACTGGTTGACCATTAAACATTTTAATAGAACGACGACCACGGATAGCTTCTTCAACAGATAAAGATTGTTCGTTCATCATAATCACTCCTAATACAATCACAATTTACATAGAATATACCTGGTATGTATATTACTAAAATCAACCTTACCACAATCTTTCTAAAATATAAAAGAACATAACTGCAAGGTTATATGACATCTATTTTGAAAAAGTAATATTTTATATTAGGTGTATATGCACTTGAATCTTCATATGTCCATAATCGATGATAACTGTTCGTTGTATGTGCATTCACGTATGGTACACCCTTAACAATACTTGTTATGATTAAGGTGTGATTAATTTTACCGTCACCATCAAAATCTAAAAAGATTAAATCCCCTAACTGTAATTCACTGACACTATCCACTCGTTTTCCGACTAATCCTGTTTTAGCCGTTTCTAAATACCAACGGAGCGCATTTGATGTCGTCCAGCTATAACTCCAAGTTCCACCTTTGATCCACCAACCCTTAGCACGATTAGGTGCACCCGTCATAGGAGCTCCACCTGCCAATAAACATTGTGAAATGTAATTTGTGCAATCATCATCGAATTTTGGAAAAGCAGGATTGAAACTGTTCCACCAACGATTAGCATATTCAACTGCCGCTTTCCTATTATACATAGCCCAAAACCTCCTGTTCTTACCTTATGTAAAAACAGCACTATTTGCTACTTATCCTTTAAAGAAAACCGATATCATTAGAAAGATCAAAAGAAATATTATATAGATTTCGTATGATTACATTTACTTTATTCGGTAAATATTTATATATTTATATCCAATTATGTCAATAATATAAACTCAAAATTATTAAAGAACACAATTCTTCATTTTTCCATGATGAAGTGACAAAAATCACATAATTTTTGGTACAATAAAAACAACTTAGTTGTATCTCTTATTTTTGTTTGAAAGGATGTTTGAATTGACTCAGCACGCTGAAAAAGAGATTGTTGAACCAACATTACTATGCGATCATAAAGGAAACTTAAATCCTGCTGCTATTGGGTATGCTAGAAAGCCTATTATCCAAAGTAATTTAAAGGGTCATTTCATGCGCAAGAAAAAGTGGAATTATTGGTGCATATTCGGTGACGATATTATGTTCTCGGCGACCATTAGTCATTTAGATTACGCAGCAGTATGTTTCGTTTATTTTCTCGAATATGAAACTCAAAGATATTTTGAAAAAACGATTACAATCCCTCTTGGTAGTCGTTTAAAAATGCCTGAAAATGTTTTGGAAACAATATCTCTAAATAATAGTGATATGAAAGTCCAAATATTATACTCTCAAGGAGAAACTCAAATGACGGTCACAATCCCTGACTTTGATGATGAACTTTTACACGCTGATTTAACAATCAAACATCCAGAAAGCGATGACTCACTTAATGTAGTGATTCCTTGGAATCGTCAAACATTCCAATTCACAGCCAAGCACCACTCATTACCAACAAGTGGCTATGTGAAAATTGGCGATAAACGATACAACTTTAACGAAGAAGATTGTTTTGCAGTATTGGATTATGGGCGAGGAATTTGGCCAAGAGAAGCTGTTTGGAATTGGGCAATGGCGTCACAAAGTTGTGGCAATCACCGTATTGCTATAAATTTTGGTGGTCAATGGACCGATGGAACAGGTATGACTGAAAATGCTCTGTTTATAGATGGGAAAATGCAAAAAATCCATGAAGACGTTATTTTTAAATATAATAGTCAAGACTTTATGCAACCCTGGCATATTCATACAAAATTCACCGATGATGTTCACCTTACCTTTACACCATTTTTTGAACGTGAAGCCTCAACAGATGTAAAACTAGTAAAATCTAAAGTTCATCAAATGGTGGGCTACTATGATGGACGTATTCGATTAGAGGATGGGTCTATTATGCCTATTCAACAATTACTAGGAACAATAGAAGAACATGTTGCGAAGTGGTAAAAAAAGAGAGGCCTATAAAATTAGACCTCTCTTTTTTTAGTTCATTTTCCAATTGTACTTTTTACTATATGCATGTCGGTACAGTTTTTCTGGATAATCTGTAAATACACCGTCTACTTCAATCTCTTCCATCAAATCGTAATCATTGGTTGTATTAACGGTGTATACTCGTACTGTATTGCCAGCATTAATGGCTTTTTTCGCAGATTCTCGTTTTGCTGCAACAAGTGAAATATGCAATGCAGTTGTACCAATCATTTGACCATATGCATCTAGATTTACTAATATTTTCATGAATAGTGCAGCCACTTCATTGGTAGGTGCCTTTTGAAGAACTCGTTCTACTATTTCATGGTCGAATGATGAAAATAAGACACGCTCCATCATCTCATGTGATTTCACTGTTTCAATAACATCATCTTCTAGACCTGGATATTCAAATACATCGGTTTTCAATTCAATATTAATCATATGATGTGTTGTTCTGAAAATATCAAGCACTTCATCGAGTGTAGGAATTTTCTCTCCAGTAAAATGCTGACCTTTCCATTTACCAAAATCATATGACCGAATTTCTTCAAATGTCATATCACGAATATAACCTTTCCCGTTCGAAGTACGGTCAATTTTTTCATCATGATTAATTACCAATACGCCATCCTTTGTACGCTGAACATCTAATTCAACGCCGTAAATCGGTAATTTTGCTGCTTCTTTAAAAGCAAGTAATGTATTTTCTGGATAATCACCTGATGCACCACGATGCGCGAATATTTTCATTTGTTTTCCTCCAGCAATTTTCTAGTTACTAAATACATCCTATCGCTAGAGCAAATTTTATACAATATTTAAACTTCATATCAACTACGCATTAGCGTATAGTTATAATTATTACCCTAGGATAAAGTGAAACTTCCATTAGTGGGAGCTTCATCTCCACTGATGGTTAGTTGAACCAATAGGGCTTTTATGGGCAGTTATTCCCCTACCCTCTTTGGTGGGAATTACTGCCCGTTTATTGCGACTTCCTTCAGTGGGGTTCCTACATACAGGACGTACAAGTGCCAACTTTGCCACAGGATTGGGCTCTAGTTGACTTCATCATATTTGGATAAAAAAAGGAGGCCAAATTTAATGACGCAACATCCGGATTTTAAAGAGGAAGAACAACATTTAGCTTATACAAAATACTATATGCAAAAATTATTAGACGAATCAAAACGAGACGTTCAAACTGCACAAGAAAATATTCGAACGGCAATGGCTGATTTAGATTACTTAGATTCAAGTTTAAGCTACCAAAATATTTTAACAAATGCTCGTTTCTTTGATATGGCCAAAAACCAAAGTGAAGGATTAGAGGCGATTCGTCAAAAGCCCTACTTTGCACGTATTCATTTCCAAAAAGAAGATGAACCCTCTGAAAAATTATATATCGGAAAAACATCACTTTTTGATCGCGAAACGCAAGAACCTATTATTGTAGACTGGCGTTCTCCAGTTGCTAATGTATATTACGATGGACGTCTTGGTGATTTAACTTATGAAGTAAATGGAGAAGAAAATAAAGGTCATCTTTACTCAAAACGTCAATATAAAATAGAAAAAGGTCGATTACTAGAAGTACGTGATATTGACCTCACTACAAATGACGAACTTTTGCAGGATGCTTTAGCTGGAAAGGCAGATGTTCGCTTAACAGAAATCGTTTCCACCATCCAAGCGGAACAAAACGAAGTTATTCGTGCACACTTAAAACAGCCAATTCTTGTTCAAGGGGCTGCAGGTAGTGGTAAAACTACGATTGCCCTACATAGAATCTCCTATTTTCTATATACAATGGGTGAACACTTCCGTGCACAAGATTTAATGATTTTAGCACCAAATAAATTATTTATAGATTATATTGCAGACGTTTTACCTGAACTTGGGGTCGGACAAATTTGCCAGACAACTTTTGCTGAATATGTACAAAATGCTACCCACATAAAGCTAAAATTACAGGATCCAAATAAGCAGCTAGAGGATTTAGTAAAACAAGACAAAATAGAAGAAACGACATTATGGGTTTCTAAAATGAAAGGAACTCTCGAATACAGAGATATAATGGCACGCTATGTAGCAAAACTAGAAGGTGCAATTGCTGATCAATTTGAAGATGTTTATATTGAAAAATACCGCATCTTAAAAGCTTCACATTTACGTCGACTATTTTTAGAGGATTATAACTACATGCCTTTAGAAAAACGATTAGCAAAAGTTCGCTCTGTGATGCAAAGTCATATTCGACAAAAGCGAAAACAACTTCTCTATACGTTAAAAAAACGCTATGATGCTGTTCTTGATAAAGCTCTGTTCGGCATTCGAGATGACGCAAAACGAAAAAAGGTTGTCACAAAATGGATTGATGAACGCGATGCAAGACTTCCTGCAGTAGAAAAAGAGTCAAAAACTGTTGTAACTCGTTATATGAAAAGGTTTGAAAAGTATAAGATTAAATCATTGTATCGCGAATTTTTGACGAATAGAGTCTTACAAGAAGAACTTGCACCGGAATGGTCTAAAAAAGAACATGATTTGTTTGAAGAAGTGCACAAAAAAGAAACGTGGGCTTTAGAAGATTTAGCTGCAATTTTCTATTTATATGCAAAGATTAAAGGCATCAAAGAGGAATGGAAGATGAAGGTAGTCTTTATCGATGAAGTGCAAGATTATAGCTTGTTTCAGCTTGCTGCTTTAAAAGAGGGACTTGAGACAGATATGTTCACAATGGTTGGTGACCTTGCACAAGGGATTCACAGCTATCGTTCATTGACAGATTGGGCACCCGTTCGTGAGCTTTTCCCTAGAGCTAGTTACAAAACATTGCAAAAAAGTTATCGTACTACAATTGAAATTATGGCTGTTGCTAATCGTATTTTAGAAAAAATGAAAGAAGATTTACCTTTAGTAGAACCCGTAGTTCGTCATGGGGATGAACCAACATTTCATGAAATGCAAAAGTTCGATACATCAAAAATCATTGAAATCTATGAACAAATTCGAAGTAAAGGACATCGCTCCATTGCTCTTATTTGTAAGACAACCATTGAAGCGAAAATGGCGACAAAAGCATTGCAAAAAACGTCAATTAAAGTGCAATCATTATCAGAGACATCTGAAATTGACCAAGATGCACTTTTGATCATCCCAAGTCATCTTGCAAAGGGGCTTGAATTTGATGCTGTCATAATTGCAGCAGTAGACCAACCATTCCGTGATACACCGATTGATCGTAAACTTTTGTATGTTGCAATCACTCGTGCTATGCATGAATTACATTTACTCGCTCCTAAAAAGGAAGATCTCTTGATTTAATCAAAAAAGCATGAAAACATCCATAAAGATGTTCTCATGCTTTTTTATTTTCTAGAAGGAATTGGATAATAACGTTTCTTATGACTTTTGCTTAAGTTTCGACTAAAGAGTTTTAGTAAAAATTGTGTGAAAAATTTTTTCTGTGAAACCTCATTCTTTGGTAATGCAGGCATCCTCATTCAATCCCCTCCAAAACCTATTATCATTTACTTCTATATTATGTTTTTTATTTAAAAAGTATACATATTAAATGTCAATTATTTATTAATTTTGTGTAAATTTTACCCTTGATGCCAAAGTTGTAAGTATTGGTATTTAGGCTCTCACAAAGTAATCTATTTGGTTTATTGGTGTAAATCCAGCTTTCTTGTACACACTAATTGCACTGTTATTATCAATTTCAACTTCTAGTAACACTTTGTATTGGTCAGATGTATATGCATAGTTTTTTACCCATTGTAAAATAGATGAGCCTATTCCTTGACCACGAATTATTGGATCTACTGTAAGTGCTGTAATCCATATACCCGTTTCATTTTCAACTAACGAAACTGTCCCAACTATTTCTTGGTTTCGTTCTACCATATAAAGTGATCGACCTTTAGTCGTTGTATTAAGTGAAATAAGTTCTTCAGTTTCTTCAGGCAGATCTCCAAAACCATCGTGCATTAATTGGATGAGTTTATTTTTATCTTCCTCTTTAAAAAAGCGAACATGAATAAGATTGGAAACTTCACTTTTTTCTGAAGGGGCTTGCAATGTAGCTTCTGAAGAGTTGTATTCATAGCCTTGTTGGTGCAAAAACTGATGTCCAACTTCATCTGCAAAGGATACAGCCATATCGCCTGTTGCTCCTCTTTCATTTAGGGCATTTTTTAAACCATCTACAAGCACTCTTCCAATACCCATTCTGCGGTATTCTGGGTGTACAACTACAGTCCATTCATATGTATTTAATCCAAATAAATCGTTGGCCACTATGAATCCTAAAAGTTGGTCTTCTTCACTATATGCTAGAATAACAAAACCTATATTCTTATAATTCCCCCAATCATTGCAATTTGTTAATGGCGAAATATCTTGATGATATTGCTCTTTAGTTTTTTGTATTATGTCCATCATTTCCTTTATGGTCAATTCATCAATAGGAAATGATGCTTTCATTAGATAAATATTCAACTATAAGTCCTCCGTTTTGTAATAGTTTTGAAATATAAATGATATAAAAATATTATTTTACCCTACTTTTATTCATGCGACTAAAGGTATAGAATATCGCTTTGGAGGCTAAAAATAATGACGAAAAAAAGATTAACCTGGGTCGATGCAACAAAAGGTTTTTTAATGTTGCTTGTAGTAATAGGTCATTATCCAAAACAACTGGATTATCCTTTACTAACATATATTTATTGGTTCCATATGCCTGCATTTTTTGTTCTTAGCGGCTTATTTTTTAGACCAGCTGATTCTAGTACCTCTATGATTCAATCTATCAAAAAAAGATCTATACAATTACTAGTGCCTTATATATTCTTTATATTTATCATAACATGTCTTCGCTATGGATTAGCTTTTTTGACAGGGCACATAGATATTGAATATTATAAACATGATTTACTTACTATTCTTTTTGGTGGGCGTTTTGCTCGTGGCTCATACGGAGTAATTTGGTTTATCACTACATTATATTTTACTTATATTGCATTTTTATTTGTTACCCGTTATTTAAATCGTATAAACCAAGTTTTATTTATTACACTCTGCTATATAATTGCCCAATTAGAAAGTTTTTATGTAGTGAATATTGTAGGTGGGTCTGTCGATGAAGCATCCCAAACTATTTTAGTACCTTGGAACTTAGATGTAGTACTCATTGCAATTGGCTATTTTGCAATCGGTTATTTTGCAAAAGAAATTTTCTTACACATAAAACTCCCCTTATGGATTACATGTACATCTATTTCTATAATGGCTATGAGATTAACCTGGAACGAAGAATTAGACTATCATCTTAGTATGAAATTTATTCGCTACAGTCATCCAATATTAGATATCGCACTACCTATTGCATTTCTAGTGATGATTTTTGGACTATTCCAATTTATATCGAAGTATATTCGCCTGAAGGTGTTGGAGTTTATTGAAATGCATTCTATTACAATTATGTATCTGCACATATCAGTAGATAAATTGATAAACGATTTTATAGAATACGAATTGTTAGGCTATACATTGATTTGCCTATTCATCCCACTAATCATTTCCGTATTCATGCAACGGTTCATGCCTTATGCTACTTTGTTAATGGGTAATTTTCGATTTAAAAAAGTGGCAAGATCGTAAAACAAGCATGCATTTATTTTCAAATTTAACCGTTCAAAAGCAAATTAAATTACTTTTGAACGGCTTATTCAAAACAAGTCTTAGCTTATAATGTTGACTGTTGTAACATTTGATAGAACACGCCTTTTTTAGCTATCAATTTTTCCCTTTCCCCTGATTCTATTAACTTTCCTTTTTCCATAACTAATATAAGGTCAGCTTTTCTAATTGTATTTAATCGATGCGCAATGACCAAACTTGTACGGCCCTCCATTAATCGCTCTAAAGCCTCTTGAATCTCTAATTCCGTTACTGTATCAATACTGCTAGTTGCCTCGTCTAACAAAAGAATAGCCGGATTGGCCACCAATGCTCTTGCAATGGATAACAAT
Organism: uncultured Rummeliibacillus sp.; assembly: GCF_934216135.1. Lineage (NCBI taxonomy): Bacteria > Bacillati > Bacillota > Bacilli > Caryophanales > Caryophanaceae > Rummeliibacillus > uncultured Rummeliibacillus sp. The sequence goes on along the minus strand of NZ_CAKQBI010000006.1, from coordinate 67,567 downwards.
TGCCTTTGACCTTGACTAATTTCTCCTCCATCTGCAGTTAAAACGGTATCATAACCGTTTGGTAATGACATGATAAAATTGTGTGCATTAGCTTTTTTTGCTGCATTAACAACGTCATCATCGGTTGCTTGAAGTCTTCCATAACGAATATTTTCTTTAATAGTTGCTTCAAACAAAAAAGGCTCTTGAAGGACAAACGCCATTTGGCTTCTCAAATTTTGTCGAGAGATTGTTTGGATTGGACAATCATCGATTAAAATACGTCCTTGTTGAGGATCGTAAAAACGAGCAAGTAACTGCATAATAGTTGTCTTACCAGCCCCCGTAGCACCAACTAAAGCAACTGTTTGTCCTTTTTTCACATGAAAGTTAATATGCTCTATTGTTGCTATATCTTCCTCTAAATTATATTGGAAAGATACATCTTCAAATGTTACATCTCCTCGAATTTCGCGTATTAACTCGCCTTTTCCTTGGTCTTGCTCCTCTTTTTCATCCATTATCGTAAATACTCGTTCTGCACCAGCTATAGCTGACAGTACATTATTAAACTGGTTCGATAAATCATTCAAAGGTCTTGTGAATTGTCTAGCATATTCAGAAAAAACAACAATTGTTCCAATAGAAACATAACCTTTTAATGCTAGAATTCCACCGACTCCTGCAACAATTGCAAAGCTGGTATTATTTAATAAGTTCATCGTTTTCGGAATTGCACCTGAGTATACATTTGCCCAATACCCTACTCTACGTAAATCACTACTTTTGTTAGCAAACTCATCAATCATCCGTTGTTCTTGAGAAAATGCCTTAACTACCCTTTGACCAGAAATGGTCTCTTCAATCATTCCATTAAGTAATCCTAAAGCTTGTTGTTGTGTTTTAAATAATTTCCCTGTCCTTCTCGTAATCCAACGAGTAGAAACAAACATAACAGGAATAATTAGCATCGTTAAAAAAGTCAGTAGCGGACTCATTGAAAACATTACTACCAAAGTTCCAACTAACGTTATAACACTCGAAAACACTTGGATAAATGTACTATTTAAGGTGGAACTAATATTATCCATATCATTGGTCATACGACTCATCAATTCGCCATGTTGCCTTTTATCGAAGAATGCAATTGGTAATCGTTGAAACTTTGCAAATAGTCCTGTTCGCATTCGATATACCGTTTGTTGTGCGATTCCAATCATCCAATAATTTTGCAAAAATATTGAGATAGACAATCCAATATAAACAAATATCAGAACTAAAATCATACTTTTTAAACCTGTAAAATCTTTTTTTATCATATGGTCATCAATTATTTTACCGATTAGATATGGACCTAATAATGATAAAATTGAACTTATAACGACCATTAGCAAAATGATGATTAACAAAGCCCTTTGTTCATCTACGATTTTCCAAATTCGACCTAATGTTTTTCGCCAATCGCTTGCCCTTGCGCCTTTTCTCTTTTTTGAAGATTGAATATCTTCTTTAGTTAAAACAGGTTCATATATATATGATCGCAGCTTTGATTTAATCATCACCTTTTACCCCCAGTTCCATTTGGGATTGCGCAATTTTTTTATATAAAATTGAACTTGCTATTAACTCTTTATGTGTTCCAAATGCAGAAAGAACACCATCCTCTAATAATATAATTCGATCTGCACCTTTAGCTGTTCGTATTTTCTGTGTTACCACAAGCATCGTTGCTTGTTCCTCTTCTAACGCTTTCCATAACGCAGACTCTGTTTTTACGTCTAGAGCGCTTGTACTATCATCAAACAATAGAAACTCAGGTTTTCGTAAAATTGCTCTTGCTATAGATAGTCTTTGTTTTTGACCACCAGATAAATTAACGCCTTTTTGACCTACACGTGTTTGATATCCATTTTGAAAGTCCATTATGGAATCATAAATTTGAGCTTGTTTTGTGGCTTTTATTACTTCTTCTTTTGTCGCCTTTGTTTTCCCCCAAGTAATATTGTCAAAAATAGTTCCTGTAAATAACAATGACCGCTGTGGTACATATCCGATTGACTGACGAAGATTCTTTAAATTCCATTCTTTAATGTCTACGCCATCGACTAATATACGACCTTCTTCTACTTCATAAAATTTGGTGATAAGCTGCAATAACGTTGATTTTCCAGAACCAGTTGCACCCATAATGGCGATTTTCTCACCCTTTTTACAGCTAAATGAAATATTCTTCAATACGTATCTGTCTGTTTGTGGATATTTAAACGAAACATTTTCAAATACAATTTCGCCTTTCTTATATGGTGCCTCTATTTTTGTAGGTAAAACAACTTCCTCTATTCCATCCTTGATCAATAGTATTTCTTCCATACGAGTTGCCGATGCTTTCGCACGTGAAAAAAGTGTAATGATAAAAGCAAACATTGAAAACGAACCGGTCATACGCATTGTATAATTGACTATCGCTGCTATATCTCCAATATTGGTTTTCCCGTTTTGAATTTGCCCTGCTCCAAACCATAAAATAGCTAACATCGCAATATTCATCACGATTAATAATATAGGCTGGATATATTCCATTAAACGTAAGGCACTTGACGTATCTTTTTTTAATGCACTTGCAACCTTTTCAAAGCGACTCACTTCATATAAACCTCGTAAATAAGCTTTTACTAAACGCATCGCTTGTAAATTTTCTTGAATCATTCGATTTACACGATCTACTTTATGTTGAACTAATGCAAAATGACCGATACTCTTCTTCACCATCATATACATAAAAACCGCAAGAACTGGTATTCCAATGCATAAATAAATGGCCAATGATGCGTCCACATAAAATGCCATAATTAAACTACCTAAAACTACTAAAGGTGCTCTCAACATAATACGTAAACTCATAAAGAATACCTGTTGCACTTGTGTTACATCATTTGTTAACCGTGTGATTAAACTTGCAGAAGGAAATTGAAGAAAAGTTGCCATTGTAAATGATTGAACCTTTTTAAACAGTGCATTTCGCAAATCATAAGCAAAATTTTGTGCAGCATACCCTGCAAAAAAAGAATTACAAATACCTGCCAAGAAAGCAAGTAATGCAAGAAACATCATAATTGACCCCCATAGCCAAATCGTATGACTTTCCCCTACAACGATTCCTTCATCTATTATTTTTCGAATAAGTAATGGTTGCGTAAGCTCTACAGCTAATTCAACAAACATTAGCATAAGCGCTATAATAGTAGATAACCTATACCTTTTTATGTATTGAAATATCGTATTCAATGATAAACTCCTTTCTTACGGTTCCATATAATTATTTTTAAAAAATTCGAATTTTCTTTAACTACGTAATACATTTTACTGTTTTTTTATACTAAAGATATGAATAGAAAAAAAACGAGAATACAGCAAAATAATTGTAATTAGCAAATTTTCCAAATACAATGGTAATAATAAAGTAGCATACAATTAAGAGATTGTTAGCATAAACGGCTTAAATAATTTGATAATTATACTCTTTCATAACACTAACTCTACCCTTAGTCATTTATGCGAATAAGCATTACGTTCTATATAGCAAATTTATTATCTATATTTTTACAATACGTATTACTTAACTCTAAAATTATTAACTATATATATACTACTGTATTCACAAAAATAAATTTAAAACTCTCCATTATTATTGTCCTAAAAAATTTTTTCTTTAACTCTCATTCTATTACTAATGACTTATCACTTTCTATTTACTATAATAATAAATATAGAAAACTCAAGGAGACTTAGAATTCATGAATGATATTCAAACAATTTTTCAAGCTGCTAATCCTGTATTAAACCAAACACCCTATCCAATGATGATTTTGAATTCTGAAGGCCTAGTTGTTGTTTGGAACCGTCAAGCAGAAAAGACATTTGGTTATAAACAAGAAGAAGTAATTGGAAATTTCACTCCCTTTATAGAAAAGGAAAGGACAAATCTATATAAAGAATTATGGCAAGAAATTATTCATTCTACAGAATTGTTTCAACTAGAACCTATTGCTGTACATACTAAGAGTGGAGAAATTTTGAATATTCCCATCACCTTCAAATCATTTACCATTGATAATAGCCGGTTAATTTTTTGTCAATTTATAATGGCTTCATCAGAACAGAAAAAAATTGGATCTTTCAATGAGTTTTCAAGTATTCGTGAAGGTTTAGAATCTTCCTTTATGATGCTATCTATTGATAACGAAGGGTTAATTACATACGCGAATGATCTATTTTTAAAATATAGCAATTGGACACCGAAACGAATAATAGGAAAAAGTTTTTGGAAAATGTTCCCTGAGCAATCTGATGGTACTACAATAGCGGATACAATATGGGGAGAATTGACTAAAGGAAAAATATGGAAAGGAGAAGTTGAAAAAATAACAAAAGATGGACAATCCTATTGGGTCGACCTTACGGCAATTCCAATCTATACTTCTTCTCAAACACCTTCTAGCTTCATAACACTTGAAAATAATATTACGGAGAAAAAAATCTTACAAAACCGATTAGAGAAAATCGCCTATATCGATCATGAAACCGGTCTTATGAACCGATATCGCTTAGAACAAATTGTTAACGAAATGATTGCAGAAAATCATCATTTCTCTTTTGTCTATTTTAGCATTGATCAATTTTATTCTTTAAAAGAATTATATAACAATCAAGCAGAAAAAGTTTTACTTCAAGAATTTACACAAAGAATGAAGATGTTTTTCCAAGATAGTTCAATGGCACGTATTAATACCAATGAATTTGTTGTGATAACTCCACTTGGCGAATGGTTTATCCAAGGTTTCCTATCTTATTTGGAACAACATCCGATTTACGTAAATGGTCGAGTTCTTCCCCTTTCAATCAGTGGTGGAATTACAAAATATCCAGATGATCAAGTGTCCTTTACTCATTTGATGAAAGCATCACATGCTGCCATTCAAAAAGTACAGGCTGAAGGTGGTGGCAACATTGTTAGTCTATCAAAAGCTGATCATAAAGCATTACATACAAAATCAGTTATTGAAAAGCGTTTACTTGTTGCGTTAGATAAAAAAGATTTAAAAGTCTTATATCAACCACAACTAGATTTAAAATCTGGTAGAATCACTACCGTGGAAGCTTTAGTTCGTTGGGATGATGAAGAAATTGGATCTGTTCCGCCAGATATACTAATTCCTATAGCTGAAGAAACTGGATTAATCAATGATATTGGTTCATTCATGTTGGAACAAGCTTGTCAACAAGCTGCCGAATGGCACAAAAAAGGGATTGATCTTAAGGTAAGTATTAACTCATCTGTAAGAGAGTTTCGAGATAAAAATATGGTCAAACAAATACGTAAAATTCTTGAGGAAACTGGTTGTCCTACTGAATTATTGCGTATCGAAATTACAGAAAAATTTGCACTTGAAGCTGAAGCTGAAGCATCTATTATTCAACAAATGAAGCAATTGCAAAATGATGGAATTGTATTTGTTCTAGACGATTTTGGTACTGGTTATGCATCTTTCAGATATATGCAATTATTACCATTATCTCAACTTAAAATAGATCAAGCATTTATTTCTTCTATTCAATATCAACCAAAAAGCCAAAAGTTGATCCAAGGTATTATTCATTTTGGAAAATCGCTTAATATGCGCGTCCTTGCAGAAGGTGTTGAAACACAAGAACAGCAAGATATACTTACGGAATTTGGATGTGATGCAATTCAAGGATTCCACGTCAGCCGACCGATTGAGGCATCAGAAGTCGTAAAATTATTATAATTATTGCGCACTGCATTCCTTATAAATTTTAAAAGCGATTGGATTCACTTATTAGAATCCAATCGCTTTATTTATGAAGAAGATTTTACTAATTTCGCTTTTCTTTTACGTATTGCATTAAAGATTAACTGCATAAATACCTCTGCAAACACTAATCCCATCACAATTGCACCTGATATAATAAATACCCTTGCAGCATATTGTATGCTCTCTGGATAATCATTTTCAACAATTGTTCTCATCGCATTATATGCTAGTCCTCCCGGCACAAGCGGAATAATCCCCGCAACACTGAATACAATCATCGGTGTTTTGAATTGTCGTGCTAATATATGTGCAACAATTGAAATGATAAAGGCACCAGCAAATGACGCAAATACCTCATCTACACCTTGTCGGATAAATGCATAATAGATCATCCACCCCATCATACCAACTAAACCACAATGGAATAATGTCCTTTTTGGTGCATTAAAAATAATGCCAAAAGCGGCTGTCGCTATAAAACTAAGTATCCCTTGAACAACCCAATCCATAAATCTCCTCCTAAAATGACAACACAAGTGCTATACCCGCGCCAATTGCAAAAGCCGTTAAAAGTGCCTCCATTCCTTTAGCAACCCCTGATACAAAGTGACCTGCCATTAAATCTCGTACAGCATTTGCTATTGGCAAACCAGGTACTAATGGCATAACAGAACCGATGATAATTTTATCTAGCTGATATCCTAAACCTGCTTTATACACTAAAACAGATAGTAATCCAACAAATAACGATCCGGTAAATTCAGCAAAAAATTTAACCTTTGTCAAAGAATGCATTGCTAAAAAAATGAGGTATCCAATTCCCCCAATTACCATTGCTGAAGGAAAATCCACCCATGTCCCATTAAACAAAATTAAAAAGCAGCCACTGGCAATTGCCGAAGCTAAAACTTGTACCCAGATTGGAAAGAATAAATCAGTATGTTCAATCTTTATCAATTCGCTATAAGCTTCTTCTAGAGTAATTACACCCGCAGTTAACTTTCTAGAAACAGAATTAATAAACGCTATTTTTTCCAAATCTGTTGTACGACTTGAAATCTGTGCGATTCTTGTGGGTCTTTTATGCCCCGCAGAAAATATAATACCAGTAGGCGTAACAAAACTTTGGGCATCTGTTAAACCTTGTGAAATTGCCATTCTAAGCATTGTATCTTCTGCACGGTATGTTTCCGCACCACTTTGTATCAGTAACCGTCCTGCGAGAAGAAAACAATCGATTGCTAATTCTTCTTGGGCTGTTTCAATCAATTCCCCTCTCACCTCTTCATAAATTTGACTATTTTTAAATTATTTTAACAAAAATGAAATTTTTCTAAATTTTTTATCCTCTTTTAAGCCCTAATAAGTTAGAATGAAATTATCAACAATAAAGGAGGAAGTTAGGAAGTGACCACCATTCATCCAAAGAAAAAACCACGTTGGGTCGACCTTCTACTAATTTGTGCGATCCTATCATTAACTGTTCTCACCATTTTTCTAGTTAGTATGCGAAATGGCAATATCTCTTCCAACGATCATGAACATACTGCATTGGCTGCATCAGCAGATATAGTGAAAGAAAAGACAAAGTATAATGGTATTTACATTGTTACTGAAAAATCCACCAATAAAAATGCACCTTATACCATTCAATATCCGAAGACATCCAGTAAAGTATTCAATCAATCTGTAAAAGATACTATACATAAAGTACGCGACCAATATTTAAAGGATATGGAAAAGTCACTCCAAAAAGATGATCAAATAGCTGGCAATCTGTCTATTACATACAAAACTATCATACACAAGAAAAAATATTACACATTTGTTTTAACACAATCTATATATATCGGTAAAGATTCTAAGCAAAAAACTGTAAAGACCTTTATGTACGATCAAAAAAATAATAAGCAAATCTTACTTCAAGATGTTATTCCGTCTCAAAAAAGCTTAACACAATTAGCTAATGCTGTTAAAGACGCAATGAGTAAGGACAAAGAACTGAAAAATATTATGAACACGCCTTCTATTAAAAAAGCAACAAAACCACTTTGGATAAACTTCGAAAACTATTCTCTTACCGATCAAACACTGACTATTTACTATAATAGCAGTATATTATCCAAAAATATTACAAAGATAAAAGCTGTTCATATTCCTTTATCTTCTATTAATAACATAGTTGCACAACCATATAAAGTAAAAGTTAAAAAAGCTGTACAGAAGAAACCTACAAAAGTCGTAGCCTTAACATTTGATGATGGCCCAAGTAATACAGTAACACCTAAAGTATTAAAAATATTAAAGAAACACCATGCAAAGGCAACCTTTTTCATGGTCGGTTCTCAAGTAAATGCTAATCCTAAAATTGCTAAACAAGTTTGGAAAGAAGGACATGAAATTGGAAATCACTCCTACACACATGCCAACTTGAAGCAACTAACAAATGCGCAAATTAAAAAACAATTATCAATGACAAACAAAGCAATCCATAAAGCGACAGGACATAACCCTACTCTCTTTAGACCTCCGTATGGATCTGTAGACAACAGGGTTCGCTCACAGACGAAACTTCCTACTGTTTTGTGGAGCGTCGATACAAGAGATTGGGAACATCGTAATTCAAAAAAACTCTTATCCTATGTTAAGAAATATACTTATCCTGGGGCCATTGTTTTAATGCATGATATTCATATGCCAACAGCAAATGGGCTTGACAATGTACTTAACTATCTGGAAAAACAGGGGTATACATTTGTTACTGTCTCAGAACTAAATAATATGGAAAAGAAAAAATAAGAAAGGGCCATTCTAAAAGTTCACCTTAAGTCTGTGAATTTTTAGAAGCCCTGTTTATATGCTTACCCCTTTACAATATTTGTTGAGCGGTGTTTCGTTTCTATAATAGTGACTCCTCGATGTTTCATTTCACGTATATACGCTTCTCCTGGGACAATTTTTTCTGGTGGAAATACTCCACTCGCAGCAATTGTACCATCACCAATTAGTTGGGCAACAACTGAAATAGTATTTGCTGTGGCTAACGCCATCGCAGTTTCATTATTTTCTGCATCTTTATAAGTGACCATTTCATATTCATAAGTAACTGCTTCTTCATTACGTTCACCTTTTACTAGAACACGTAATAATACAACATCTCGCTTTTTACCAAGTTCTAATTTACTTTGTAATACTTCTCGTAGTACATCTCTTGCCTTTACTTTGTTCCCATCAACGTTTACTTCTGTATCCTTACTCGTTAATCCTAAATCCACGAGTAACTTAAACTTCTCTGCATGTCCAGAATAACGGATTGTTTTATATTCTAAAGTTTGAATATCAGGGAATGATTGCGTTAACGTTGATAATCCTCCTGATGTATGGAAAGCCTCTAATCCCTTAAATCCTTTGAAATAGACAGGTTCAATTTCAGATAAAGAAGGAATTTCACGTAATACCCCGTCCCTAACAACATAGGAAGGATCAGTATAATGGTCAAAAACGCCCTCTAACGAAAATACAACGTTATATTCTAAAGGAGGCTCCTTCTCCACCGGAATACCGCCTACATATATTTTAATCTCTTTAACAGCATCTAATTTAGAAGCTCCAAAGCCAGCTAGAATATTAATCATTCCAGGTGCAACGCCTAAATCTGGAATAATTGTTATACCTTTTGCTTTTGCTTCAGAATCAAGCTTCAATATTTTATCCGTTACCCCACCAATATGACCACCTAAATCAACAGAGTGGACCCCTATCTCAACTGCTGTCCGAGCCACTTTTTCATTGAACTTATAAAATAGCGCATTCACAACAACATTTGCTTTCGACATTACAATTTTAAGTTGTTGATCATCTGAAGCATCTAATTTTAAAACTTCAATTTTATCAGTTTGAAGTTTATCAGCAAATTCCTGTGCTTGGACAACGTTTAAATCTGCTAAAAAAACCTTTTCAACATTAGGATTTCTTACTAAATCACGTGCAACTTCTTTTCCCATTAGACCAGCACCCAAGACTGCAACTTTCATATTATGATCCCCCTTGGTCAATATAGATTTTAGAACTTACTGTACTCTTTATATCTTTATGCATAACGCCGGACCTACATGTGTTATCTCACAAGTAAATAAATAACGTTTTATACTAGTTGAAATCATTATTATCTACTTTAAGCAATATATTTCTATTTTTATATTTTCTCTACAAAAAGGTTATTCCCTCTTTTTATAACAATTAAATTTAGAATTGTTGTTGAAACTTTTCTTCATATCACTTCGTATTTATACTTAAATTGAAGAGTTAAATTAAACTGGAGGTATAGAAATGAATAATCATGAAATTGATTACAAACTACATGGCGATGATATGCAATTTGTAGAGGTTGAATTAGATCCAAACGAAACAGTTATTGCTGAAGCTGGTGCATTAATGATGATGGAAGATGGCATTCGAATGGAAACACTATTTGGAGATAGCTCCAATAGTGGTGCTGGTGGCTTTATGAGTAAACTTATGGGGGCTGGCAAACGTTTAATCACTGGTGAAAGTTTATTTGTAACAACCTTCACTAACGAAGGAATGGGTAAAAAACATGTTTCGTTTGCAGCACCTTATCCAGGGAAAATCATTCCAATGGATTTAAGCGTATTTAATGGCAAAATTATTTGTCAAAAGGATGCATTTCTTGCAGCGGCTAAAGGTGTTTCAATCGGAGTCGAATTTCAAAGAAAGTTAGGTACTGGATTCTTCGGTGGCGAAGGATTTATTATGCAAAAATTAGAAGGCGACGGTATGGCTTTTGTCCATGCTGGAGGTACAATTATCCGAAAAGATCTTCAACCGGGCGAAAAGCTTCGAGTCGATACAGGATGTCTTGTCGCAATGACAGGCTCTGTCGACTATAATATTGAAGCAGTTGGCGGCGTAAAAACTGCATTATTCGGTGGTGAAGGGCTATTCTTTGCAACTCTTAGTGGTCCTGGTACAGTATGGATTCAATCATTACCATTTAGCCGTTTAGCAAGTCGAGTATTCGCAGCAGCTCCCCAAACTCCAGGAGGTCCTTCTTCTGATGAAAAAGGGCTTGGTGGTTTCTTTAACATGTTTAGTGATAACTAGTCTTCAACGGGAAACTAATTGTTCCGTAGAGATGTAGTACCACACTACAAAACCAAAAAGTGTATAACATATTTGTGCTTCACATTATTTTCTTGAAAAGAAGATAGTGTGGAGCATTTTATTTTTTCTAAAAGTATCTGTTATGAATCATCCTATAGACTTACATCAATAATCTCTTTCTTGAATGTCCATTTATAAAAATGGGTAGTATGTTAGCATATCTTGTCGAACTATCACTAGAAAAATTCATTATTGGAGGTCCATTATGGGAGACAAAAAACAACCAGATGCTAATCTAAAAGGAACCTTTTTCTTTGTAATAGCACTAGGCATTTTTATCATTATGACTTGGTCATCTATTCTAAAAATATATCTTGATCGGTTTTAAATTTTATTTAGGAATTGGAAAGAAGGTTAGTTAATGCATCTACACAAATATGAGAAATATTGGCTTATTTTTGGTGGTGCCTCTCTTATTGTATTTCTCTTAATAACGGGTATAATGGCATTCCATTATGGGAGCCATCCACCAAGTTCTATAAAAACGATCAACTATGAAAAAGTTGATGAAATCGCTCCTTTCAATAATCCTGGCGTCCACAGAGTATCAGGGAAGGATTGGGATTATGAGGTGGTATTAGTAGCCTCCGCTTTTTATTATAATCCAGCTGAATTGCATGTTCCTAAGGGATCAAAAGTTAAATTCATCATTACTTCTAAAGATGTCATTCATGGATTTGAAGTTGCTGGTACGAATGTCAATATGATGGCAGAGCCCGGATATATCTCTGAATATACGACAACTGTTGATAAAGCTGGTGACTATTTAATTGTTTGTAACGAATATTGTGGTGTGGGACATGCTCAAATGCATTCAATGTTAAAGGTGGTGGATTAAATGAAGAAACAAAAGCAAAAACCAACAGAAAGTTTTTCTGCTAAAACTGCTGGTGTATTAAAAGTAGACAACAAAGATGCTCATCTCGTATTAGCTCACATGTATGTTGCATTTATAGCTCTACTTTTGGGAGCTACTGCAGGGCTTCTGCAAGTACTTGTTCGCTCGGGGTATTTTGAACTACCTGCACCATTAGGTTATTATCAAATTCTAACGATTCACGGTGTATTATTAGCCCTTGTCTTCACTACCTTTTTTATCCTAGGCTTTCAAACTGCTGCTGTAAGTAGAACTTCTGGTGCACTTTCAGATACACAAAGAATACTCGGATGGATTGGTTTTTGGCTAATGACGATTGGGACAATTATGGCAACCATTATGATTTTACTAAATGAGGCATCTGTTCTTTATACTTTTTACGCTCCTTTAAAAGCACATTGGATCTTCTATCTTGGGTTAGCACTACTTATTATTGGATCGTGGGTTGATCTTATGGGACATTGTCTACGTTGGGAACAATGGCGTAAAGAGAATCCGCGCAAAACTACTCCCTTAATATCTTTTATGGCTGTTTGTAATAGCTTACTCTGGGTAGTCGCAACTTTAGGGGTAGCAATTGAAGTCGTATTCTTACTATTACCTTGGTCCTTCGGCTTAGTAGAACGTGTAGATGTATTATTGACCCGAACTCTGTTTTGGTATTTTGGACATGCTCTTGTCTACTTTTGGTTATTACCAGCATACATGGTATGGTATTGTGTTATTCCTAAAATTATTGGAGGAAAAATATTTTCAGATGGATTAGCTCGATTGTCATTTATCATGTTCATATTATTTTCTATTCCAGTGGGAATTCACCATCAACTAACAGACCCCGGAATTGATAGTCCATCAAAATATATACAAGTTGTTTTAACGATGATGGTTGTTATCCCGTCTATGATTACAGCTTTTTCTATGTTCGCGACATTTGAGATGCGTGGTCGTGAGCTTGGTGCAACCGGTTTGTTTGGTTGGCTAAAAAAGTTGCCTTGGGGCGATGCTCGTTTTCTTGCACCATTTGTAGGTATGGTTGCTTTTGTCCCTGGTGGGGCTGGTGGTATTATCAATGCCTCATTCCAGATGAACCAAGTTGTTCATAATACGATTTGGGTAACTGGTCATTTCCATTTAACTCTCGCCACAACTGCCGTTTTGACATTTTTCGGCGCATCCTATTGGTTAATACCACATTTAACAGGAAGAATCTTCACTCCCTCATTGAATAGATTAGGAATCATTCAAACAATTTGTTGGGCTGTTGGTATGTTATTTCTGGCGATTGGCATGCATTTTGAGGGGTTGCTGGGCGCACCAAGAAGGTCCGCTTTTTCTAACTATGGCGGTGCTGAAATCGCAGAGACTTGGGCATCGTATCAAATTGCTCAAGCAATTGGAGGTACATTCTTATTTATAGGAATAATTATTTTTCTTTATATTTGTGTAAGCCTGTGGTGGTTTACACCTAAAGGTGAGCAAGAATTTCCAATCGCTGAATTGGCTCCTCAAGCTGAAAAGACGCCTCCCATATTGGAAAATTTTAAAGTATGGATTGTTATATTAGCTGCTTTAATCCTGATTGCCTATACATTTCCGATTTACAATATCATTGAGAATTCCCCTATTGGTTCAAAAGGTTTTAAACTTTGGTAAACATCAGCTTAAGTTAATGTCATTTAAATTTCATGGTCTAGATGTGTTCTAAAATAAAAATACGCTTCTTCATTAAAATGGAGAAGCGTATTTTTATATTGAACTACTACATCTTATTCAAATTTCCCTTATTTAAGATTCATGTTATTAGTTATATTAAAAATTTTCCATTATTGTTATTTTAAATGTTATAATAATTCTAAATTTATCGAAGGAGTGACGAATATGAAAAGATTCATACAAACTTTCAACATTAAATCGGAGGACATACTGTCTTAATTTTTGAGAGTTTGACCTCCGATATCCTATTTAATCGGAGGAAAAAAATTGAAGATACAAAATATCTATTATACTGTTACGAGTTTACGCTCATTGTTCATACAAATTGTATTTACGGTTAATGCACTCTATTATGTTGTAGATGCCAATCTTAATGCTCTCCAACTTGTTCTTATAGGCACAATTCTAGAAGCCACTATTTTTTTATTTGAAATACCTACAGGGTTAATAGCAGATCATTTTGGTCGTAAGCGATCATTATTCATCGGAACTTTAATCATTGGTATTGCACATGTGTTTGAAGGGACTTTTCCTTCATTTTGGTCAATTGCCATTGCTTCTGGACTATGGGGTATTGGTTGGACATTTATAAGTGGTGCGGAAGAAGCTTGGATCGCAGATGAACTAAATGGAAAAGACTTAAATTCTGTATTTTTGAAAGGTGCACAGTTTGAATCATTGGGGCAATTTCTAGGTATTTTAATTAGCGTTTGCCTAGCTACACTATTCTCGGTCAAGATTTCGATTATTATTGCGGGTATAATGCTCATCCTATTGTCTTTGGGCGCGTTTTTAATCATGCCAGAAACAAAGTTTATCAAAGTAACTCATTCAAAAGATATTACGACAATCCGTCATTTATTCATTACGATTCGAGATGGTGCTAATCAAATTCGAGGCAATACGATACTCATAAGTTTGGCAGTTATAACCGTACTATGGGGATTAGCAAGTGAAGGTTACGATCGGCTATGGGGAGCACGTTTTATCGAGGACTTCCATTTATCTGAAGAAACATCTGTCTATTGGTTTGGTGCTTTTTATGCCTTTACCTTTTTGCTGAATATGATTATTTTGAAATATATAGAACGTCACATTCATAAAAACTATTCTGTAATTCTTCTAATTACAAATAGTTTGTTAACCATTATGGTACTTATTTTTGCTTTTAGCTCATATTTTACGCTCGCAATCATAACATATTTGATGGCTAGCACTTTACGAAAAGTTTATTACCCTATATCCAGTACAATGACCAATGAAAGACTAGCATCAAAAGGTAGAGCTACAGCTTTGTCGATGTTCGGCCAATTGGATGCCATTGGACAAATTGTTGGTGGCCCCATTATTGGTGTAATAGCATTATACACTTCTATCTCTTACGGAATTGCATCTTCAGCTTTACTCATTTTACCTATTATTCTTTGTCTTTTCGTGATGATTAAAAAGGAAAACTAACACAAGAAAGTGCTGTCCAATCCTTGAATTGGTGCAGCACTTTCTCGTTATCAAGAGTTATAGTTCGTCAAAACCATTGTCTTGAACATTGACTTTCACATATTGACGTGAACGTTGCTCGAAGAAATCCGTTTTGCCAAGGTCCACATCTTCGTAAGCTTTGATCCATTTCATCGGATTTTTGCGATATCCTTCAAATGGACGTTCGTAACCAAGTTGGTTGCAACGAACATTTGCGTAAAAGTATATATAATCTTCTACATCTTCAATATCTAGACCATCAATTTTATCCCCTATCACTTCTCGACCCCATTCAATTTCAAGCTCAGCCGCTTCACGGAAGATTGCTTCTACTTTTTCTGCTCGTTCAGCTGTATTAAACTCTGGGTATTCCTCTAACAATTGTTTATATATTTTCACAAACAGATCTACATGCAATTGTTCATCACGGTTAATGTAGTTGATCATTGTACTTGTTGCGACCATTTTTTGATTGCGTGCCAAGTGATAAAAGAATGAAAAGCCCGAATAGAAGAATAGACCTTCTAGAATAACATCATACACAATCGAATCTAGCATATGCTCTACAGTTGGTTCTTCTGCGAATTGTTTATATCCTTTGATCACAAAGTCATTACGCTTTTCAAGAACAGGTTCAGTACGCCAGAAATCGAACACTTCATCTTGCTCATCTTTTGAAACAAGGCTAGACAAAATGTAAGAATAAGAATGATTATGAATGACTTCTTGTTGCGCCAAAATAATCATCAATGCGTTGAGACTTGAATCTGTTAAATAATCAGCAATACGGCCTGCATAATCGGTTTGGATACTATCTAGCAATGCTAGTAAACCAATAATCTTCTTAAACGCTTGCTGTTCATCAGTTGTTAACTGTGGAAATTGTTTGATATCGTTACTCATATTAATCTCAAATGGTGTCCAGAAGTTACCTAGCATTTTTTTATATTTTGGATATGCCCAACTAAATTGAACATCATCCCAGTTTAGTATATTAGAAGAACGGCCATTGACAATTTTAGTTGAGCGGTTCGGTGCTTCTTTATCCATTAACACACGTTTTTTTACTTCAGTCATTTTTATCTCCCCCATTAACTAGCACAAGATTCACATTCTAATAATTCAACGGATGTAGAGCGAACATAGTAAGTTGTTTTGACGCCGCTATTCCATGCATTTAGATGAAGTGCTAGTAAGTCTTTCGCCTTTACTGTGTTTTGAACATATAAATTTAATGAAATTCCTTGGTCAACATGTCGAGCACGTGCTGCATTTTGTTTAATCGTCCAATTTTGATCGATGAAATAGGCCGATTTATAGTACCAAGTTGTTTTTTCATTTAAATCTGGAACAGTTACTGGGATTTTATAATCCTTTTTCTCTTCAGAATAACTTTTTTGGAAAATAGGATCGATACTTGCTGTACTTCCAGCAATTATAGATGTTGTAGAATTTGGTGCAACAGCCATTACATAGCCATTGCGCATTCCTTTTTGTGCTACCTTTTGTTTGAGGTCTGTCCATTTTTCATCAAGATAGCCACGACTTTCAAAGTAACTACCTGTATGCCAATCAGACCCTTCAAATAATGGATATGCACTTTTTTCTTCTGCAAGTTTCATAGAGGATTGAATTGTTAAATAGGCGATTTTCTCGTATAATTTATCCGCAAATTGGACTGCCTCTTCCGATTCCCAAGCAATACCTGAGACTGCTAATAGATGATGCCAACCGAATGTACCAAGACCAATACCTCTATAGCGTTCGTTTGTTAGTGCAGCTTGTTTTACAGGAATATTATTCAAATCAATAACATTATCGAGCATGCGAACTTGAATGGGAATTAGTCGTTCTAATACATTTGCTGGAACAGCTCTTCCTAAATTAATAGATGATAAATTACATACCACAAAATCTCCAGCTTTACGACGAGTAACAATGATATCATTTTCAAGCTCTACCGATTCAAATTCTGTAGGAGACATGTTTTGTGCAATTTCAGTACATAAGTTAGACGAGTAGATCATTCCTTTATGTTTGTTCGGATTTTTACGATTGACTTCATCACGATAGAACATAAATGGCACTCCTGTTTCTAACTGACTACGCATAATCCTTTTCATAATATCAATCGCAGGTACAACATCTCGAGATAATAGTGGATTATTAACACATGCTAAATAATTGTTACGGAATGACCCTTCTCCACGTTTTTCATCGTATGAATCCTCTAGGTCAAATCCCATTACTGTACGGACTTCATGTGGATCAAACAAATACCAGTCTTCACGATTCTCTACAGCTTCCATGAAAATATCAGGTAAACAGACACCAGTGAAAATATCATGTGCACGCATTCGTTCATCGCCGTTATTTAATTTCAAATCTAGGAATGAAAAAATATCCTTATGCCATACATCTAAGTAAATAGCAATGGCACCTTGGCGTTGTCCGAGTTGATCTACTGATACAGCTGTATTATTTAGTTGTTTGATCCATGGAATAACGCCGCTTGATGCCCCTTTGAATCCCTGAATAGATGATCCACGGCTACGAACCTTGCCCATGTACACACCTATACCGCCTCCAAATTTTGAAAGTGTTGCTACGTCTGTGTTAGAGTCATAAATACCTTGTAAACTATCATCTACAGTGTCGATAAAGCAACTTGATAGTTGGCCATGTGTTTTCCCTGCATTTGCTAATGTTGGCGTTGCTGTCGTCATATAAAGATTACTCATTGCCCAATAAGCTTCTTTTACTTTTTCAATTCTGTTCTCTTTTTCTTGTTGCATTAGGGTCATGGCAATAACCATCCAACGCTCTTGCGGTAATTCAATAGGTTTCTTATCAAAATCACGTGTGACGTAGCGATCCATCAACGTCTTTAACCCTATATAAGTAAATAATTGATCTCTCTTTGGTTCTAATTCTTTCGCTAATTGTTGTAATTCATCTTTTGAATAAGCATTCACTAAAATTGGGTTGTAGAGACCTTTCGCAACGAACTTATGAATATGTTCAGTGAACACTTTATACACATTCTCTATTGAAACTTGTCGGTTGTCAGCAGCTTCTTTATAAATTTCCATTAGTAAAAGACGTGCTGCAACAAATGTCCAATACGGTTCTTCTTCGTCTAAAAAGCTTAATGCGTCTAAAGCTAGTGCCTTTGTCCATTCATTTTCTGCGGCATTGGGATGTTTTTTTTCAAAACGTTCATGTTTGCGTCGTAATGGACTGATTTCTTCTTTACCAAATTCATCTTCCAAACGCTGCAATACTATTTCTTTTTCATCAATCATTGTTACCAATATTGTCGTCTCCTTTTATACAAATGATTTTATTAGTCAAAATAAAAAACGATCATCAGTCTTCTTCGACTAACGATCGCTCTAATTGAAATGGAAACAAATAAACCACAGCAAAAAACATACGAAATATGCTGTGAAATATGTACTTCCACTTCTCAACCCCCGAAGAAAGTGTTGTAACGAAAATACTGGTAGGTCTACTGGCTTGTGTTTCATCCAATTTGTCATCCTTCCCAAGCATTGCTCAGTGGTTATTTGACAATTGTCCACACTTACAGTTGCGGGGACAGCTTCGGCGTTGAACCGAATTCCCTTTTAAACCATTACTGGTACCAATCTTCGTTTCATACTATATATTGTGCTTTTGATATAAATACAATCTAACATATTGTGTTTACTTAATACAAGTCTATTTGCAAAATTAAAGAAAAAGCACGACAAACTTATTCTATATTTTGTCAAACAAAATACACCAACCTATTTTAATGCATAGAATAAGGACATTTAAAAAAAATAAAAAAGCTACCCAATTCATGTACTTAAAACGAATTGGATAGTTATTTTACTATTTTATCAATCTTCATAATCTTTCTCTAAACTTAAAACTTCACCTGTTTGAGCATCAATTTCAAGTTCATATTCATAAGTACCATCTTTAATCTCTACTTCATAAACTCCATCTTCTAAATCAATTTTAGTAACAGTTCCTTTTACTTTTGATAACGCAATTTGAGAAGCTTGTTGTGACGTAATATAAGATGAATTATTATTAGTAGTAACGTTATCAACTTTTTCTTGTTCTTGCTTAATAATCTCACCTGTCTGAGCATTTATATCAAAATCATATCCATACCCATTCGAGATTACTGATACTTCATATACACCATCTTCTTGGTCATAGGTTGCAGATGAGATAGTTCCAGAAACTTTCGATAGTGCGATTTGTTTTGCCTTTTCCACACCAATCAGTGCTGTGGAATCACTTAACGAATTGTATTCTACGGCTTCTTTTTGCTGTTTAAGAATTTCACCTGATGTAGCATCAATTTCAAGTTCATATTCATATTTTCCGTTTCTTACTTTGACTTCATAAACACCATCTTCACTATCTAAGTTAGACGTTATGATTGAGCCACCACCAACTGCATTAAGGGCAACTTCTTCAGCATTTCCAATACTTAAGCCAGCATTTGATAATGTTGAATTATTCGATTGTTGATCGATAATTCTTCCTGTTTCCGCATCAATATGAAGTTCATATGTTTTGGCATTCTTTTTAACATGAACTATATATATTCCTTTACTTGGATGATATTGAGCTGTTTGAACAACACCATCAACAGAACTTAAAGCAATTTGTTTTGCTTTACTCAAACTAATCGCTCGATCACTTTTAGAAGAAAATTTTGTTTTTTCTTTTTTTAAAATCTTCCCTGTATATGCGTCGATATCAAATTCATATTCGTATTTTCCTTTAATAATTTCTATTTCATATACACTATCTTCTTTATCAAATTTTGCCTTTTGAATCGTTCCCTTAACAGATTTAAGGGCTATTTGTTTTGCTTTTTCTAGACCTATAAATTTATTACCAAGTGTTGTCGTATAATATTCGGTTGATTTTTTTAAAAGTTCACCTGTTTTGGCGTCTAATTTCAGCTCATATTTTGCTTTGGGTCCTTTAACTTCTACTTCATAAACAGGTCCCATATTTTCATGGTCTAGCTCCACCTTATATACTTTTCCTTTTACATAACTTAGAGCCTTCTTAGAAATTTCTTGAGACGATAAAATGTCTTGTTTTGCCGAATATTTTGCTGCTACTCCAACTACTCCTGATATTACTAAAGAACCTGTAATTGCTAATGCAATGATTGTCTTTTTCATCATTTCCGCCTCCTTTTGTTACATTTACTATATACAACTAAAATGAAAATACTGATAGAGTAACATTAGATTTTGGTGAGAAAATTAATCATTCGTAATTGACATTACTTTCCCTGATACACCGTGTATTTGAAAAGTTTTGTTTATACCTTTTTTCTCTATTTTGACTAAATAATATCCACCACTGCTTGTCTCATAGTAAGTGGTATTTTGAATCGTACCATTCAATTTCTTTATAGCAATCTGCTGTGCTTCTTTTTTACTTATAGCAGTATTTTTAGCATTCAAATTAACACGAGTCTCAGATAAAATTTCACCTGTAATCGCGTCTACAATAATATTCAGTTTTTTGGATTGAGCAGTGACTTGAATTTGATACACCATTTCATTTTGCCATGTATTTAAAAGCTCACTCTCAATTCTTCCATTATAATGATTTTTTATAACTCGATTAACTTCCTGTTTAGACAAAATATCTTCCTTTTTTAAACCATCTAGATCTGTTCTTTTCATCTGAAGTACTTTGCCGTCTTTCGCTCTCACTTCAATATGATAGTTCGCCCCATTTTTTGATAATTCCATTGCATACTCATCACCATTGTTTTTAAAGGAGACAATTTCTCCACCATACATCGTTTCAATACTTTTATAAACTTCCTCAGTAGATTTTCTATTTTCAGTAGACTCATGATTCCACATTAAACAAACACTGAAAATCGCCGCAATAGCTAATATAATAATTGTTAGGAGTGACAAATGTTTAACTTTTCTCATTTGGTACCTCCTTTTGTTCATTAAAAGTCAATATCATGGTGGTACCTACCCCTACTGTACTTTCTACTGATATGCTGATATTTAACTGGTCAGCAATTTCTTTGGCAATAGCAAGGCCTAAGCCAGTCCCACCTGTTTTGCGATTTCGATCTTCACTTATTCGATAGAATCTTTCAAAAAGATGTGGAATATGCTCTTCGGCAATCCCATCCCCATAATCCTGAATTTTAATAATGTAAGGTTCTTCAGATAAATGTACATGTATTTCGTCATTACTATAACGTCTTGCATTTTCAAGGAAAATAAATAAGAGTTGCTTCATCTTCTGATGATCTGTATTTACCAACATAGGTCCTTTTCCATAAAGATAAAATTCTCTTTTATAAGTTTGACGCATTTGTTGTAATGTCTGTTGTAATAATTGATATATATCAATCTGTTCCTTTTTTAAAGGTGCATTTTCTTTATTTTTTGCAAGTTCAAGCATTTGTTGAATCATTTCTGTCATACGAATAGATTCACTTAATATAGCCTCTACTGATTCTTCCGCTACCTTTTTATTATCAAATCCCCGACGTTTAAGAAGTCTTGCATAACTTTCAATCACTGTAAGTGGTGTTTTTAATTCATGCGAAGCATTGGAAACAAATTGCTCTTGCTTACGGTAATTTTGTTCAAGCTGTGACATCATATTGTTAAACGTTGAACTCATTTCCCCTAATTCATCTTTTCCTTGCTTACGTATAACAATTTTCTCAAATGTTCCTGATTGACTACTTCTTTTCATAGTAGCTGTTAATCTTTGAATTGGTAGGAGTACTATTTTAGCAAGCGTCATACTTGAAAGCATGACGAAAATCGTGGCTATAATAGTCATTCCACTCAGTACCAGTCTTAATAGCGAAAGTGTTCTCGCTACATTTTTCATTGATTGCATAATTTGAACATATACAACAGAACCGTCTTTCCAAACAACTGGTACATTAAGAGAGAGAATGGCTATACCTTTGTATTCTTCAACTTGATAGCTCTTTGTGTTCAGTTGCGGTTTATAGGATTCGATACCTTCCATAGATTGAACAGCTACTAGTTGCTTTCCTTTTTGGTCAATAATTCGAATAGCTCCATTAGTAGGTATATAAGCTCGTAAAATTGTCGCCGGATCATTAATGCCGCTAGTTTGACTAATAGAAGTCACAAGTTCCTGCGATTCCTCTAACAGTTGTCTATACTCTGTATCATAAGCCATTTTCTCATACATAAAGTAGATGCCGACAGTCATAATTACTAGAATAATAAGCATTAAAATTGTCGAGAATATATGAATTTTCGATTTAAGTTTCATGTGTCTTTTCCT
Source organism: uncultured Rummeliibacillus sp. (assembly GCF_934216135.1). Lineage (NCBI taxonomy): Bacteria > Bacillati > Bacillota > Bacilli > Caryophanales > Caryophanaceae > Rummeliibacillus > uncultured Rummeliibacillus sp. The sequence continues at coordinate 45,169 of NZ_CAKQBI010000006.1, read as the reverse complement.
TTAGAACATAACCCACACCACGTACTGTGTGTATGAGCGGATTGTTAGTCCCTTTGTCTATTTTCTGGCGTACATATCGAATGTATACATCTACTACATTTGTATCTCCATAGTAGTCATATCCCCACACCCTATCTAGTATTTGCTCACGCGTTAAAACTTGTTTTGGATGTTTGAGTAAATACAATAACAATTCAAATTCTCGCGGAGTTAAATCGATTGATAGTCCGTCTTTATTTACTTCTCTTGTTTTTTCATGCATTGAAAGTCCACCATATTCATGAAAATAGATATCTTTTTTTATGTCCTTAACATCGTTTTTTTGTTTTTCTCTTTGAAATCTTAGTGCTACTCGAATTCTTGCCAATAATTCTTCAATTTCAAAAGGTTTTGTAATATAATCATTTGCCCCGAGATCTAATCCTGTCACTTTATCTTCGAGTTCATCCTTTGCAGTTAACATAATGATTGGTGTTGAGTATTCTGTAGCTCTTATTCTTTTTAAGACATCAATCCCACTTATAACGGGTAACATGATGTCTAACAAGATTAGATCCCATTGTTGTTCTCTGTATAATATAAGTCCATCTGAACCTGTATAAGCAATACCCGTTTCATACCCTTCAAACTCTAATTCTAATTGTAGGACACGCGCTATTTTCTCTTCATCTTCTATAATTAAAATTCGTTCTGCCAAATTCTTCACCTACCATTTACTGTGATGAACTTTTAAATAATTTAGATTTCCATATTTAAAAGTTTTACTTTTATCGTAGCATGTTTTTATGAAAATATAATGAGAATAAACCGGCAATTGATAAAGATGATAATCTTATTCTTTATAATAAACAAAAATAAAAGGACTGTCCTATAAGTAGAAAACTTACAGGGCAGACCCTTCTTTCAATAAAAAATATCCGTTATAATGTATTACTCCTGCGGTAGTCAAATCTAAACTCCACTATCCGCATCCCTTTTACATAAATACGAAGAATGATAGTACAATGGCTAATACAATACGATAGATTGCAAATGGCACTAATTTTACTTTTGAAATAAGTTTCAAGAAGAATTTAATAGAGATTAATGCAAAGATAAATGCACTTATAAATCCTACAACATAGAAACCCATGTCCCCAAAGTTAATCTCATCCCAGTGTTTTAAAAGTGAAATACCACTAGCACCCGCCATAATTGGAACAGCCATGATAAATGTAAAATCTGATGCTGTTCGGTGATCTAATCCTAATAATACACCGCCAGAAATTGTAGCACCTGAGCGTGAAAATCCTGGCCATAATGATAGACATTGTACAAGTCCTACTTTAAAAGCTTGGACATAAGAGAGATCATCAAGTGAAGTTACTTTAGGTCTTTTTGGTCCAAATTTATCTGCTACAATCATCAAAATCGCACCTACAAATAATCCAATGATTACTGTTTTAATCCCAAATAAATAACTATCGATATAATCTTCTAATAATACCCCTAATACACCAGCAGGAATAATCCCCATAATAACATGCAATAAATTAAATCTGTGATGTGGTTTCTGTCCTTCAAGATGATATAAACCTATCAAACTTAACATTCGTTTCCACATGACAACTACAACAGCTAGGATGGACCCTAACTGAATAACAATTTTAAAAGTATTGGCAGAAGATTCTCCTAAAAACTCTTTTGTTTTTAACCACATGTCATCCACAATAATCATATGACCTGTAGATGATACTGGAGCAAATTCTGTCATTCCTTCTACAAATCCTAAAATAATGGATTTTAATAGCTCTAAAAAGTCCATAGTATCTCCTTAATTATTTTTTATTTTACTTTGTTGAATGATTACCTTTCATTACAAACAAAACTATCATAACATATGAAAAGAAAAAGCAAACTTAAAGTTTCATTAATGATTAGTCCACTAACTCAACATCTACAACCCACATTTCACTTCTACTATTCGTACGAATAGGTGGACCCCAAAAGCCAAAACCTGATGAAACAATAATATGAGTAGATTTTTTCAAAAGATAGCCATAATCTAGTTCGAATAGTTTACGAGTAATCCATTGATTCGGCCACATTTGTCCCAAATGGGTATGTCCAGAGAGATGCACGTCTACTCCAAGATTTACAGGTGTTTCTAAATCCGAAGGTGTGTGATCCATCACTATCCAAGGAAATTGGTCATCCACAGCTTTAGATAATTGCTCTAAAGATTTACGATCCTTATTTGTTTTATCTTCTCTTCCAGTTACATAAAACGTATTTGCTACACAAATTGTTTCATCTTGTAGAATTTTTACGCCTGATTTTTCCATCTCATCTATAAATAGCGGAATCTGTTTGCCATAATATTCATGGTTTCCTAGTACACCATAAATACCATATGTAGCTTTTAATGTCTTCATGACTTCATCCATCTGATATGCCTTATACCAATATGGATGATCGTCTACGATATCTCCTACAAGAAATACAATATCCGGCTTTGCAGCATTTGAACGTGAAACAAACTTTTGTAATAGTCTCTTATTCGATAAGATTCCAAGATGAAAATCAGAAGCAATCACTATACGATATTTTTTTCTTTCATTGCTATACTTTCTAATCTGAATTGTCTTTGTACGTATTATCGGTGAGTATGCCATGTATGATCCAAATATAATGATTAAAGCAAAAATGCTAAATATTACATACCCTACCCAAATCATATGAAATGAGGGGAAAAACCATAACAATAAATTAGCGATTGGAAATAATAATAATCCATATTCCATTACAATCAGCCAATAGCAACTTACTACTTTTGTAATTCGAAACTGCTCATTGATATTGCTAAGAATAATACTATAAGCCATATAAAGCCAGATAGCTGAAAATACCAGTGGATTACTTACATGAAAAGCACCGTGCAACCAATGGTAAACATTCCAACCAAGATAAAAGACAACTACATTATATAAAATGAAAAATATAGAAACTGCCATTATTTTCTTCATTATTGAATATATTCTCCTTTAATATCATATGTAAGTATTTTACATTTAATGGATAGAAAAATACAAACAATAACTAGTCTTAGATTGGCTCAGCCTCTAGACTTAGATAAAAATCAATTTCCAGACCGTTTAGAGAAATTCAATTTCCTCTTATGATAGAAATACAAACGAAGGGAGAGGAAATAACCAATGAAAAAATTTGGTTTATTGATCATCGGTATTATAGCAGCCATCACAATTCTAAGCTCTTTAGGAGCTTTATCAGGACTAGCCATTTCAGCAGCTATTCTTTATGCAGGAGTGCACTTCTATTTGAAAAGTAACTCCACATTCGCAAAAGTTGTGTGGGCACTCGTTGCTATTGCTGGTTTATTGACAGCAACTGCAAATATTCCAGGATTTATCGGCTTAGCAGCAATTGCTATCTTGTGGTACATCGTACACAAATGGGGCAGTTCTTCTAGCGAATCATTTGTTGCACCAAAATCAGAGGATCCATTTACAAACTTTGAAAATCAATGGAACGAATTATCTAAATAATTGGAGGGACCAACATGGTGAACTTACTACAACGTTTGAAATATACAATCGAGGCGGATTTGAATCGTCTATTTGACAAAAAAGAAGAAAAAAATCCAATTGCGATGTTAAACCAATACATTCGCGAAGCAGAAAAACAAACAGAAGAAACTGGGAAATGGCTAGAAAGACAAGGAGCTTTAAAACAAAAGCTTGAAAAAGAACTTGAAGTTGCAAATGAAATGCATAACAAACGTAAAGCTCAATTAGAATTAGCAAAGCTAAGTGGTGAACAAGACTTAATCGGTTTTGCAGAACAAGAAATGGCTGCCTATGAACAACGCAGTATCATTATAAAAACAAGTATAGATAAAACAACCGAAGAGTTATTTGGGCTAGAACGCAAATATGAAGAAATGAAACATAAGATTAAAGATATGAAACTCCGTCAACTACAACTAATGGGAAAGGAGAATGTCGTTCGAGCACATAACCAAATGGACCATATCCTTCATCCAGAAACAACAGGCTCTATTAACGATAGACTTGATACATTTGAAGAAATGGAAAATTACATTGATCGTCTTGGTCAAAAAATTGATCAGCAACATGAAATTACTTCTATGGAAGAACGTTTAGCTCAACTTGAGAAAAAAATGACAAAAAAAGAAACTCTTGAATCACCACAATAACTAGACTTCTAGAGGACTACCGTTATACTTAAAAAGAGAAGGGAAACCTTCTCTTTTTTCCCTTATATGTAATGAAACTCCCATCAGTTAGGTCAGTCTTACATCAGATTATGCGAAATGTTTAAAGGAGGGACATCTATGACGCAGTTTTCAACGAACAAACTCACAATGCTAACTCTTATTGCATTCCTGCTTATTTTTACGGAATCAACCTTTTTTGAAAACGGCAGCATTATGTTTGTTGTTCTTGGTGCATTTTTCATTTATATAAGTATGCGCAAAAGACGAAAATGGCTTTTTTGGTCTGGCGTCATATGTATAGCGATTGCACTCACATCTATGTGGAGTCTACGTATCATTGTTGTAGCCACATTATTGTATGTGTTATGGAAGATGAAAAAAGGCGACCCTGTCCATATATCATTTTCTAAGCCAGTTACACAACAATCTGTTACGAAACCTATTAAAAATAAACTTTTTTCATTTCAAAATACACCACTTCAATCTTACGAATGGCAAGATGTGCATATTCAAAGTTTTGTAGGTGATTTGTATATTGATACAACTCAAACTGTTTTGCCAAAAGGTACTTCCCTAATTTCTATTCGACAAGGATTTGGGAAAGTCAGGATTATTGTTCCATACGAAATCCCTGTTCGACTCCACTATAATACATTTGTTGGAGATGCTAAATGTTTCGGCAATGCTTATCCTAGAATTTGGAATGACACAATTACACTTCGAGATGGGTATGATTTAATAGAAGAGGCATCTACCGAACTAATCATCACCGTATCAACATTATTTGGAGATGTTGAGGTGATTCGTCAATGACAAAATTTCTAACTCGTACACTTACAACCTTGTTTTTTGAACTAATCTTATTAACAGCTATTTTCTTTCTTTTATATGGAAATACGTTATCTAAATGGGAAGGTCTTTGGGTATCACGCTACTGGAATCTACCAATTGTTGTTTTATTCATTTCTTTATGTTTACTATTTAGCGTTTGTATTGCTACTTGGAGTCTCCTTCTAACACATCAAAAAGAACAACAATTCGAATTAGCCTTACAAAATGCAGTGAAAAATGATAATCAGTCGCTTGAAACATTCGAGATTAATGCTAGCTTACAAAAATCATTAACTTCTACAAAAGAATTAATCAGTACGCAACGGAAAAGTTTACAAAAAATGACCAATGATAAAGCTGTCAATCAAGATCTCATTATTCAAGAACGCATTGTTCAAGAACGACAACGATTGGCGAGAGAACTACATGATTCTGTTTCCCAACAACTTTTTGCTGCATCTATGTTACTTTCAACAGTGAATGAAACAGTTTCAGCAGATTTGTCAGATGACACAAAAAGAACTCTACTTCAAACTGAACAAATCGTACAACAAGCACAACTTGAAATGAGAGCATTATTACTACACCTTCGTCCTGCAGCATTAAAAGACAAATCGATTTCAAAAGGTTTAGAAGACTTGCTTATTGAGTTACAGCAAAAAGTAACCTTTACGATTAAATACCGTCTTGAAGATGTACATCTCTCAAAAGGTGCCGAGGATCATTTATTCCGAATTGCTCAAGAAACTTTGTCTAATACATTAAGACATGCAAAAGCAACAGAACTAGAATTATTGCTTGTGGAGCGCAATGAACGTGTCATCTTCCGAGTACGTGATAATGGTATTGGCTTTGAAACGATTGATGAGAAAGCAGGCTCCTACGGTTTGCATAATATAGAAGAACGTGCTGTTGAAATTGGTGGTACCTGTAAAATTGTTTCTGTTCCATCACAAGGTACTGTCATTGAAATACAAATTCCAGTAGAAAAGGAGTTATTAAAAAATGATTCGAATTCTATTAGCTGATGATCACGAGATGGTACGCATTGGTGTTTCAGCATACTTACAAGCTCAGTCTGATATGACTGTTGTTGCTGAAGCTACAAATGGTCAAGAAGCCGTCGATTTATCTCTGCAACACCGTCCGGATGTCATTTTAATGGATATGGTTATGCCTATCATGTCTGGCTCCGAAGCAACAGAGGCTATTATAAAAGAATGGCCAGAAGCTAAAATAATGATTGTCACTAGTTTCTTGGATGATGATAAAGTCTACCCTGCTCTAGAAGCTGGTGCAATCAGTTACCTATTAAAAACAACAAATGCAAAACAAATTGCCGATGCTATCCGAAGTACTTATAATGGACAACCGATTTTAGAACCAGAAGTAACAAATAAAATGATGCAACGAATGCGCCATAAAGAAAAACCACTTCATGAAGATTTAACTGACCGAGAACAAGAAGTGCTTTTATTGATGGCTCAAGGAAAGACCAATCAGGATATTGCAGATGAACTATATATCGCTTTAAAAACTGTAAAAACTCATGTAAGTAATATCCTTTCAAAATTAGAAGTACAAGATCGTACTCAGGCTGTCGTTTATGCATTTAACCACCAACTTGTCCCTATTAAGTGAATTATACCTAATAGGGACTTCCTTTTCCCCGCTACTGCGGAAGCAAATAGGTAAATTACACCCTAATCAGCCGTCACTTTCCATACTATTTCCATTAAATAATAGATAATTCACAAAAATGTAAATTTACTAAGTAAAATAAACCTTTCAGCCGATTACAATTAGTTTAGAATCATGAAATAATTCTAAAAAAGGACAGACGTTAAGAGGGTTAAATCTACTTATGAAAAACATTGGAAATATAATAAAAAAGGAACGCATTAAGCAAAAGATCACACAAAAGGAATTAGCCAAAGATATTTGTTCCACCTCTTACCTAAGTAAAATAGAAAGCGGTAAGCAAATTCCTCAAGATGAAGTGAAACATGCACTCATCAACCGTTTGCAAATCAACTTAGAACATTACATCGATATCGATGAGGAACAGTTTTTAAAGGAAAATTATCCATTAATAAAAAATGCAATTATGAACAATGACCAAATACAAATAAAAAAGCTACTAGATTATTTTAAATCCATGAATCTAGAATTTAGTAATATTGAAAACTTCTATACATTTAATTTGAGATTACTGCGACTGTATTTAATGATTGATGAACCTATGGAAATGGAAAATGCCGTTTCGTTACTCAATGCCTTTAAAACAATGGAAGAAAGTCTAAACGATCGGCAGAAATTTTTCTATTATGAAAACTATTCTCTATACTGCATTAATACAAAACAATATCAATCTGCATTATCATACCTTGAAAAGGCCGGATTATTAATTTCAAAAATCCAACTTTCCGTGGGAGAAAAAGCAGATTATTATTACTTTCTTAGTACTGTTTACCATAAACTTCATCGAACATTAAATGCGATTGAATATGCAGAACAAGCTCTGAAATTATTTACAGAACTAAAATATCCCCAACAAATGGTGAATTGTTATATACGAATAGGTCTATCACATATTCAAAATGGACATTATCATTACGCATTAGACATTTTCGATAACTGCTACAATATATGTGCTGAAAATAATCTAAAAAAGAACTATGGTGTTATCTATCAAAATCTAGGATATATTTATGCATTAGAAGGCGATTCAAGGGGTGCGATTTCTTATTATAGAAAAAGCTTAGCCGTCAAAAAATGTCCTCTTCGAATACTTATTACCATCCATTCCATGGTAAAGGAATATTCAAAACTTAACAGCACCACAAGTGTAGAAACGTGGTGTCATAAAGGCCTCAATCTTATCAAGGATCACAAGATTGAGAAAGAAGCACAAGAATACGTTTACCATTTTCACATTTATAAAATGCTCCATCAATTAAGTGATTTTGATGAAGCCCTTTTTGCAGAAGCAATTGATTTCTTTAATAATACTCAAAATTATAAAAATGTTCATAAATACGCCATTTTAGCTGGCTCATTATTAAGCAAACGAGAAGAATATAAAAAGGCTACTGAATATTATCAAAAAGCTACTGAAGCTATGTATGCGATGAAAAATATAAAAGCATGGGAAGATTTATCGTAAAATGAAGGGGCTTATCCATAATTGAATAGCCCCTACATTCGGTAATTTATAATAGAAAACTTAGCTACTGATAGCCCTCTTCTAACTAACTAATGGTACATTTACAACAACTTTAAACAAATCTCCGTCTACTGTAATCTCCATACTACCATGATGCAAATCTACGATTGATTGTGTGATAGCTAAACCTAAGCCTGAACCTTCAGTATGACGTGATGTATCAGCACGTTTAAAGCGCTCGTATAATTCCTCTACATTTTGATTGCCGAGTTCATATTTTGTAATGTTCTTGATGACAAATTGAGCATTTTGCTCAACTCTATCTAATGAAATATATACTCTTGTTCCTTCCATAGTATATTTCAAAGCATTAATAATGAGATTATCCAAAACTCTCCACCATTTTTGACCATCTACATAAGCCATCAATGGCTCATCAGTTATATGAACGCGAAATGTCATATCAGCTTTTTCCATATCCTCTTCTAATTCACCAAGTGCTTGTTGCAATAATTGATTTAAGTTTACTTTTTCCTTTTGTAATTCAAGATTACCAGATGCCATTTTCGATACTTCAAACAAATCTTCTATCAACGTTTTTAAGCGCTGCGATTTCTTATCTAAAATGGCAATATAACTATTACGCTCATCCTCCGTCAAATCAGGATTTTTCAACAAATCTGTATAGGTAATGATTGAGGTAAGAGGTGTTCTTAAATCATGACTAACATTTGTAATCAGTTCTGTTTTTAAACGTTCACTTTTCGCTTGCTCTGTTATAGAAGTTCGAACCCCTTCACGTAAACGATTTAAATGGCTTGCATGTTTACCAAAAGCGGATTTACCTCTAACTTTAATCTCACTATTTAGACGACCTTCAACCATTTCCTCTGTTTGCTTCATAATTTTGTTTAAATAACTTACTCTTCTTAAAAAGACAATCATAGCTGGTAAGGCAATCGTGAAGAATAATATGAAGTAAATCGGCACTAATTCATATGCAGTTATTGCTCCAGCTAATCCGATTCCCGCTAAAAAGACAATAACTAGTAGCGCAATCGCTTGTAAGCCTATGCTCATCGATAAAAATAAATTTTTCAAATCATCTATGACATGTAGTGTAAAAGAACTTCGATATGCTTTTAATCGTTTTTCTTCTGTATTCATATCTTCAATTATTAGCAGCAATTGCATAACTACAAACCATACTAATAAATAAAAAATGATTGTACCCAATACGAATTCGATTAAGTTGGAAAGACTTCCCCCAAAAAGGGGTATATTAATAAAACGACTCAACAACCCGGATATTTCAATAATGATTACGTTTCCTGTGATAAATAAGCATAGCGCACGAACATCAATCGGCCATCTTCTTATCGTACGTAGTAAAAAATGGTTGTCGTTTTTTTCAACATGAAATGGTTTGATCCAAAACAATACGATAATCGATAGTAACCCTAAAACCCATATTATTCCTAATACTATTTGACGAAATTTAAAATTCTTATATTCCTGATAAGAGCTTGAATTTAAAAACGCATTTTTATCAACATGAATTTCACCTAAATATTGATGAAAATTTCTTTGTGCAGTATTTGTAATATCATACGATATATCCGGAGAATCACTTTCTGCTGCATTCCAATTTTCATCATCAATAGAATCTTCAGTACTAATTGTTTCTGTTTTTAATATTTTCTTTTGTCCATCGTATTTTTGTATATATATAGCTGTATTGTTCAAGTTCCCAACACTAAAGGTGTCCCCTGTTGACACCTCTTTTAGTTTATAGGTGAAATAATCATATTGTTTTAAAAAATCTTGTTTCCGATTTTCTAAATCACTCACATACCTATCAATTTTCTTTTCTTTTATTTTAATAATTTTATCTCGGACATAATCATCATCTTCAAAGTTTTTTGTAATATCTTGAATCTTCTTATCCCTATCTTTGATTAATGCATTTTTTACTGAGGTAACCTTTGAATCTTTCGCTTCATCAATTTTATCTTGATATTGCTCGTTAATATTTGTAATTTGTTCACTTAAAGTGCCATTATAATTGCGATATTCCTCTATCTCTTTATCTGATACCTTAATATTACTTTTTTCCTCATCAGCATCTAAAGGATTTAATACGAGAGGGCCTAATTGGTCTGTAAAATTTTGATATTCAGATTGAAAAAATTCAGATTCAAAAAAGTTTTTCATCAAATATTGATGACCGTACTCTAATAGCGTATATACACTGATTAATATCATACAGATTAGAGAAAGTAAGACGGTATTTTGAAATTTCTTCATATTATACTCCTCCAATCACACGTGTAAGCTGCCCAAATGTTCTACTAAAGTTAAAATCGATGAAATGGAAAATAAACGTTAAACAATATAATAGGCTACAAATTGCAATGACTAATGCAATAAGTGACCAAATGAGCGTACTATGCTTTTTCAATTTTGTAACCAATTCCCCATACCACCTTTAAATATCTCGGATTTTTAGGATCTACCTCGATTTTCTCTCTAATTTTACGGATATGTACCGCAACTATATTTTCAGCATTGTAAGCTGGCTCATTCCATACGCGTTCATAAATATCTGGAATAGAGAAAACCCGTCCGGCATTTGTTAACAATAATTCTGTAATGTTATATTCTATCTTCGTTAACTTGATCGGTTCACCATCTAATAAGACTTCTTTTGCATTAGTATCTAACGCCAAGCCTCCTACAATGACTTTTCCTTGCTGATCATTGTTGTAGGTTCCCAATTTAACATAACGTCGCAATTGCGACTTTACACGCGCTAAAAGTTCTAATGGATGGAAAGGCTTTGTTACATAGTCATCTGCTCCAACTGATAGTCCATGGATTTTGTCTGTATCTTCAACCTTGGCACTAAGCATAATGATTGGAATATTACGTTCTTCTCGTATCTTAAATGTTGTTTGAATTCCATCAAGTTTCGGCATCATAATATCTAAAATGATTAAATGTACTTCATGCTCCATTAATAATTCAAGTGCTTCTAAACCATTCGCTGCCTTTAATACGTTGTATCCGTCATTTTTCAAATAGATTTCAATACCATCCCGTATATCTTGGTCATCATCTGTTACTAAAATTGTATAAGGCTTCAATTTTAACACCTCATTCCGCTGTTTTTCTTTATAGAATTTATTTTACAAACTAAATCTTAAAAAGTAGTCATCATAAAAATGAAGAAATTCTTAAGACTTTATCTTCTGTTAAAAATGTTTGCATAGTACCTACTTTCAGAAAGGATTACAGCTGATTAGACAAATATGTATAGTACAAACTGAAACTGTACACTTGTAGTCCCTTTTCCTAAAATTAAATTTTAAATTTTTTCCATAATTATTCTACCTTCTCCAATTTATCATATATTCAGAAAGTTGAGGTTACTATTTTCTTTTATTATAATAAGGCCAAGGGGGCCTAACATTATGTACAAAACGGTTGCAGAAACAGCAAAGGATATCTCTATGCCTGAATATCAAGTAATGCGTTATGTGTTGGAAGGCCGCATTCGTTCTGTTCATGATGGTGAACAGTTTTTAATCAGTAGTGATCAATTTGATCGTTACTTCGAGCAGCTTCAACAGATTAAGGAAGAAATTGAGATATGGAAAAATACGCCGATTCCTGAAGATATTGATATTAAAGACGAAGACTAATTTAATATAGGATTGGTTTAAATGACCTTTAAAATGAAAAGCCACGAAAATTTTACTGATTGTAAAATTTCCGTGGCTTTGTTATTACTTAACCTCGTAGCCGTTATTCGCTATTCCCCACAATATATGTAGATTAGATTTATGAATAATGATAAAACGAGTTAATAACTTAAATTGTAACTGTTGCTGGTGATTTCACTAACATGTCTGCATAATCTTCCACCATTACACTCGCTGTAGGGAACATACCTGCACCTGGACCTACAAGTGTAAGTGTACCAATATAGTTTGTATCAAACGCAACTGCATTATTAACACCTTCAATATTATATAACGGATGTTCTGGTCCTACTAATTGAAGTCCTACTGTTGCAATAATTTCACCAGTTGTCTCATCACGACGAACATCTCCAACATGTCTGTAACGCAAACCTTTTTCTTTTGCTTCCTCAACTTGTTCAGCTGTTATTTCCGTAATACCTACAATATCTACATCATCCCAATTAGGTTGTTCACCAAATGCTAATGCACTTAAAATCATAAGTTTGCGGAATGGATCTTGACCCGAGATATCATTATATGGGTCAGCTTCTGCATAGCCTAAACGTTGTGCATCTTGTAACGCTTCATCGAATGGTAATCCTTCACTGCGCATTTGAGTAAGGATATAGTTTGAAGTGCCGTTTAAAATCCCTTGAATATGACTTACTTCGTTCACCCGAAGGATATTTTGCATTGTCTTAATAACTGGTACTCCACCAGCTACAGTCGCTTCATAACCAACTTGAACGCCGTATTTTTTCGCTTTCTCTTGTAAAGCTAAACCGTATTTAGAAAACATTACTTTGTTCGCAGTAATAATATTGCATCCTTTTTCAATCGCCTTTGATAAATATCTATAAGCTGGCTCTTCTCCAACAATTGCCTCAAAAACCACTTCTAAATCTGGAATTGCTAAGATATCCTCAAATTTATCTGTTAATAATTCTTTTGGAGCATGTGAACGCGGCTTATTCACATTACTTACAAGAATTTTAACAATCTCAATATCTACTCCTAAAGTATCTTTGAATTGCTTTCGTTTTTCATTTACTATACGAAAAATACCTTGACCAACTGTACCGAAACCAAGAATCGCTACCTTCACTGTTGTCATATCATTCGCCTCCAAATTTCTCTTCTTTATATTGTGAAATACATATGTTCACTTCATACGCATTCAATTTGTGATTTATCTATCATTAACATGTGACCTATACATGTAAAGAAATCTTTAAATACTGAACTTAAAGTTGATTTTAGCTCACATACGGACAGATTACAAGAAAAATCTTTCTGAGAAGGACAATTGTTTTTTCTGAGAGGTCATGAAAACCGCTTACATCATTGATTTTATCGAATTTTTAGATTATTTTTAAAAAGCCAATTTATATAAGAGAAAAAGAGTGAACGTGTTTAACGCATCACTCTTTAAACTTTTGCTTCCCGAATCCAGTTTTATTTTGCCTCTTCAGGTTTACCGACTTTCGCAAATGCGGCCTCTAGTGCTTCTATTATATCTTCCGCAGCTTCTAAACCAATTGACAGACGAACTAATTCTTCCGGAACACCAGATTTTTTCAATTCTTCTGGACTTAATTGTTGGTGTGTTGTAGAAGCAGGATGAATGATTAGAGAACGAGCATCCCCAACATTCGCCACGTGGCAGAATAATTCAATGTTATCAATAAGCTGACGACCAGCACTTCGTCCACCTTTAATACCAAAAGTAAGGACAGATCCAAAACCATTTTTCAAGTATTTTTTAGCATTTGCAGCAAATTCGCTATCATCAAATCCATTGTAATGCACCCATTCTACTTGGTCATTTTGACGAAGATATTCTGCCACTTTTCTTGCATTTTCATTATGATATGGAACTCTTAAATGTAAAGTTTCTAATCCTTGGAGTAAATTAAACGCAGCGTCAGGGCTAAGTGTTGGTCCAAAATCTCGTAATAATTGAACGCGTAAACGAGTTGCAAATGCTGCATTTGCTGTATCAACACCGTAACGTAAACCATGATAAGATTCATCTGGCTCTGTATAATCAGGGAATTTACCACGTGTCCAATCAAATTTACCGGCATCTACTACTACCCCAGCAATAGTTGTACCATGACCGCCTATCCATTTTGTTGCAGAGTGAACAACAACATCTGCACCAAATTCAATTGGATTGCAACCTACAGGTGAAGCAAATGTATTATCAATGATTAATGGAATTTCATGTTTGTGTGCAATTTTTGCTAATGCTTCAATATCTACGATTGAAAGACTTGGGTTTCCAATGGTTTCAGCATAGATAGCTTTTGTATTATCTTGAATAGCTGCTTCAAACTCATCATTATTTTTTTCGTTGACAAATGTTGTTGTAATACCATAACGAGGTAACGTGTTCGCAAATAGATTATAAGTTCCTCCATAAATACTAGATGCGGATACAATATGATCACCTGCACGTGCGATGTTCAATATTGAAAATGCGATAGCTGCCATCCCTGAAGATAAAGCAACTGCTGCTGTACCTCCCTCAAGTAATGCAATTCGTTTTTCAAATACATCTACAGTAGGGTTCATAATACGAGAATAGATATTGCCTGGTTCTTCTAATGCAAATAATTTACGTGCATGTTCAGAATCTTTGAATTTATATGCAGTTGTTCGGTATACAGGTACTGCAATAGCTCCTGTTGTTGGATCTGGTGTTTGACCACCATGAACTGCTAAAGTCTCTTTACGTAATTCTGTCATTTTAAATTCCTCCTAAAAATTTTTTAGATGGAAAACGGAGGTGTGTTAAAGGGTTTTTATAAAGTCATTATTCCAATGCTTATAAAAAATAAAAACCCTTCTTCACGTAAGAAGAGGGTTGATTAGCATTTCCTCCCCTTATCTTTCAGACTCGCTTAGAATCTGTAGGAATTAGCACCGTAGCAAGTATTCATAAACTTACTGGTTGCTGGGCATCGCAGGGCCTATCCCTCCGCCGCTCTTGATAAAGGTTATTTTTTTATTCCATCTTGTTGAGGTAAGTATAGAAGATAAATAGAATAAAAGTCAACAACTTTCTGAATAATTAATCATTTTGAAAGGGATTTATTTCTTGTATTATATTTTTTGTAAGAATCACTAGTACAATATTTTCCTATCTTTTTAATCTTACTTCATAAGATAAACGTGTACTTTACAAATAAAGTATTTCATAAATTTTCCTTTTTTCGACATATATATGCACATTATATCAATAAGCACAGCCTTATAATGGAGATAAAGGAAAGGAATGATAATTATGGAGGAAGTTAAAAAGAAAAAGAATTTAAAACCTCTATGGATAGGACTTGCTTTTGCTGTATTAATAATCATGACATTTTGGCCAAACAGCGGAAATTTACCCGTAGCTGGTCAAAGGAGTTTAGCAATTCTTGGATTTGCCGTTATTTTATGGGTTACAGAAGCTGTTTCTTATCCAGTAAGTGCAGCCATGATTATAGCAATTACTGGAATATCAATCGGATTAGCACCCACTCTTGAAGATCCTTCACTAGAGTATGGTACAGCTAATGCTTTGAAAATGGCTTTAGGTGGTTTTAGCAATTCTGCCGTCGCATTAGTGGCTGCTGCTCTTTTCTTAGCTGCTGCCATGCAAGCAACAAATTTACATAAGCGACTTGCCTTATGGATTTTATCCCTGGTCGGTACAAAAACTAAAAATATCGTATTTGGAGCAATCATCGTTTCGATTATATTAGCATTTTTCGTACCAAGTGCCACAGCTCGGGCAGGAGCAGTTGTGCCCATCTTACTAGGTATGGTCGCTGCATTCGGCCTACCAAAAGATAGTAAACTAGCTGCATTATTAGTCATAACTTCTGTACAAGCTGTATCTATTTGGAATGTTGGCATTAAGACAGCTGCTGCGCAAAATATGGTCGCATTGAGTTTTATCAATAAAGAATTTAATACGGATATTTCCTGGAGCCAATGGTTTATATACGCAGCACCATTCTCAATTATTATGTCCATCGTGCTATTCTTTGTAATGATTAATCTGATTAAACCTGAAACTCAAAAAATTGAAGGCGGCAAAGAATTGATTGAATCCCAGTTAAAAGAACTAGGACCTGTCAAATCCGCTGAAATTCGTCTAATTATTATTTCTTTAATTTTATTATTCTTCTGGGCTACTGAAGGAAAGCTACACCCATTTGATACGACAACTGTTACAATTATTGCTATCGCAGTATTATTAGCCCCCAAAATTGGTGTCTTTGATTGGAAACAAGTAGAAGGTCTTATTCCATGGGGTACTATTATTGTATTTGCAGTAGGTATCTCACTCGGTACAATATTACTTGATACACAAGGTGCTCAATGGCTTTCTACTAAAGTATTCGGTTCACTCGGCTTAGAACATATGCCAATTTTAGCAACAATTGCTTTAGTGTCATTATTTAATATTCTAATTCACCTTGGTTTCGCAAGTGCAACCAGTCTATCTTCAGCATTAATTCCAATTTTTATTGCACTAACAACAACTATTGATTTTAATATTAATAATGTAGGATTTGTAATCATCCAACAGTTTGTTATTAGTTTTGGCTTCTTACTACCTGTAAGTGCACCTCAAAATATGCTTGCTTACGGTACCGGAGCCTTTACTGTCAAAGATTTCTTAAAATCAGGTATCCCAATTACTATTGCAGGGTATTTGCTCATTTTAATATTTAGTGCAACCTACTGGAAATGGATTGGTTTGCTTTAAAACTTACAATTAGTGAAATGGCGAAGAGTATTAAAACCTCTTCGCCATTTGTTTCAGTAGTAACTTTCTATAAAATCCCGTATAGTGAAAATGATACCTACTATAAAGGAGTGACATTTAGTGGTCAAAGATCTATTACGTAGTCATACATCTGTAAGAAAATATACTGGTGAAAAAATCCCTAAAGAAGTCGTGTATGATTTAATCGAAACTGCTCAAATGGCAGCAACTTCACACTTTATCCAAGCTTATAGTGTTATCTGGGTAACGGATGAAGATAAACAACAAAAACTTGGCGAACTATCAAACAATGCGTTTCAATTCCAAACAGCTGGCGCAGCTTTTCTATTTTGCGTAGATTTCAAACGTTTACAAATTGCTGGTAAAAAGCAAGGTGTTGAAATTGTAGCGGATTCGGCTGAAAATGTCCTTGCCGGTGTAGCAGATGTATCCTTATTTGCGCAAAACTTCGTTATTGCAGCAGAGGCAGAAGGTTATGGAATTTGCTATATTGGTGGGGCGCGAAATCAACCAGAAGCAATTAGCGAATTATTTAATTTACCAGACTATGTCTTCCCGTTATTTGCTATGACAATTGGTAAACCTACGAAACGTAACGAAACAAAACCACGTTTACCTTTAAATGCTATACTGCATGAAAATAATTATGATGTAGAAAAGTATGATCAACTATTAGATGAATATGACGCAACATTAGAAACATATTATGCAAGTCGTTCTTCTAACAAGAAGATGGCTAATTGGACAAAACAAATGGCTGATTTTCTTATCGAACAACGCCGTCCTTTTATCAAAGACTTCTTAGCTAAAAAAGGTTTTACTTGGAAATAGTATTCTTTTAAGAAAAAAAGGCCAATGGTAAGTATCCTTCCATTGGCCCTTTTTGACAACAAATTGTATCCTTGTAAATCTACTCTTCTATACCTTGAATCGTCATTTCTTTAACTGGTAAGAAAACATCTGTTGAATTTACATATTTTACTTCCACTTGGTCGCCCTCTTTTAAATATACTGCAAGAGGTGCTAATTCGGAGCTGACAATATAATTTTCTTTGTTATCTAATAAGAAAGAAATTGTCGTATAATCACCGTTTTTCTCTTTATAAACTCGGATTACTTTTCCTTTAGCTATTTTTTCTTCACTTGAAGAACTACTATTTAAAGAACTACTTCCCGAGCGATTAATCACTGTTTTATATTGTCTCAGCGCTTCGTTCGGTGTAGCTGCTGATACTGAAAGTTCTGGGTTTGCTGCTGATACAATGGAATAATTTTGTAAGAATCCATTGGAATCAAGTACTGGAACTAGCCAACTTGCTTCACCATAGAAATTGTAGATAATTGGCATAGAAGCTTGCCATTTTTTCTCGATGAATTTTTTCTCAATAATTTGAATTGCCCCTTGCGAATCCATATAGGCTTCATCTTTGTTACCTGAATAGTATGTTGCTTGACCTGTACGTGCATTTGTCAAAGAGTAGCCGAGCATTGAGTCCACGCCTTCTTTAGGACTAGTGAAATCTGTAAAGTAATACATGGTTCCATTTTCATCAAATACTGGACTAACATTAGCTTCAGTTCCTTCATCTGATGGGAGTTTTACATCCTTTTTACCAAATAAGCTATTCCAGTAACCATGCACATATTTACCAAAATACTCATTTTGTCTACTTACAGCTTCTGGAGAAATCGCACCGTCGATAAATTCAGGGACATCCTTTAATGCATAGGTTTGAGACTTGCCCGTTTTAGCATCAATCATCACAATTCCTTTAGGATCAAAACCATTACGACCTGATATAAACTCACCATAAGTACGGATATAAAATGGTTTACCATCGTCATTAACTTCTAATTGTGCGTCACCATAGAAGATTTCTTTAGTATTAGCTAAGCGCATATGACGTTCCACATTGTTATTTAAGTAAGCAGAAGTTGTGTAAACCATTGGAGATTTTACAAACTTAGGATTATCCGATGAGTTTGTTGCACTCATTGTTAAATATCCTGGAGATTCTTTTCCTTTCATCCATTTAAAGAAATCAGAGAATTCCACTGGAGCAATATAAACATATTCACCATTTACTTTTTGAATCTGCAGGTTACCTAGTTCATAGTAACTTGTATTTGGTACTTGGCTAAAGGCTTTTTTCATTTTGTTTCGTGCAAACTTTGGCGGAACACTTGCAGGTGTTTTTGTGTCATCGAATGCTTCAATCTCTACCTTTTTTGTCATCTCAGCAGATTGATATTTTTGGTTTGCATTGAAAAAAGGTGCTGAAATTAGGTATACAACAAATAGTAAGCTTGCAAAAGCAATAATCCCTTTTATTTTTCTTTCAAGCTGGTTTGATAATAATGCACCTATCAATGAAATAATAAATAGTACTGGCCATAAAATTGTCCAGTTTTGATCGATTTTTGTAACATAAAAAACAATTACTGTGATGATGAAGGCTAAAATAAAAATCGCAATTCCAAATTGCATCTTAAACTTTGTCTTAAACTCACCATCAGCAGTTCTACTAGTTATTGGCATGATTAGCACTGCTGCTATTACAGCAATAATGGCAGACATAAGTAAAGTAGTAGTCATAGTTATTCATCCTTTCTCATATTAAAATACTAATGACTTCATAGAAAGTTTCTTAGAAATTTCTTTGGAATTTTGTTTCGAATTATTTGAGGTATCAATATATAGAAAATCACGTAAAGGAGGTGGATTCATGACAAGGTTAAATCTTATTATACTTGTTATCTTCTTTTCTCTTATTTATATTTTCTTAATACCTGATGAACCATTCTTGTTGAAAATTACATTCAAAATCATACCGATGATCTTGATGATACTTTTCGTCTTTTTGAAGCGTAATTCGAACAACCCAGCATTTTCAAAGTGGCTTCTTTTTGGATTAATCTTTTGTATGCTTGGCGATGCCACATTACACTGGTTTTTACTGGGCCTATCCTGCTTTTTAGTCGGTCATATCTGCTACATTGTCGCATTTTTTAAGGTGAAAAAGAAAGCAATAAATGTATATATTGCTATTTTTTTATTGGCTTACGGTTTGATGATGGTAGCATGGATTGCGGGTAATTTATTTAAATCAGGGAATTATATACTTAGCGTAGCAGTTTGCTTCTATATTGCAGTCATTTTAACAATGGGCTGGTCCGCTATACAATCTTACTCACCATTACTTATAATTGGTGCTCTTTCCTTTATTTTCTCTGACTCTATATTAGCTATCAATAAGTTTATAACTGATATTCCTATGTCCCATGTCCTTATTATGACAAGTTACTATGGAGCCCAACTTTTATTCACTTTAAGCTTACTAAATTATTCCGTAGTCCGAAAGAAAGTGTTAGAATTATGACAATGCTTCAAATATAAGGAGGATTCAAACTAATGAAAGAAACAGTGATTGAACGATTAGTTCGCTATACAAAAATTGATACACAATCTAACGAAGATAGCCAAACGACACCTTCTACTGAAAAACAATGGGATTTACTCCATTTGTTAGAAAATGAATTAAAAGAAATTGGTATGCAGGAAATTTCTGTAGATGAAAATGGTTACTTATTTGCAACATTACCTTCAAATTCTGATAAAGAAATTCCAACAATCGGTTTCTTAGCTCATGTCGATACAGCGACCGACTATACAGGTACAAACGTTAATCCACAACGTCATGACAATTATGATGGTGGAGATATTCAACTAAATTCAGAAGTTGTATTATCACCTAAAAACTCACCTGAATTAGTAAACTATATTGGTCAAACATTGATCACTACAGATGGCACTACTTTACTTGGGGCTGATGATAAAGCAGGTATCGTAGAAATTATGACTGCAATGGAATACTTGATACAACATCCTGAAGTAAAACATGGTACCATTCGTGTAGGATTTACACCTGACGAAGAAATCGGACGCGGTCCTCATAAATTTGATGTAGAACGTTATAATGCAGATTATGCATATACAATGGATGGTGGCCCACTTGGAGAGCTTCAATATGAAAGCTTTAATGCCGCTGCTGCTAAAGTAACTACACGTGGTACAAATGTACATCCTGGTTCAGCAAAAGGGAAAATGGTCAATTCTATTACAATGGCTATCAAATTCCAAGAAATGATGCCAAAAGATACAATACCTGAAGCAACTGAAGATCATGAAGGTTTCATACATCTTATGAACTTCAATGGTACAGTTGAAAATACAACTCTTTCTTATATTATTCGTGATCATGACCGTGAAGCTTTCGAAGAAAAGAAAGCATTGATGAAAGAAGCCGAAAAAGCAGTCAAAGCTGAATACGGCGAAGATGCCATTACAGTAGATATCCACGATCAATACTATAATATGGCCGAAAAAATTCTACCTGTGAAAGAAATTGTTGACATAGCACAAAAGGCGATGGAAAATCTAGATATCAAACCTTTAATTTTACCTATTCGTGGTGGTACTGATGGATCTCAACTTTCATATATGGGACTACCAACTCCTAATATCTTCGCTGGTGGCGAAAATATGCATGGTAAATACGAATATGTTTCAGCTGAAACAATGGTGAAAGCAACTGAAGTCATTATAGAAATTGTTCAATTGTTTGAACAACAAGCTTAATTGCTGAATTCATAAGCTGATGATATTTAAAGAAAAGAAGAAACGACCATTCGGAAAACTACTCGAATCGTTGTTTCTTCTTTTCTTTTTAAAAATTATTTTCAAAAAGGATTAGATATCAAGAAGGGATTTTGACAAAAGAAAAACGATAAGATGGATGAAATCTTATCGCCACAGTCTTGATACAAATTTCTAAACTTTTGAGGGGGGTTTAGAAATATGATGAATAGCTAATTTTTGGAGAAAAGTAGCTATACTTACCCTGCTCTACTTGCATTTGAAGAGGAGGTTTATTTTCTTTATATGACAATGATAATCATTATCATTTGTATTGTCAATACTTTTGAATATATTTTTAGAAAATTCCATAACTAATGTATAGTATGAATATGAGGTGATTTTATGGGTTCTTTATCAAAAGATCAATTACAAAAATTAAAGTCTTATAGTATTTATGTAGATGATTCAGTTCATACTATTTTTAACTTACAGCAGCTTCATAATGATGATTTTTTATGTGATTTTATAACACTGATTAAAGTAATTAGTAAAGTGGAGTCAGATGTAATTGCACTCTCCTATTTTACTCGTCGCTATGGAATGTTTATTTCAATGCAATTTTACATGTTAACAATGTATGACGAATTTTGGGATGGTGCTTTAAGTGATTTGAAATTCGGCATTAAAGAAGAATTTGGAAATAAGGCATTATGTACATTTACGAAATCATCAGATTGGCATTGGGTTGAAGAGGAAAACCGAGAATCTGCATTCAAAAAAATTTTAAAACAACAATGTTATGAAGTTTTTGTTCAACTTCGTAAAATAACTTCTGTATCCCCTAAAATGCTATGGGAAAATGTATTTGGTTATATGTTATGGCATTACCATGTTCTACTTTCAAATCCTGGGACTTATGAACAAGCTCAATTAGATATTGCATTGTTAGAAGATGATTCTCTATGGTCCCCTTTTGCTAAGTACTCTTACTTTAAAGAGTATACTGGGAAAGAACATCCTTCAAAATTGATCAATATTCCTGTACGAAAAACTTGTTGCTTTTCTAAGGATATTCCCGGTTGGATGCAATGTGGCTTTTGTCCATTAAAATAAAATTCCGATGTTCTCATCACCCAAAATATTATTAACTTAATAGTAAATCTAAAAATAATCCTAAATCCCCTTTACTTTTAAACTTAATAGCAGTACAATGTACACACAAAAACTTTCCTGAAGGAAACTTTATTTCTGGTATAACACTTTTGGGAATGGGGGAAAAACATGCTAAATAGTTTTCAAAAAGAAAAAAATAAAAACCATAATCAAATAACGGCTGAAAATGTTTTAAACGGTAAAGTACATGGTATTAAAAGTATACTTCCTTTCTTAGGTCCAGCATTTATAGCTGCTGTTGCTTATATAGACCCAGGAAACTTCGCAACGAATATTACAGCAGGTTCACAATATGGCTATTTACTATTATGGGTTATTGCTTTTTCAAACTTAATGGCTGTGCTTATCCAATCACTTTCTGCGAAATTAGGCATAGCAACGGGGAAAAATTTACCCGAAGTAGCGCGTGAAAACTTTTCTAAGAAAACGTCCATTCTATTATGGATTCAAGCTGAGTTAGTTATCATGGCAACAGATTTAGCAGAATTTATAGGCGCTGCACTTGGTATGTATTTATTGTTTGATATTCCAATGCTTCCTGCAGCGTTAATCACCGCTGTTGGATCGTTTGCTATCTTAGAACTTCAACGACGAGGTGTACGTGCATTTGAAGCTGGTATTTCGGCAATGGTAATGATGGTCGTGTTAGCCTTCGCATTCCAAACATTCCTTGCTCATCCTGATGCCGGAGCAATTGCTGCAGGATTTATCCCTAAATTTGAGGGTGTCAATTCGATCCTTTTAGCAACAGGTATTTTAGGTGCAACAGTTATGCCACACGCTATATATTTACATTCATCATTAACTCAACATCGCATAATAGGGCATAACGATGAAGAAAAACGGAAAATTTTCAAATTTGAATTTATCGATATCATAATTGCTATGGTAATTGCAGGGGCTATTAATATGAGTATGTTAATCATCGCAGCTGCTGTATTCCACTCAAAAGGGATGAATGTTGAAGATCTTGATGTAGCATTCAATGCACTTAGTGATATGATTAGTCCGATAGCTGCAGTCTCATTCGGGCTAGGATTACTAATTGCGGGGCTAGCAAGTTCATCGGTTGGTACATTATCCGGTGATGTTGTCATGCAAGGCTTTATAAACAAACATATTCCGATTTATTTGAGACGTGCCATTACCATGATTCCACCTATTTTAATCATCGCCTTTGGAGCTAACCCGACAAAAGCATTGGTATGGAGTCAAGTCATATTATCATTTGGGATTGCTTTTGCATTGATACCTCTTATTATGTTCACAAGTAATAAAAATATAATGGGCGGATTGGTCAACCACAAACTAACAACGATTTTAGGATGGATTGTAGCGGGGATTGTAGTAGCCTTAAACATCTATCTTCTCTATCAAACAGCTTTTGGCGCATAATATCCTTTGTATCGCTCACACTAACTTAAAGGAGAGTGATACCATGAAAAAAGATTCTTTGCCAAATGATAAAAAGAAATTCATCGATCTTCCTTACGAAGACAGACCGGATATGTTGGATTCTGAGTATATTAGTATTTATGATTTACACGAAGATGAGCAAACAGTTGATTCGTATCCACTAGAAGCTCAAAGAAAAGATTTAGAAAAAGAAAGTTTTGATGACAAATATAATGGAAAATGGACATCATAACAACAAAAGGGGCTCATCC
Source organism: uncultured Rummeliibacillus sp. (assembly GCF_934216135.1). Lineage (NCBI taxonomy): Bacteria > Bacillati > Bacillota > Bacilli > Caryophanales > Caryophanaceae > Rummeliibacillus > uncultured Rummeliibacillus sp. The sequence continues at coordinate 20,927 of NZ_CAKQBI010000006.1, read as the reverse complement.
AGCTAAATGGAGAGTCCCTTTTGTCTTAGTACTTAACATTAAACTATTCCTCTAAAAGCTGTTGTCCAATCGTCGTACATGCATCAAAAAACAGCTTGATATAACCTTCACGATTTACGCTATGTAACACTTTAGCATTTGGCTTCTTCCCTGTTTTATGTGTATAGTCAACTATTGTAGTCCCAGTAGTATAACGTCCTTCTAATTCAATTTCCACATAATAGTTGTCACCTTTAAATAACTCAGGTGCAACGATGGCAGCTACCGCACATACATCATGTACACGAATTTGTTCTTCAAAATTTGGTGCATAGAACGGTGTTTGTGATTGCGTAAATGTATAGAACTTCATCATGTCTGCTGCTTTTTCAGCAAATGGAGTACCTAATGTTCGAAGTTTAGCCATCTCTTCACGTGTAATATAGGCTTTATGTGTAACATCCAAACCACTCATCACAATAGGGACACCTGAGCGAAATACTATCTCTGCCGCATGTGGGTCTACATAGGCATTAAACTCTGCAGTTGTAGACATATTCCCCCCAACTGCTGCCCCTCCCATCCAAGAAATCACTTTAATCTTTGGTTTTACTTCAGGATGAGCAAGTAATAATGCACCTATGTTCGTTAAAGGCCCTGTAGCAATAATCGTAACGAGTTCATCACTAGCCATCAGTGTCTCATATATAGCCATAATGGCTGGACGCTTACTTTCTTTTAAAGTTGGTTCCGCCCATTTGACGTTACCTAAACCGCCTTCGCCATGCACATCTTCTGCTACTTCTAAAGTGCGGAAAATAGGATGGGCTAAACCACGTGCTACCTCAACATTTTGATTAATATAAGTTAAAAAGCTTAACGCATTATAGGTTGTCTTATCAGTAGATAAGTTTCCTGCTTCTGTTGTGACAAGTTTAATATCAAGTTCCGGACGTGAAAATGCTAATGCCAGCATCATTGCATCGTCAATGCCAGGGTCACAATCAATAATTACCGGTGTTTTGTTCAAAATTCTTCACCCCTTAATAAGGATTTACTTTTTATATGTTACATACCATTGATCTTTCATCTGAAACATATCTGTTCCCAAAAAGCCTTCTTTTAATAATTGTTGTTGTCCGGTAGTATCAGACATTAATAAAGCCCGTGATTCAGAAAAAGTTGGAGTTTCACCATTCAACTTTTTATAAAATATATAACGCAATTTGTCGCCATATTTTACTTTTAAACCTGCTATCATTAAACCTTGGGAAAATTTATCTTTTAAACTTGGGATATTCAATGGCTTTACTGTTGCACAAATATAATCGAATCGACTTAAATCTACTTGTTCCATAATGATTTGAGCCATCCTTTTTTGCAATCCATAACCACGATAACGTGGAGAAACATTTGAAATCTCTTGATAAAGTACTCTTGTAAGTTCTTCTTCTGGTATACTACAATCTCTACCTAAATGCTCTTCGTCAATCATTGGTTCAAGTAAAGCACGGAATGCAATTAGTTCGTCTTCTACATAAACACCAATCATTAAACCATGGTCGCTTAATATAAACTTAAATTCCTCTTCACTTAATGGTTGTAATGTATTCTTATCAGGTAATGCACCGATTACCTCCTCTTGTAACTTTGCAAGTTCGGATAAATTCTTTTCACTTAATATTTGAACGTAATAAGGTGTTTCACCAAGAAAACCATTTGCAATAGTCATAACTATAATTTCCTCCTAACGAACAATACATGATTTATGGCAAAGTTCTTGTATGATATCTTCATCTACATCTACTCCTAGGCCTGGTCGTTCGTTTAGGCAGATAAAAGGCACATCATAGTGTAGATTTCCAACATCTTTTGAGAATTTAAGAGGTCCAGTAAGTTCGACGCTTTTCATAATTTTTTTTGAAAAGGCTACATGAAAACCAGCTGCTGAACCAATAGAAGATTCCACCATAGACCCTACCTGGCATTCAATTCCTGCCATTTCGGCCATATTAGCTAATTTCATAGCAGGATAAATTCCACCACACTTCATGAGTTTTATATTCACTTTATCTGCTGCACGTTTTGCAATAATTTCACGCATTTCTTTTGTACCATGCAATCCTTCATCAATCATCAATGTCACATCAGTTTTTGATTTGACTTCAACCATTGCATCGATATCATCTGCATCTACTGGTTGCTCTAACCAGTCTAGATTAACGTCGCGTAATGCGCGTAACCCTTTTAATGTTGTTGCTGCATTATGCCAACCTTGGTTAACATCTACACGAATGTCGATAGCATCCCCTACTTTTTCACGTACTGCTTGGATACGTTCTACATCCTTCATCACTTCTGTTCCGACCTTCATCTTAAATGAACGGTACCCCATTTCCACTCTTTCAGCTGCTTCGTTAGCCATTTTTTCAGGGGTTCCAATACTTAATACATGTGTAATAGGGAATTTTTCGTGATAACGACCACCAATGAGTTGGTAAACAGGAACATTTAATTTTTTACCTGCAATATCAAAACAAGCAATATCTATTGCTGCTTTTGCAGCAGGTACTTGATAAACCGTTTTATCCATTAACTCATGAATCTTTTCAAAGCTACAAGGATCTTGTCCAATTACGACTGGTGCAAGTTGATGTTTTAGAACCATATAAGTACTTTCCCATGTCTCGCCAGTTACATGTTCGTCAGGAACAGCTTCTCCATAACCAACGATTCCCTCATCTGTTGTCATTTTGACGATAATAGAAGGCATCGTATCGTATGTGTCATAGCTAATTATAAAAGGTTCGATTAATGGTAATTCAATAGCATAGATTTCTACCGATGATATTTTCATCTTTTTTCACTCTTTTCTTTACATTTAGAAATTCTCTTGATATAGTTGTCGTTAAATGGTCGCTAATAGCGATTAAAAAATAGTTAAGGAGTCGTCATAATGCCTACAAAAATTGCAGTCATTAGCTCTCTTGCTTTTAAGGATCGTTTAATAAGTATCTCACAAGAAGTTGAGAATATCCAATTAGAATTTTATATCTATAACACCCCAGATGAAACCCCAAAATTAATGAAAACGATTAAACCTTGTGATGTATTATTATTTTCCGGTACGCTGCCATATTTATACGCAAAACCACTATTAACGAACTGGCCGATACCATGGACATACTTAAAACAAGATGAATTTGCTATATCAACATCCATTTTATCCGTTTTAGCAAAACATCATATACAACTTTCTCAATTATCGATTGATGTTATTAACTCTAAGCACGTTAAAAATGTTTTGGATGATATAGAATACAATGGATCACAGCCATTTGTACAAGAAATTCACATTGAAGAACACTTTAATATGATCTATCAGCGGCATAGAAAACTATGGGATGAAGGCAAGATTAGATTTGTTATTACAAGTATTCATAGTATCTATGATGCACTGATTGCGGAAGGTATCCCTGCAATGCGTATGCATGATTCTAATAGTTCCATTATCCATCGTTTAGAAGAGACAAAAGTATTATCTAAAATGACTAAATCCGAGTCTGCAAAAGCAGTTGTTGGTATTCTAGAGTTTTCTGAATCAAATGAAGATGAGCAGCTTATATTACAAAAAGTTGTCACAGCTACACATGCATCCTATCAAAAAATGGACACTAATCATTTTGAATTATTCACCACTTTCGGTCACATTCAAAATGCTTTTCAACATAACTTATTAGAATCTATTTTTAACATAACACAGTACCCGATAAAGTTAACATTTGGTTATGGAGAATCTATATTAGAGGCACAAGAAAATGCAAAAAGGGCATTGGATTTTGCATTACCTAATGCCATCTACATTATGAGTGAAAACAAAGAACTACAAGGACCATTTCCAAACCAGCCTATAGTTCTTTCCTTACAAACAAAGGATCCATATGTGTTACAAATGGCAAAAGAAACAAAATTGAGTCCCCTCAATATTTCAAAAATCATGGCTTTTAGCGTTTCAAGACAATCTTTACAATTTACAGCAGTAGATTTAGCAAAATACTTACAAGTCACACGAAGATCTACAGAAAGAATATTAAAAAAGCTAGTTGAACACGGCTACGCAAAAGTAGTTGGCGAAGAAATGTCTTACCAACAAGGTAGACCTCGTGCTATATATGAACTTAATTTTTCTACTTATCACTAAATATTTTTAGAATTGAAAAAAGGGCTAAATCCATTTAATGGACAGCCCATTCTTCCTTATATAAAACTCAAACTCATTCACTTTTGCTAATCATCACTATGAGATTTAGGATTTTTAGCTAGTACAGCAGCTAATACTTTAGAAGCATCAAGCAAAGCTTCATGACTAAATGTCATTTTCGGATGGTGTAATCCTGGAGCTAAATTTGCACCAATTCCAATCATCGTAGCTTTTAGTTCTGGCTTTTTAACCGTATAGAAATGGAAATCATCACTTCCAGGCGTAATAACATGTGGTGCTAAATGATCTTTTCCTAAAGTTTCAATAATCGCTTCTTCCGCCATTTTAGCCGCTTCTTCTGAAACTTCAGCACCTGGTGTATAATCTACCCATTTCCAATTCATATCAATATTAAATTGTTTTTCAATCGCCTTTAAGCCTTCTTCAATTTTTCCTTGTATCACATCTAAAACACTATTTTTTTGTGCACGAATGTCCATTGTAAAGCTTGCTGTACCTGGAATAATATTCATACTTCCACCGTCTGCTACAATTTTCGTTAGCTTCGCAGAATGTGGTTCAAATGGTGATACATAGATACTTTTAATCATTTGTTGAATCGCTACAACAACATCAATCGAATTTTGGCCTTGATGAGGACGTGCACCATGCGCATCTGTACCATGAATCTCTCCCTCGAGGAAAATAGCTGATCCATGATGTATGGCGGGTGATACTTGTCCTAATTTAAGCTCTTCAATCGGACGTAAATGCACACCAAATAGATGAGATACACCATCTACTGCACCATGTTCGAATGCTGCAACCGCTCCATTTCCCATTTCTTCAGCAGGTTGGAAGATAAATCGTACCTTGTGCTGTAATGGTTGATCTTTTAAACGCAATAATGCCCCAAGTACCATAGACATATTACCATCATGTCCACATGAATGATTAGCTCTCCATTTTCCGTCTACTTCTTGCCACAGTGCATCGATATCAGCACGAACGGCTACAGTTTCTCTGCCTTCACCTATTTCAGCAACCAGACCTGGTACATCACCAAATAATCTATAGGAGATATGTAAGTTATCTAATATACTCGCAATTTTCTTTGTCGTTTCATGTTCTTTCCAACTAATCTCTGGATGTTCATGAAAATAATTAAACCAATTTAATATTTGTTCATCAATCGTCATTTTTTACACCTCATTTGTACCATATTACTTCAATTTATGTTTTTTTCCAAATACAAAAAAACACAGCCATTATTGGGCTGTATTTTTGTTTATAACTCTGTATAAAATCCTTCTGGATATTGTTCACTTTCATACGGTTGTTCCAATTCTTCACCAGTAAATTCACTTGAAGATAACTCATATTCTTCATCCAACAAATACGTTTCAAATTTCGAAGGTTTCATGGCAGCACTCCTTTTAATTGAATATTCTGATTATTTAATAATAATATATGATTATTAAAGATAATTCAACTAAATTGAAACTTTTTATTTATAACTGAGTATATATATTTAAAATCAAATTTTTAGGGGTGATTAATCATGCTATTTGTCGTTTTGATTGTAGCCATTGCTATTACAGGAGAAGTTATTAAGACAATTGTCCAGAACAAAAATAAACGCTTAGAAATTGAACACAAAATTTTAAAAGAGGAAATTAAATTAGAGGAAATCAAGCAAAAAAACTATATGTTAGAAACAGAGAAACTCCGTTTAGAGTTAAAACAGGTCCAAAATAATTCCCCCACTAAAGCTGAACTTTTAGGTTTTAAACAAATTGAACCTGACCGAGAGTGAGAACTGCTCCCCGCTTCCACTCATTTTAAATAAAATGAAAAGGACAAAGAGAGAACTTATTATGAATGCCTCTCTTTGTTGTTCCAACTAAGATTTCCTTGAATTTTTTGCTTCTGAAACTTTCTCCCTCATGGATGAATATTTATTATCTCCTATTAACATCATAATTTGTAAAATTGTAAATGGAAGTGAAGATTTTTTTCGATAAGCAAGATATTTTGGTTGCCATTCATTAGCAAACTTCTCTTTAAAATTTTGAACCCCTTGAAAATTATAATATTCTTGCCCATCGACTATTATTTGCGTTGCAATCTTTTCACTAATCCCTGCAAACTTGGAAACTCCTACATGTGATAGAGGTGTTATTCCTACATTTAAACGTTCAAACCCTCTAACTTCAGATGCTTGGATAATATTAAAGAATAAATAATCCATCGTATCATCTGATGAAAAATCTTTCTTACATCGAATTAGGTCAATTTTAACTGTACGTTCTTCATCATATAATGGAATCAAATTAGCAAAGGCAATAATTTCGAAATTATTATTTTTCAAAATAGCTAAAGGTGTAAATTGTAAATAATCTTTATCAAAATAACCGATTGAAAATCCTTTTTCTTTTCGATGGTCAAGCCATTCATCCGAAATACTTTGCAATTGGCTCATAATTTCAGCTGAGTATGGTGGTTGCATGATTTCACATGTGAATCCTTCTTTTAGAAGGTTCGAATTTACTCTCTTGTGTTCTTCCATTACTTTTCTCGACTGTCTGAATTTCTTTAGATTGATATATCCTTCTTCACCCATCTTGAAAAAGCGATAACCATATCCGTGCAAGCATGAAACAAACTGGTCACTAATTTCATAGAAAATTGGTGTATATCCGTAATCATCTGCATACTTCATAAATTCCTCGATTGCTTTATTAAAATCCTCTTTCGCACCGACCAGATCACCTAAGACTACTAATTTATCGGCAATAATCTGATATGGGAATAGAACCGTCTTATTCTTATTCCAATAGATATATTTATCGTGAAGAAATATTAAATGGGATAACTCCTTTCCTCCATATTTATTTAGATGAAGGAAAATCTCCTCTTCATATGCTAATGAAGATATCTTTGTAAACTGAGTAATCTTACGTAGTGAAACTTCCAACACAACCACAAATGCAACGACAATAAGACCCATAAATGCACTTTTAAATAAATCACTCGAATCCGTAGTTAAAAATGGTCTTAGCTTCTCTGGAATAGTATACTTCATCGATGGATTTACAAAAAAGCCTATCAAGATATACAGCAATAAAATGACGAAGATGATTGCCGTATTTAAAATACTCCTCCCCCAAGTCACGACGTAACTTTCCCGATAAAATCGGCGGCGAGATAAATACAAAAGCCCTGCTACAAATAACATAAATAACGCTTGCTTGTACTGAACACCTTTAATAATAAAAAGTGCTGAAGCAAATAGTAAGACAAAAACTGTCATCCTATATGAATTTTTATCTTTATAAGATATTCCATTTGATAATGCAAGCAACACAAATCCCGTAGCAACCGCTAATTGATGTGAGATATTGATAATTGGAAATGCCATTAATTCTTTTGCATATTGAATACGTTCAATTGCACCAGGTGCGACGGAAGATAATAGAAGTATTAATCCTGCTAAGAACACAAGGGCAGTTGCTAAAATATGGCTCGTTTTTTCTAAAAAGAAACGAGGAATAGCATTCAATCCTACATTAAATTTCGCCCATAACTCGCGGATGAAAAGAGCGAGCCCTGCTAAAAAAGGGACCACATAATAACCAACCCTATAAAATAATAAAAGTACCAAAATAGACTCTTCAGGTATTTGTAAACTTTGTGCTCCCCATATAAATACCAAATCAAAAGAACCAAGACCTCCAGGAATCATACTAACAATTCCTGCACAAGAAGCAACGATAAAAATTGGAATTAGATTTTCGATACTGATTGATATATGGAGCGAATATACTAAAATCATCATAAATGTAAATGCGCCAAGCCATTCTAATATCGAAACACCTAATAATCCCAAATCACTTAACAAACGACGATTAGTAGTTGTTTTTCTAAACAATTGAATAAACGCCTTTACAATTAAAAACGGGACATACAAACCAATAACAACAGCTGCAACAACTAAAATCCGATGTTCTGCAAACATCGGAAAATCCCAGTAGAATATTGGCAAAACCCAAGTAAATAAAGAAATACCCGCTAGGTAAAATAATGTAACTGATGTGATGGTTTTAAAAAATGAAGCACTATCTACTTCTTCTTTTTTAAAATAGTGTGTTCGTAGTAAGACTCCAATAAGTCCTCCAAACCCAATTAAATTTGAAAAAGAATTAATGATTAATGATTCCTTCATCAAGCGTCGTAAAGATCTTTTTAGCTTTAATTTTTTAATTATAAAATAATCGTAAAAAAACATTGGAAACACTAGCACTAATGAGAGTAAAGCAATTAATGCAACTGTTCTGACATCTAAAGATTCTAACTTATTTGCAATTTCTTTCCCATTTGCATTCCCTAAAATTTTACCAATTTCATGTATTGCAAAAATCATCAGCAAAATTGGTAAAATGACTTTTAACCATTGAAAAATCTTTGTTTTATTGATTTTCATCCATACATCCACCTAAATTTTATCTTCATACTCTCTACTATACATATAAGATACAATTTATGCAGTTCTTATTACTTCTAACTAGGAATTTTTATGATTAAGATCAATTTAAATAGAATCTTAAACATAAAAAATACGCCATTAATGTTAACTTCATTAATAGCGTATTTCGTATGATTCGTAAACTATTATCGATTAATTTAAAACTTTAATTGTTACTGTGCGTACTCCCCAGCTTTTTGCTTGACTGTTATTTGGCATTAGTAAGTCGATTTTATGACCTTTAATCGCTCCACCTGTATCTCCAGCAATAGCTGTACCGTATCCTTCAACCCATACTTTTGAGCCTAATGGAATAATTCTAGGATCTACCGCAATAACTTTCATGTTCGGATTAGCTTTTACATTAATCCCTGTTGCTGTTACACCTGAGCACCCTGCACAATATGGTGTATATGCTGTTGCTGTAACCGTCAATGTTTTACCAGCAGATTGTGGTGCCGCTTGGTTTGTAGATGTATTTGTTTTTGTCAGTTGTTGTTTAGGTGTACTTTGTTTCTCTTCAGTTTGGGTATTAGCTGGTGTTTGTGTTTGCTTAGTCGAAACAGAAGCAACATTATTATTATTTGAATCTCCTGTTAAAACAAGCTTTTGACCTGTATAGATTAGATCACTATTAAGATTATTATAAGATTTTAAATCATGGACAGATATACCTGCTTTACTAGCAATCTTAAATAATGTATCGCCTTTTTGAATTGTATATGTTTTAGCCTCTTGGCTAGTTTCTAGTTGTTGTGATGGAACAATTACATCTGAATTTAAATTGTTCATTTCTTTTAAATCTTCTACTGATACTTTTTCATCTTGAGAAATACCCCAAAGTGTATCTCCTTTTTCCACTTTGTAACTAGCAGCATCTGCTTGTGTTGATATTGCTGCAGTTCCAAGTGCGAAAACACCCGCTAGTGCAATTAAATATTTTTTCATCGTTTAAAAACGACCTCCTTTGTACTAACACGACTAACTTTACCATCGTCACATGTCATTATGATTTCTAATCGATGTATGCACTGTAACAATCGTGTTACATTCTTTGCCAATTTTCTGATATTTTATACATCATTATTGATATTTTTTTAGATTGAATTTTAATAGCTATTGATATGACTAGGTTCATCTTACATTGGAATTAATTTACAAAAGATTTTAATATTTCACCTTTTTTATACAAATAAAGAAATTGTTACACTTAAATTTCTCTATTTTTTATTTATAAAAAGGAAAATCAGCTGAATATAAGAGGGAAAACGACTTTTTCTACATTGAAATATTACAAATATAAATGAATAAAATGTAATTATTGTTTTATTGAGGGAATTTTTAAGAATGGAAACTAGTATTATCTTATTTCATACTGAAAAGATTATGGCGTAAAAACATGAAAAAGAGGTTAGGACTCTTGAGCCCCAACCTCTTTATAAGTTCTAAATTATGGATAATCCTTGATTTAAACCTTTCCCTATAACGAAACTTCTTTTTGCATCGCCTTTACCTCAGCTAACGTATAAAGTTCCCATAAGTCTTTTTTATCCAATTCATGTAATAATATATTCAAATCATTTAAAATAACATTTCTTTTTTTCGGAAACTCCTTTTCCCCTTTTAAAGGTGTCTCGTCAATCATATTTAATAGTAGCTCATCAGCAGAGACACGTAGAATTTTGCTTAATTTTACGATCCAGCTGGCAGAAGGAACGCTTTCACCCATCTCCCAACTCTTTATACGACTTGCTGATGTACCAATTGCCTTTCCTAATGACAGCATCGAATACCCATTTTGAATTCGTAATTCTTTTAGTTTTTCGCCAAAGTCTTGTGGATTAAACATTTGCCATCTCTCCCTTGTGTTAATCAGACTGATGTCAAGCACTTACATTGTCTGAAATATTAGTCTCAAAATAGTAACCTTTTTAAATTCTATTTTCTAAGTAAAGAAAGTATCACAACTTTGTAAAACTACCCCTTTTAATTTCTTTCCTCAATAACATTGATACTTAAGGAACTATTTAGTTTAAACGTGTAGTATCTTTCCCATTTGAATCAAATATCATCCTTTACTTAAAAGAACGGCTACTAAAAAGATAAAAATTATTCGTTGTATTAACATTTCGACGTTAATTAGTTGAATCCTTTTCTTTTTTTGAAAATTTTATCTTTATAAGGAAAATGAAGTGTGAAAAATTCTATTTATTAGACAAGCTTTCTATATATAAAACTTTATTTAAAACAAAAAAGAGTGTCCAAAATTTATTTGAACAACTCTTAATGTACCGAAAAACCATTCTTTAATCTTAATCATGAGTAATAACTATTGGTACGATGATTCTTACCGTCGTACCATTATCTTCGCTTACTTCTAACTCGCCATTTACAAACTCAACACGTTCCTTCATACCATTTAAACCATTGCTCGACATTCTTTTAGAACTCTTGGATATCCCTATTCCATTGTCACTTATGATCATTTCTATAAAATCAGCACTTTGTAATATAGAAATTTTACACTCAGTAGCTTGGCTATGTCGTACTACATTATTGACAGCCTCTTTTAAACACATACTCAACGAGTTACTTAGCATTGTCGGAATACGGTCGTACTGTGGATTCCCTTCAAATTTCAGTTGAATATTGGCTGCTATTAATATTTGCTGAACATGACTGATTTCCTCTTGAAGTTTTACTTTCTTCATATTAGATACCATCTCACGTACTTCTTTTAAAGCAATACTAGATGTTTGCCGTATATCATGCAATTCACTAATTGCAGCTTCTTGATCTTTTTTCACTAATCGAACAGCCAAATCACTTTTTAGCCCAATCATCGAAAGCTTCTGTCCTAATGTATCATGCAAATCTCTAGCAATTCTTTGTCTTTCTTCATATACACTTAGTTCCGAAATACGAGCATTTGCTGTTTCTAGTGCCCCTTCAAGCTTTTTACTTTTACTTTCACTAAAAAGATAGAAAGGACCTAAAATAGCACTAAATAAGATGATAACAATTAAAGGAAGCTCTTGGATGAACAAATCTGTTTCGATAAAGAATCCACCAATGACAGATCCTACTGTCATCGCAATATGAAGACCATACATTATATAAAATCCTACTGTATGATGAATTTTCCCGATAGAGAATGCTGTAAAAAAGGCAAAAAATATATATCCAAACAATACTGTCATGACAGCATTGATCACCATTCCAAACGCAATCCACATATAAACAAGGCCATTTGTTGCACTATAGGCAAAGCGAAAACAGATTAAATACATGATTAAAATTGCAAGAGCAACTGACAGCGTAAGCCTTGATGCTGTATGGAAAATTAAATAAAACGGGATGAGACATAAGGCGACCCACGCTACCCAACTCATCACTGGATTTTTTGGAAAAACACTATACCATTTTGACACGTAAACTTTTCACCGCCTTTAGCTGCTCTCATTATATCAAAGAATATGCATTATTATATATATTGACCTTTCATCATAATGGATTGTTATTATTCCCTTTACATAATTATAATTTCCACTAAAATGGTTTATGTTAAAAACTTAACATTGGAGATGGCGAGATGGATTCAAAAGCAATTATTTTAGACCTAGATGGGACAACTTTGACAAGTAAAAAGACTGTCAATCCGTTATTAGTAGAATATTTACAGACACTTAGAAAACGTGGATTGCTTGTTCTTATTGCCACTGGGCGGACAATTTTCGAAATTAGAAAGATTCTTCCTAAAGAATTTAAAGTAGATGGAATTGTCGCATCAAATGGGATGAATATCTTTGATGCGTCAAAACAAATTATAAAAAAGGATATTCCTTCGAATACAGTTCAACAATTAATAGATCAATCGATTGAATTTGGAATTCACCATGAAATCTACCATCAAGATGGAACCGTTACTGCAATGAAAACACCTTTTCAATCGGAAACAACGAAGTTAAAATTACATAATTTCCGTAAATATATTGAATGGACATCATCTATCCATACCAATAATGTAGAAAAAATAATATTTTTTGATGACCATACTCCTCATGTAGCAAACTGGTTTGAAAACTTAAAGAGAATGCAAAAAAGTTTAGAATTTTCAGCAGCTCTATCATCCTCCCATTTAATAGATGTGAATGGAGCTGGAGCTAGTAAGGCCACTGGAACTACTTTACTATTATCCAAATTAAACATTGCATTTGACCATGTTATGGCTTTTGGCGATGGTGGTAACGATATTCCCCTCTTTAAAAAAGTAGGAAAAAGTATTGCTATGAAAAATGCCCGTAAAGAAGTTCAATTACATGCAGATGAAATTTCTAAATATACAAATGATGAGAATGGATTGTACCATCATCTCCATCAACTTTTCCATTAGACGTTAATCGACAAGATTATTTCTTGGGAAATGTTTTACGACAAAATCCCACCATATGCGTAATGTGACAAAATAAGTAACACATTGTTTAATTAATGAATACTTTGTTTTTTCAGTTGTATACTAGAATTGAAGTTAGGGTAGTCAACTTAATATAGATACTAGGGAGGAATTTTTATGTTATCTGAAACACTACACAATGCATTAAATGATCAAATGAACTTTGAATTCTATTCAGCTCATACTTACTTAGCTATGGCCGCTTATTGTACAAGTGAAAATTATGATGGCTTTGCAAATTTCTTTTTAGTACAAGCTGAAGAAGAGCGATTTCATGCGATGAAGTTTTATAACTTTATCAACGATTTAGGTTATCGGGCAACTATTCAAGGATTTGAAAGTCCAGAAAATAATTTCAGTTCTGTTTTGGAAGCATTTAAAGCTGCACTTCTACATGAAAAAGAAGTCACTCGCCGTATCTATGAGTTATCTGATATCGCATTAGATGAGCGTGAACATGCAACAATGGCATTCTTAAAATGGTTTATCGATGAACAAGTTGAAGAAGAATCTACTTTAGATACGATTATTCACAAATTCAAACGTATAGAAAATGACTCAAATGCCATTTTCATGTTAGACGCAGAGTTAGCTACTCGCACCTTTACTGCTCCAGAATAATTGATTATTAAAAAAGCTAGAGAATGGACTATTCTCTAGCTTTTTATATTGATTAATCTATAAGTTTCCCAACAATTTCTGCGTATTTTCAGATTGCTCAAGTATTTTATTTTGTTCAGTCCAATAAATCATATATGTTTTTCCTTTTAATTCGAACAAAAATGGTTTTAGCTTAGTAGAAATTGAATCATCCTTGTTTTTTAAGCACAATATCTCAACAGAATATAATACTTTGCTATTTATCTTATAAGTAATAATGTAGTCTGCCTTGTCCTTAAACAATTTACGATCCGCTTTGTCTAATTTGTCGATATGACTTAGTGGATATTTTTCTTTATACTGAGCTGAGTCGTTCTTAGTTGAGAAAATAACTTTATCAATTCTTTGATCTTTTACTTCAATTTGGTTAACTTCATCTTGTTTATTTATGATTGTGTTAATCTGTTGCTTTTGTTCTTTTTCTTTATATGCTCCCCACCCAAAAACAATAAGGACTATTGCCATTAGGATGAGTCCAATTCTCATTTTTTTCATATTAAATCCTCTTTCTTTTACAACCTCAGATTCTAATATTTATTTTACCATCAATAGTTGTTTCTAATATACTTTTCTTCATACTTGCTTGATAATAACGGTAAGGAGGGGGAGTTTATCTTGAAAAGTAAACGATTACTAATCGGAATTATTATAGCTCTAATAGTCATTATTTGTGGGGGCGCATTTTATATGGCGCAACAAAAGGCTGAACAAAAGGCTGAAATTATGGTGGGGAAATTCACCAAAGTACTCATAGAGCAAAAATATGACCAACTGCCATCGCTAGTTTCCAATGATTCATTAAAAAAATACAATTACAACAAACAATCCTTGGTCGACAAATATACGAATATTTTCAATGGTATTGGCGCTGAAAAAATAAAAATTAGCAATATGACTATTTCTAAAATAAAAAATGGGCAATATCAATTTTCATACAAGCTTAACCTAACAACTTCTCTTGGAAAAATGCCCACCCTTTCGTATAAAGGAAAGGTCATTAAAGAAGGTAAGGATTATGCGATTGATTGGAATCCCAACTTAGTATTTCCTAGTATGGATGCAACAGATAAGATTTCTTTCTCTGAAGAAGATGCTATTCGTGGGAAAATTCTCGATAAAAGTGGGAACGAACTAGCAACGAATGCAGAATTTCGCCAAGCTGGAATTATACCAAAAGAACTTGGTAAAGGTGATAAAAAGGAAAAGAATATAAAAGCTATCGCCAAACAATTTGATATGACGGTGGAAGAAATTGAAGCAAAACTTAATCAAAGTTGGGTAAAGGAAGATTTGTTTGTTCCTTTAAAAGTAATCGATAACGAACAAGTAAAGAAAATAACAGCTGTTCAATATCAAGCAGTAGATATTCGTTATTACCCACTCGGAGAAGCTGCTTCTACAATGATTGGCTATACTGGAAAAGTGACAGCAGAAGATTTGAAAAAAGATTCTACACTCTCTAGTGATGCTGTTATTGGAAAAAGTGGTTTGGAAAGAGCCTATGATAAAGAATTGCGTGGAAAAAATGGTGGTAAAATTTCTTTAATCGACAAAGACGGTAAAGTAAAAGAAGTTTTATTGGAAAGCTATCGTGAAGATGGTAAAGATATTCAGCTTACGATTGATGCGAAATCACAATTACAAGCATATGATGCACTTGAAAATGCAACAGGAGCTTCTGTCATTATGCAACCAAAAACAGGCGAATTATTAGCACTAGTAAGCAAACCATCTTATGACCCAAACAAAATGATTCGCGGTATTTCACAAAAAGATTATGAGTCCTATATGAACGATGAACGAAAACCGTTTGCCAATCGCTTTACGCAACGTTATGCACCTGGCTCAACATTAAAAACGGTCACTGCAAGTGTTGCACTAGATGCAGGTACACTAACGCCTGACAAAACTCGTAAGATTAGTGGACTGAAGTGGCAAAAAGATAAGGCATGGGGAAATTATTATGTAACACGTGTTTCCAATGTTCCACAAGTGAATTTAGAAAAGGCTTTTGTCTATTCTGATAATATTTTCTTTGCACAAACTGGACTTGATATGGGTGAAGATGTATTGCGTAAAGGCTTCAATCAATTTATCTTTGGTGAAAAATTAGACTTACCATTTACAATGGAACCAGCTCAAATTTCAAACAAAAATCAATTCCAATCACAAATTCTATTAGCCGATACAGCTTATGGACAAGGGCAAGTTTTAATGTCCCCTATTCAACAAGCTGTAACGTATAGCGCTTTTGCAAGTAATGGTAAAGTCGTTTATGCACATCTTTTAAAAGATGCCAAAACAAAAACAAAAGATGCTATCAGCTCTAAATCTGCTACAATTGTTAAAAAGTCGATGATGCAAGTTATCCAAAATCCAAACGGAACTGCTCATAATTTAAACGGTATCAGCCCTACGTTAGCTGCTAAAACAGGAACAGCTGAACTAAAGCAAACGCAAGGTACTGAAGGCACAGAAAATAGCTTTGTTGTTGCATTCGATACGAAAAAAGGTCATGAATTTTTAGTATTGTCCCTTGTAGAAGATCATAAAAAGGTAGGAAAAACAGCTACTGAACTTATAAAACCCGTAATTGAAAAATTAGAGAAATAAATTGAAAAGGATACTTAATGAGTATACACACCCCATTAAGTATCCTTTTATTTTTTGTTATGTCATACTTCATGTATACAATCATATATATTATTACTATGTCACCAAAGTGGTGGCTTCGTAACCATAAACCAAAGCATGATTAATAATAACCCTGTATAGATAAATACTGATTTCATTAATTTATTTACAAACAATTCTTTGTTGTACTCTGGTGTATTAAACGTTCTCATAGTTGGTTTAAACGCTCTTGCTAGAAATACAAGTGATGCAATTAGCAAGGCTACTGTCAACACGATGAACGGTGATGTCATCGAATACCCACTTCGCCATAAAACGTAAATACCCGATAATATTAAAATATGACCTGAATGCTTTACAACTTGAATAGCAAGAGAAAAAGTTGTGACATAGGCGGTCATTTCATCATGATTTTTAGAAATTCGCATTCTTTTTAACATTGGAATGAGGACAAAAAATGGTCCAATAGACAACACCGCACTGATTACATGTATAAATAATACTGATGAATAGAGCATAGTTAAGCTTCCTTTTACATTTATTCTTACCTTCAACAATATAGGAAACACTATCTACAAGCAATCAACAAATAAGTGAACTTATATAATACTTTGTAAACCCAAAGTAAAGATATCTTGTGTTCTATGTAAAAAGGCAATTCCAGTACAAATAATATTATATAATACACGTATCAAGAAGATATGAGTGGACATCCTACTCACATTCTTGATAAAGTAGCATACAATAGATAAAATTATTTTATTTAAAGGAGAGGATTTTTATAGGTATTCACAAATTTTTTACAAGTTTAAATGATCTAGAACGTATTATTCGTTGCCCAGGCCGTTTTAAATTCGAAGAACATAATGTGGCAGCACACTCTTGGAAAGTCTCACAATACGCTATGTTTTTTGGAACGATTGAAGAGATGAACGGCTCGATTATTGATTGGAAATCACTATACGAAAAAACGATTAATCATGATTTTGCAGAGGTATTTATCGGCGATATCAAAACACCAGTAAAACATGCATCTCCAGAGCTAAAACAAATGATTGCTCACGTAGAAGAAAAAATGATGGAGAAATTCATTTTCAACGAAATTCCTGAAGAATTTCAAGAAGTCTTCTTTGATCGTATGAAAGAAGGAAAAGATGCAACGATTGAGGGGCGATTATTAGAATTTGCAGATAAACTAGATTTATTTTACGAAGCATTTGCAGAGCTGAAACGAGGAAATTCCGACAAAGAGTTCGTCAGTATGTATCAAGAGGCATTAAAGAAATTACTGGTTATTCCACTACCTTCAAGTGTGAATTACTTTAAAAATGCTATTTTAGCAGACGTCATATCTGAAAAGACACCAGTTGATATTACTGCTTTAACAAAAGAAGTTTTAACTGAAGCTAAGCCTTAGAATTAGGCAATGCTTTTTTATTTTACCCAAAAATAAAATGCAAACAACTCAATAATCCCCCTGGTTGCTTGCACTTCCACTCTTAAATTATTTGATAAAATGTTTTAGGAATTCTTCCAACGTTTCTTTTATGATAAAGTAAAGGTGCCTTATCAGTATTTACAACTTTATAAACCTGCCCTATTAAAATAATGTGATCCCCCGCTTCTATTTCTTGGACCTTTTCACATTCTAAAACAGATGCCACATTTTCTAAAATTGGCAAATCATCATCTGAACGTTTCCATTCACATTGTCCAAAGCGATCAATTTCCTTACTTGAAAAAAGGAAGCAAAGTTTATCTTGATCACTTGCCAAAATATTCACTGCAAACTTTTTGCTATAAGTAAAATCCGATAAGGACTTAGCTCTTTTATCAATCGACCAAAGAATTAACAATGGATCTAATGACACAGAAGCAAATGAATTAACCGTTAAACCAACTGGATTGTTCTCTTTATCAAATGTAGTCACAACCGTAACACCTGTTGGATAATTTCCTAATGCTTTCTTAAAATCGTCTTGTTGAGTCATTCATACATCTCCTCTTCTAAATTTACTTAGGAAGGATCAAGGATTTTCAAAAATAGTACCGTACCAAATTATATTCAATTAATATCATTAATTATTGAGCAGTATAACCTCCATCTAGAATTACCGCTTGTCCTGTGACACCTCTTGCCTTATCACTTGCCAAGAATACAGCATAATCGGCAATCTCTGAAACGTCTAATAATCTCTTTTGAGGAATGAGTGGAAAAAATACTTCCTCAACGACTTGATCCATACTTATATTTCTTGTTTTAGCTACATCTTTTAGTTGATTTCGTACGAGAGGCGTATCAACATATCCTGGACACAATGCATTTACTGTAATGCCGTGCTCGGCCCCTTCTAATGCTGCAACCTTTGTTAAACCAATTACACCATGCTTAGCACTATTGTATGCAGCCTTTCCAGCAAAACCAACAACTCCATTTATCGAAGCTATATTAATGACTCTTCCAACACCTTGTTTTTTCATAATAGGGAATACATTTTTTATCCCAATGAAAGGTGCAGTTAGCATAATCTTTACTAACAATTCGAATTTTTCAGTAGGGAATTTTTCAATCGGCGCTACATATTGTAGGCCTGCATTGTTAATTAATATATCAATTCTCCCAAATGCTCTATTTGCAATATCTAAACTGGCTTTATAAGCTACTTCGTCCGTAACATCGCAAGGAGCAGAAAGTACCTCAAAGCCTTGCTCTTTCATACTAGATGATACTTGGTCACTTTTTTCCTTATCGATATCTGAAATAATAACCTTAGCTCCTTCAATTGCAAAAGTTTTAGCAATTTCTAGTCCAATGCCACTTGCAGAGCCTGTAATAAATGCTACTTTCCCTTCTAATAACCCGCTCATTATTCCTCCCCCTTAATCAATACTCTTATAATAACTTCCTTATATGATTGCCCAAACATGTGTTACCAACAGCTATTGGTCAATGCTATAACTGTTAGCAAAGATACTATATTTTCAGCAATGATACATATAATATGAATTAGTAAGGCTTTATAGTCCATCTAAGATTTGAGTTATTTCATAAGGAATTTTTAGATTAATGGAGATTTAAATTATTAAACTTATCAAATATAATATGAGAGAAATATAGATATCATTGTGTTCTATTTTATGTATGGACTTCTTTCTTGCAGATTTATCGCACCTGCTGTATTATAAGAATACAAGCTGCGTTGTACGTAATAATATTAAGTTTTAACCTTTGAGCTGTAATAGGGAGTTTAAATTGAGTATGGATTGGCATGCCGCATTCTTTGTTAATGCGGACAAACATGAAATATTCTGCAAACACCCACTTTGAGGAGTGGTGGTTTAAAACTTTCGATATTCAAATTTACGGCAAAGGCGGCTTTCTTATTTTAATATATCTATGTTCATAACATATTAGCGCTTATCGTGAGATAGGTGCTTTTTTATTTTGTGACTTCTTAAAATGTGTGATAGTAACTTTCTAATATATTAAAAAGAGCAGCTATCCATTGATAACCACCCTTTAAACTTTTATATAAAATAATATACGCTAGCAAACATCGCTGCACATCCTGCCATGACGAATACATGCCAGATTGCATGATTATATGGTATTTGCTTATTTTTATAGAAATAAGTACCTGCCGAATAAATAACACCGCCAAGTAGTAATACTAAAAAACCTTTTACTGTAATATGTGTGATTAGTGGCTTATATGCAAAAATGATAAGCCAACCCATTCCTAAATAGACGATTAGAGATAAGGTTTTAAAACGATAAACAAAGAAAATCTTCATAACTACACCTATTACAGTTAAAGCCCACTCAATCCAGAAAATGATCCATCCAGTTTTACCCCCTACTGCCACAAGTGCAATTGGAGTATATGTACCTGCTATTAAAAAGAAAATCGAACAATGGTCCATTTTCTTAAAAAAGCTCTTATAAACGGGGACACTATGATAGAGTGTAGAACATAAAAATAAAATCATCATTGATATCCCAAAAACAATATAGCTAAATAGCTCAATTTTTGAATTGTTTTCATTTGCCTTTTGAATAAGTAACATTAAACCTGGAATTGCTAATAAAAATGAAACTCCATGAGTTAGTGCGTTCCAAAACTCTTCCTTTTTGCTGTAAGCATTATCTATTATTACAGCTTTTGCCATCCTAATCACTTCTTTCTATATCAATTATCCAATATTCAAGATAAGTAATATAGTAGAGCATGTCATAAATATAATATGACAAATAACATATATGGAAATCATACGTCATGTGAGCTACTAAAATCTTATCCACAACATTAAAAAGTGATTACCACTATTCATTTCTATCCACATGATATCCACATTGATAACCGTATAGAAGCCAATAATCACCCATGCCGGGCACACAATCGAGTAGGAGGGAGTAATTAACTCCCGACCTCTCACACCACCGTACGTACGGTTCCGTATACGGCGGTTCAATC
>NZ_CAKQBI010000005.1:0-162635 GCF_934216135.1 uncultured Rummeliibacillus sp. | reverse complement strand
TGAGTCATTAGCTCAGTTGGTAGAGCATCTGACTTTTAATCAGAGGGTCGCTGGTTCGAATCCTGCATGACTCATCAAATATAAGATATAACCTTCTTCTTACTTAATAAGAGGAAGGTTTTTTTATGTCTTATTTTTAATTTTGAATTGTATAAAAATACAGGAAATTGTCTTGTTGAGCCATATGTGTTCCTACCCTTAAAATGAGGATAGAATATAAAGGGGGGAATGATTTTATGGCACTATTAGATATTTCGATAATTGGAGTCCCTATGGATCTGGGACAGCTACGTAGAGGGGTAGATATGGGGCCGAGTGCAATTCGATATGCAGGTGCAATCGAGCGTTTACAATCAATTGGACATCGCGTAGTAGATGAGGGAGATATCTATATAGATCATTCAAAAAAGGGGAATTCTAATCATACAACTTTACGAAATCTAGATGCCGTTGCTAATGCGAATATCGAATTAGCACATAAAGTCCATAAAGTTGTAGCTGTTGGCCAATTTCCATTGGTTTTAGGGGGAGATCATAGTATTGCAATTGGTACATTAGCGGGAATATCAGATGCCTATAAAAATTTAGGTGTCATTTGGTATGATGCTCATGCAGATATGAATACGAGTGATACCTCACCAACAGGTAATATTCATGGAATGCCATTAGCAGTTAGTATGGGATTAGGGCATGAACGATTAGTGAACATAAGAGATTATTCACCTAAAGTTAAACCAGAGAATATTGTTATTATTGGAGCTCGTTCAATTGACGAAGGTGAGAAAAAGTTAATACATCAAAAGGGAATAAGAGTTTATACAATGCATGAAATTGATCGGTTAGGAATGACGGATGTAATACAAGATGCCATTATCTATTTACGAGGGCAGAATGTAGATGGGGTGCATCTATCATTAGACTTAGATGGGATTGATCCTATATATACTCCAGGGGTTGGAACTCCAGTGCCAGGAGGAATTACATATCGTGAAAGTCATTTAGCGATGGAAATGTTACAGGATTCAGGATTAATCACTTCTGCTGAGTTTGTTGAGGTAAATCCGATTCTTGATGAAAAAAATAAAACAGCTGATGTAGCTGTTGCCTTAATGGGTTCTCTATTTGGCGAAAAATTAGTCTAAGGTTAAAAATTTTTCACGTTTAAGTAAATCTAAAACTTTTTACAAAGATTAAAAAGAGTCGGTGACTTTCAATCGGCTCTTTTATTATATTTTTTAGAGTTATTTTTGTGTGGAGAAAATAATAAAAGTTGTAAGTAATTTACTGGAAGTATTGGTATAATAAAATATAAAGAATATTATTTAAAAATTTCAAACAAAAATGAAACCATAAAAGTAACTTGTTCGTATATAACGGGTAACCGCATAGCGGAGGGGAAATCACATGGATGCGTTAGTCAACAAAAGAATAAAGCAAGTGCTGAAAGGTGATCAACAAGCGTATTCAGATATTGTGAGCCTCTATCAGCAACAGGTATATCATGTATGTTATCGTATGTTGAACAATCGACACGAAGCAGAAGATATTGCGCAAGAAGCTTTTATTCGTGCATATACAAATTTGCACACTTTCGATTTAAAAAGAAAATTTTCAACATGGCTATTTCGTATAGCAACAAATCTATGTATTGATAGGATAAGGAAAAAGAAACCGGACTATTATTTAGATGCTGAAATTGCAGGTACTGATGGATTGGATATGTATTCTCAAATTGCTTCCACTAATCGACTCCCTGATGAAGAAGTTGAAAGAATGGAATTGCAAGAAAGAATCCAATATGAGATTAGTTGCTTGCCGGAAAAGTATCGTGTAGTTATTATCTTAAAGTATATGGAAGAATTGCCGTTGCAGGAAATTAGCGATATTTTAAATATGCCACTAGGAACAGTAAAAACACGTATTCATCGTGGTCGTGAAGCATTAAGAAAGCAATTAGGCAATTTGTAGGAGGGGTTTCACTATGAGTACATGCCCTGAACATATCGTGCAATACATGCATGAATATTTAGATGGGGACATTAGCCGCGAACATGAGCAAGAGCTAAAGGCATATATGCGAGATTGTAAGGATTGTCAACAGCATATGCAAGAGTTAACAAGTACCATAGCGTTCGTCAAAAGTGCAGCTGTTATAGAAGTGCCTCCAAATTTTGTAGAACAAGTTATGCAAAAACTTCCTAAAAGAAAAATGCGAACAGGTGTCCAAAGTTGGCTACGGCGACATCCCTTTTTTGTCGCTGCTGCATTGTTTTGTATTTTTATGAGTGCCTCTCTATTTTCGGGATATAAAAACGATCAAGAGTTTTCTTTCACCAAACAGCCAAACCTACAAGTGGAGGGGCAAACAGTTATAGTCCCTGAAGGTGAAACCGTAAAAGGTGATATTGTTGTGAAGAATGGTGATATTATTGTAAAAGGTGCTGTTGATGGTGATATAACAGTTATTAACGGTAAATATATGGCCTCTACGGCAAATGTAACTGGTCAAATTGATGAAGTCGATGAAGTGTTTGAATGGCTATGGTATAAAATAAAAAGCAGTGCAAAAAACGCATGGTCTTTTATTGAGAAAAATGAATAAACTAGTATGGAAAGTCTACTTTTAAAATAGTGGGCTTTTCTGCTTCATACAGGTAGAAAGAAAGGTAAATGTGCTATACTTGATATATAGTACTCGCTAGAAAAGTGGGGGATCCACATGTCTTTTATTAATGAATTTACACAATTCACCAGCAACCAATGGGTGAAAATGGTATTAAATGTAATTGATATTTTATTAGTATGGTTAGTGATTTACAAGATATTAACATTGATTCGCGGTACTAAGGCGGTTCAGCTTTTAAAAGGTATTTTCGTTATTATAATTATTCGGATTATAACAGTTTATTTTGGACTAACGACGCTAGGATGGATGACAAAGCAGGTTATAAATTATGGTTTCTTAGCAATCATTATCATTTTCCAACCTGAATTGCGTAGGGCATTAGAGCAATTAGGTAGAGGGAAGTTGTTTGCTAGAAGCAATTTACAAGAGGAAGAAGAACAAGCAAGATTGGTATCTGCTATGTCTAAATCAGTAAGTTATATGGCTAAACGTCGTATTGGCGCGCTTATTTCAATTGAACGTGATACAGGGTTAAATGATTATATTGAAACTGGTATACCAATGTACTCCGAAATTTCTTCTGAGTTAATCATTAATATATTTATACCAAATACACCGCTTCATGATGGAGCAGTGGTTATACAAAAGAATAAGATAGCTGCAGCAGCATGTTATCTACCTTTGTCAGAAAGTCCATTCATCTCGAAAGAACTAGGTACTCGACATCGTGCAGCAATTGGAATAAGTGAAGTGACTGATGCAGTAACAGTTGTTGTCTCAGAGGAAACAGGTGCTATTAGTTTAACGATAAATGGAGATTTACATCGTGATTTATCGATTGAAGAATTTGAATCTCGTTTGCAACGCGCATGGTTCGGGGAGTCAACTTCAGCAATTAGTACCTCCAAATGGAACTGGAGGGGTGATAAAAAGTGATGGATAAACTAATTGATAGTCCATGGTTTGTACGTATTACAGCCCTTGCGTTAACATTACTAATTTTCTTTACCGTAAAGTCTGAAACAAGTACTGAAAATAATACAACGACAACATCTGACCGCCAATCTGAGATTATTCATGATGTCCCAGTAAAAGTACTATATGACAATGAAAACTTGATTGTCTCCGGTGTTCCTCAAACCGTAGATGTGTCTATTGAAGGTCCGTATGCACTGGTATTTCAAAAAAAGACGATTAAAGATTACCAAGTTTACTTAGATTTAAGCAAAGCAACTATAGGTAAACATAAAGTCAAATTTAAATATAAGGGCTTTTCAAATAAGTTAAAAGTTCGAGTTGAACCAGCCACTGTTAATGTTTCAATAGAAGAAAAGGTAACACGAACATTTAAGGTTGAACCCGATTTTAATGAAAGCCAACTAGCTTCTAATTATTTTGTTAAATCGATGTATGCAAATCCTAATGAAGTAACAGTAACTGGGGCAAAAAGTGCTGTTGACCGTATTGTTTATATTAAAGCGATGTTATCGGGTCAATTTTCAGCTACAGAGTCCTTTACAAAAGAAGCAGAGGTTAAAGTCCTGGACAGAGATATGAACAAACTCGACGTGATAGTCGAACCAGCAACTGTACCAGTGAAAGTTGACATTGGGGAGTATAATAAGGAAGTGCCAATTTCCTTAAATGTGAAAGGCAGTCCTAAAAGTGGTTCGAAAGTAAAATCATTAAATACTGACACAAACTACATTACATTGTTTGGTTCAAAGAAGGATTTAGAAAAAATAACCACATTTCCTGTTGCTGTAGATGTTACGAAATTAAAAAAATCTGGTGATGTAATTGTTAATTTGCCAAAACCAACAGGTGTGACAAAACTTTCTGTAAACCAATTGAAAGTTCATGTATCATTAGATGAATCCATTACTACCGATCAACAAAAAGGTGAAAATACAATTGAACAAGATGAAACATCAAATACATCTATAAAAACATTAGAAAATGTTAAGGTGCAAATAAGAAATTTAGATACAAAACAATACACCATTGATGAAAATGCAGATCATTATGTATCAGTTGTAATTACTGGTGATCAACAAAAACTATCAAATGTCAAAAAATCAGACATACAGCTTTATGTTGATGCAGATAATGTGACTGAAGGAGTTAATACTTTAAAAATAGTAGGAAGCAGCCCATCAGGTACTACATGGAAAGCTACACCAAGTACTATAAAACTAAAGGTAAAACAACTGTCTTAAACAGATTTGTAAAAATGGATATAGTTTTGAAGGAGAGAATACAAAATGGGTAAATATTTCGGAACAGACGGCGTCCGCGGTGTCGCCAATAGTGAGCTAACACCTGAGTTAGCATTTAAATTGGGACGCTTTGGTGGATACGTTTTAACGAAAGAGACCACAGAACGTCCAAAAGTATTAATTGGACGAGATACACGTATTTCAGGCGAAATGTTAGAAGGAGCGCTTGTTGCTGGATTACTATCAGTAGGAGCAGAAGTTATGCGTTTAGGCGTGATTAGTACTCCAGGAGTTGCTTACTTAACACGTGTAATGAGCGCTCAAGCTGGTGTTATGATTTCAGCATCACATAATCCTGTTGCAGATAATGGTATTAAGTTTTTTGGCCCAGACGGTTTTAAATTATCAGATGCACAAGAGGAAGAAATTGAAGCTCTACTAGATCAAGAACAAGACCAACTACCTCGTCCAACAGGTGGTGACCTTGGTTCTGTTACTGATTACTTTGAAGGTGGACAAAAATACATTCAGTATTTGAAACAAACCGTATATGAAGACTTTACAGGTATTCATATTGCATTAGATTGTGCAAATGGTGCAACATCAGCTTTAGCAACACATCTATTCGCTGATTTGGAAGCTGATTTATCTACTATGGGTTCTTCTCCAAATGGTTTAAATATTAATGATGGTGTCGGCTCAACACATCCTGAAAAACTTGCGCAATTTGTTCAAGAAAAAGGTGCTGATGTAGGTTTAGCATTTGATGGTGATGGAGACCGTTTAATCGCTGTTGATGAAAATGGTCAAATTGTCGATGGAGACCAAATCATGTATATTTGTGCAAAACATTTACATGCAGAAGGAAAACTACAAAAAGATACAGTTGTTTCAACTGTTATGAGCAACATGGGCTTCTACAAAGCTTTAGAAGAAAATGGTATGCATAGTATCCAAACTAAAGTAGGAGATCGTTACGTAGTAGAAGCTATGCGTGAAGGTAACTATAATGTTGGTGGCGAACAATCAGGTCATATCGTATTCTTAGATCATAATACAACAGGTGATGGTTTACTTACTGGCTTACAATTAGTTAATACAATGAAAGTAACCGGCAAGAAATTATCAGATCTTGCTTCTGAAATGACGATCTTCCCTCAAAAACTTATCAATGTTCGTGTAACAGATAAACACGCTGTGAAAGAAAATGAAAAAGTAGCAGCAATCATTGACCAAGTTGAACATGAGATGAACGGAGATGGACGTGTCTTAGTTAGACCTTCAGGTACAGAACCATTAGTTCGTGTCATGGTAGAAGCACCATCAAGTGAACTATGCGAATCTTATTGCAAACGAATTGCAGATGTCGTTCGTGAAGAAATGGGATTAAAAGATTAATCGTTAAAAGAAATTTGATAAATTGACAAAGAAGAAATCTCTTAGACGGGATTTCTTCTTTTTTGTGCAAAAAATTTATGATGGTGTTAAATCATAATTCATATAGTGAATACTAAGTTTGTAAAATCTGTAATAGTAATGACAAACTTTTTTAATAAAAACATGCAACAAAATGGTAGCCAATTGCGTATAATAAGGTAATTGATTTTATTTTTGTATTGTAAACCTTTTCAATGCATGTTTGTAATTGACTATGAAAAGTGTTTTCAGTATGATGAGAATGCTAAGAATTTTTAAAGGTCTAACCTCTTAAAAAAGATTAGTATTTTGCTAAGGAGGGTCGTATCGAAGCGAGAAATCGGAAAACAGTTATAGCGCCAGTACTGAAGAAATCGAGCGTAGAAACTTCAGTAGACGAGGTGGAGGAGTATCGAAATGTTCGGCGGATGCCTCCCGGTCGCAAGTGCCCGATCGTATGCTTACTTTTAAATGGCTCAAGTAATTGAGCAGACAGAGAGAGTAAGAAGGCAAAATAGCAGCTGTACTTTTGTGTACTTCACCTATTTAGGGGAAGGCTACTTTTATACGGCTAATTTTGCGAAAGTTCGGAGGAAATTTAAATGTGTGGAATTGTTGGATATAATGGCTTACTAGATGCCAAAGAAATATTATTAAAGGGTTTAGAAAAATTAGAGTACCGTGGATATGATTCTGCGGGTATCGCTCTTATCAATAATGATGGTGTAACAGTTTTTAAAGAAAAAGGCCGTATTGCAGATTTACGTGAAGAAGTCGATCCGAACGTTGAAGCTACTGTTGGAATTGGACATACACGTTGGGCAACTCACGGTGTACCAAATCGTCGTAATGCACACCCTCATCAAAGTGCTTCAGGTCGTTTTACTTTAGTGCACAATGGTGTATTAGAAAACTATCATCTATTACAAGATGAATTTTTACAAGGTGTTGAAATGCAATCTGATACAGATACAGAAGTTATTGTTCAACTCGTTGAGAAATTCGTCAATGATGGTATGACAACTGAAGATGCCTTCCGTCATACATTAACGCTTGTTAACGGATCTTATGCACTTGCTTTACTAGATGCAGAAGATACTGAAACAATTTTTGTTGCAAAAAACAAAAGCCCATTATTAGTTGGTGTAGGTGAAGGATTCAATGTTGTTGCATCTGATGCAATGGCAATGCTTCAAGTCACAAACCAATATATCGAATTGCATGATAAAGAAATCGTTATCGTTGGTAAAGATTCGATGACGATTAAAAAACTAGATGGCACTGTTGTAGAACGTGCTCCTTATACAGCTGAGTTAGATATGAGCGACATTGAAAAAGGCACATATCCTCATTACATGCTAAAAGAAATTGATGAACAACCAGGTGTTGTACGTAAAATTATTCAAGCTTATCAAAATGAAGAAGGAAACTTAACGATTCCATCTGAAATTGCAGAAGCACTTCATGAAGCAGATCGTTTATATATTATCGCTGCAGGCACAAGTTACCATGCTGGTCTTGTAGGAAAACAATATTTTGAAAAGATTGCTGGTATTCCTGTAGAAGTTCATATTTCAAGTGAATTTGGCTACAACATGCCATTGCTATCTGAAAAACCATTCTTCATCTTCATCTCTCAATCAGGTGAAACTGCTGACAGCCGTCAAGTATTAGTGAAGATTAAAGAACTTGGTCACCCTGCTTTAACTATCACAAACGTACCAGGATCAACATTATCTCGTGAAGCAGATTACACATTGCTATTACATGCTGGTCCCGAAATAGCAGTAGCATCAACGAAGGCATATGTCGCACAAGTAGCAGTACTTGCGATTGTTGCCTATGTAGAAGCACAATCACAAGGTAAACAATTAGACTTTGATCTTAAAGCTGAACTTGCTATTGCAGCTAACGGAATCCAATCAATTGTTGATGACAAAGATGGTCTAAAAGAAATTTCAGATTCATTCTTAGCGACAACACGAAATGCATTCTTCATAGGTCGTATTGTAGATTACTATGTAAGTCTTGAAGGCGCATTAAAACTAAAAGAAATCTCATATATTCAAGCAGAAGGATTTGCAGGTGGCGAACTAAAACACGGTACCATCGCTTTAATCGAGGACGGCACTCCGGTATTCGCATTAATCACTCAAAAAAATGTGAGCCTAAATCTTCGCGGAAATGTAAAAGAAGTTGTTGCACGTGGTGCCAACCCATGCATTATCTCAATGGAAGGCATGGAAGAAGCGGGAGACACAATTGTTCTACCACATGTGCACCAACTGCTAACACCACTTGTATCTGTAGTAGCCCTACAACTAATCAGTTACTATGCAGCACTATACCGTGGTTGTGATGTTGATAAACCACGCAACTTAGCTAAATCAGTGACTGTTGAGTAGTTGGTTCAACGGAGAAACAGTTATTGTTGAAAGACAACAAAGTCGGGAACTGACACATTCGACCAAAATTTAATAATTATGAGCACGATTCAATTTTTGTTGGATCGTGCTTTTTGTTTATCGAAATAAACAAGGAATCTGGCGTTTTATATTTACATAAAGGATTTTTTTAATAGACCGAGAACTAGAGTAATATTATCTATTTTAATCTTATGATCTAACAGGTAGTTTAGGTTATTAATCTGTTGATTTGGTGAATTAACGTTTGAATTTTAAATGAGTTGAAATGTATATCAAGTCTATTCATATGATTTATAGATGGAGGGATGTATTAAAAATATGAAAAGGAATGTCTTCATTTTAATAGCGATAGTGGCGTTAACTGTTGGGAGTTATTTTGTTATTGAGTTATTAAATTCAAACCCACCCAAACCGATCCTTACTGTTGAAGGGAAAAAAGTAGAAGTGGCACAAGGATCATATTGTTGGGAGGGACTTATTGATGCAAAGTGTGTTGATACCGTTTCACCACATGAAATTATCAATGTTAAAAATCTTAAACCTATAACGGTATCAGCACAATCTGAATTGAAAATAAAATATAAAAAAGAGCCAATAGAAAATACATTAGGGGTTAATAGATGGATTAATAATAAAGATTCAGAGAGTATTCCAATAAAAAGAAATGTAATACGATTGCCAAAAGAAAAAGGAAAACATGTATACAATGTTTTTGCAAATTGGGATAATGGCAGTTCAAATTATATCTTTGTTGTTGAAGTTAGGTAATCATAAAGCAATTAATGATAGGAGGAAATGACTTTGGAAGAAAAAGATAAACATCATATTTCAATAGGTACAGAAGGCATAACAAATCAAGAAGTAGAAGTCTTTAATCCTATAAAGTCGGATAACGAAGCAATGGGGCTTCAATCTAATGAGAAAAGGTGGGAATTGCATAATAAACCAAAAGGAATAAAGTATATTGGCTATGGAGTTGTTATATTTTTTATTATTATTTTCATATGTACGATTGTTTTTCAGTTTGTGTAACACTATTAGTACCGAATATATAGTTAGAAAAAAATACATGCAGTTTCGAAATATTTAAATGATTATCAGGAGGACTCATCTAATGCAAAATAGCAATAAAGAATGGATTGGTGCAGCTGCAATTATTATTTTACGGGGTAAATTGTTGATGGTTCGTGGCAAGGGCAGAAATAGTTGGAGTGTACCCTCAGGTGGCATTGAGCATAGTGAGTCTTCCGAGCAAGCTTGTATTCGTGAGGTGTGGGAAGAAACAGGATATAAAGTAAAAATAATTCGAGATTTGCATACAAAGGAAGCAGTGATTGATGCGTTCCATGTCACAACAGATTATTTCTTATGTGAAATCATCGCTGGAGTTATTACTTATCACGATCCAGATAAAATTATAGTAGAAATTGCTTGGAAATCGGTTGTTGAACTGGAAAAACTCCCTCTTGATTATCCTGAAGACAAAGATATTTTACTAACACTATTAAAAACTTCAATGCATAATTGAAATGGCTATGTAAAAAATGAAATTATAATCCTAAAAAGAAATAGATAAAAACGTCGCTGTAATTCAGTGGCGTTTTTATTAAGCTTCGAGAGAAAGAGAGGCAGGCAAAAGTTTTTCTTGTATTAATACGATTATTAAAGCAACTACATTTATATGAACCAATTCATAATGGGGCAACGCAAGTGGATGAAAGTTGCAATTTCAGTAGAAAAGAAGAAAAAAGTTTTACAGACATATTTTAAAAATGGGCTAGATAAAGGAATTGAAATAATTCCAAGAAAGGAAATGAAGAAAATTATTATTTTGCAACATATACTAAAGCGTTTTAACAAAGGAAGAAAATATCCTGAGAAAGAAGTGAACAATATACTAAAAACTGTTCATGTGGACTATGTATCACTTCGTCGCTATTTAATCGAATATGGTTTTATGGAGAGAACGGATGATTGTTCGATATATTGGGTGAAAGAATGAACTAAGGGGCTGATTTTTTGAAATCTAACTATTATTCAATTGGGCAAATGGCGAAGATGACTAATTTATCTGGTCAAACCCTACGTTATTATGATCGAATTGACTTATTTAAACCAATTTATACAGATGCTTTGACAAATTATCGCTATTATACAGAATCGCAGCTTTATACGTTGGACCTCATTAAAAGTTTGAAATACGTCGGAACTCCTCTTGATAAGATTAAAGAGGTACAACATTATGCTGTGGAGGATATGATTCCTTTTTTAGAAGAACAGGAAAAGAGAATAGAAAATCAGTTAGCCCAATTAAAAGAGGCTCAATATATATTACGTAAGACTAGAAAACAAATGCTTGAACAACTTTCAATCCCTAGCTTTGGCGAAGTATACGAAAAGCGAGAAGATGCTTCACGTATACTCTGTTTAGAGGTAACAAACGTTACAGCTGAATCTACTTCAGCAGAAGATACTATAAAACTAATGAAAGCAATTGAAAATGAGGGCAGCGTACAAACAACTCGATACGGAAGTATATATCCTTTGAAAAACTATCATTCTATAAGTGATATTATCTATCAATTTATTTTCATACCCATATTGACGGAAAAGTCTATTGAATTAGCCGAGGATAACATCACAGTAAGATTAATGCCTTCTGGTCGTTATGCTAGTATTGCTTTTGTTTATTCTCCAAAGGCATATATTGAACATTATAAAAAGTTATATGCATATATCGAGAAAAAGCAGATTCAAACAGAAATGGACGTCTTTGAAATTGTTATGCCAATGCACTATTCACCAAACAAGGAAGAACAGGTCATCGTTGAGTTAAAGTTGAAAATAGAAGATTAAACTCTTGACCTTATAGTTGCTATAAGGTTTATCTTTGAAGGAGCGGTTTACATTGCTATAAAAAATGATTGGAGCATCCTCATGGGTAACAACAAGAATAATATGGTTTTAACGATATTATTAGGGAACTTATTTATTGCTTTCTTAGGAATCGGACTTGTCATTCCTATATTGCCAACGATTATGAATGAATTTAAGATAAGTGGATCTGTAGTTGGGTATTTGACAGCTGCTTTTGCGTTGACGCAACTAATCGTTTCACCTTTTGCTGGGAAAGCAGCCGATCGTTTTGGTAGAAAAATTATGATTGTACTTGGACTATTTATATTTGCACTTTCAGAATTATTATTTGCTGTTGGTCAAAGTATTGAGGTTTTATTTTTATCACGTATTTTGGGTGGTATTAGCGGAGCTTTCATCATGCCAGCAGTGACAGCTTTTATCGCAGATATCACAACATTTGAAACCCGTTCAAAGGCACTTGGCTATATGTCAGCTGCGATCAGTACAGGTTTTATTATAGGACCGGGGATAGGGGGATTCTTAGCTGAATTCGGTACAAGAATCCCATTTTTTGCAGCTGCAATTCTAGGATGTGTTGCGGGCTTTCTATCTTTAGTGGCATTAAAGGAGCCAATACGACAACAAAATGTAAATGAATCTACGGAAACAGAAAAAACAAATAGTTTACGTAAACTATTGATGCCGATATTCTTAATCCCGTTTAGTTTAATTTTTATTTCATCATTTGGTTTAGCATCATTTGAATCCTTTTTTAGTTTATTTGTAGATAAGAAGTTTAACTTTACACCATCTGATATTGCAATTGCGATTACAGGTGGAGGTATTATGGGAGCAATCGTACAATTGTTGCTATTTGACCGATTAACAAGAAAGATTGGTGAGATTAACGTCACTCGGTATAGTCTCATATTTTCAGTCATTCTTGTATTTCTCGTTACCGTGGTTAATGGTTACTTGTCAATTATGCTAGTGTCCTTTTTTGCATTTGTCGGCTTTGATTTAATCCGTCCAGCCCTTACAACATATTTATCTAAAATCGCTGGGGATGACCAAGGTTTTGTTGGTGGCTTGAATTCGATGTTTACTTCTTTAGCTAATGTTATTGGACCGATAATTGGAGGGCTGCTGTATGATGTGAATATCAATTACCCGTATTATTTTGCAACGGTCTTATTAATAATTGGTTCAATTACTGCATTAGTATGGAGAGACTCGAAGAAGATGATGAATAAGAATTCGACTCCTAATAAACGCAAAGAAATAGCAGAGGAATAAGAATTCGAATTTTTTCTCTAAAAAGTAAAAGGCTCCGTATTCTATCATTAGAAACGGGGCTTGTTTTATATATGAAAGGGCATATCTGTGCAAATTAAACAGAATTTTCTGATACAATAAATTTTCAATAAATAAAATAATTATTTAGTGGAGGAAAAGTGAGATGAAAAGAATATATGTCGTTCGACACTGTAGGGCAGATGGGCAAGAAGTTGAAGCATTATTAACAAAAGAAGGAAAAGAACAAGCGGAAAACCTAGCATTATTTTTTAAAGATAAAAATATTCAAAGAGTAATTTCTAGCCCTATGACGAGAGCTATTCAAACAATTGAACCTTTTACGAATAAAACAAATTTAAACATACAAGTAGATGAGAGATTATCGGAACGTATTTTAAGTATCGAAAATTATCCTGATTGGATGGAAAAGTTAAAGCAGACGTTTGATAATATAGATTTAAAATTTAAAGGTGGAGAATCAAGTAGGGAAGCGAGTGAACGTATTTTTAATGTAATCAATGAAGTAAAAGATTCTGATACCGAAAATACGATCATCGTTAGTCATGGAAATATTATTACATTGCTGTTAAAAAAGTTGAATCAGGAAGTATCATTTGAAGATTGGAAAAAAGTCACCAATCCAGATGTCTTTTTATTAGAATATAGCGAAGGTGAATGGTGCTATAAGAGAGTATGGAATTTGGATGAAATAGTTAAGTAACTTATTGAAATGATTGTTCCTTCTAACAAACTGTTCAGATCTTCTGTTATGAAGTTAAATTTATTGATACAATAATAGTAGAAAGAAGGAATAGTTTAATGAAAAATGGAGGAATAACCGCTAAGCGCTTGCTTATTTATATAGCAGGTCTTTTTATTTTGGCGCTAGGGATTAGTTTTTCAATTGTAGCAAATTTAGGGGTTTCACCAGTTTCATCGCTTGCTTATGCAATTACGCTTGCAACGGGAATTTCTGTTGGAATGACAACTATCTTTGCAAATATCATTTTTATCATAATTCAAGTCTTATTAAACCGCCGCATAGATTTAAAAGATTTTGGTATCCAATTGATTGTAGCCTTTTTATTTGGTTTCTTTAATGATGCAGCACTTTGGATAACAAAACATTTTTTACCCACTCCAAATTCAACATTTGATAGTTGGATTTATATGATCATCAGTCTATTTATAGTAGGTTTTGGTCTCGTATTTTACTTGAATTCCAAATTACCTTTAATGCCTTATGATTCATTGACCTACGTTATTAGTGATCATTTTAAATGGAAATTTAGCAAAGCTAAGATAATTAGTGATGTAGCAAATGTTATCTTGGCAACTATTGTATGTTTAGTTACAATCCATAGACTTGGTTCAATCGGTATTGGGACGATTATTGCGGCATATATGGTTGGTAAAATTATTGCCTTTTATATGAAACTGATGAAGGATCCCCTTAATCATTGGCTTTATAAGTCAAATCCAGAAAAAGAACAACAGATACATTCTTAATTTACCAGTAAGGATTGTCTGCAAAATAATAAAACTTCCGGAAACGGAGGTTTTTTTCTTTTAAAAATGAAATTTCAAAGACCATTTAAAACTGCATTATGTGAAAAGTTTCTTTTTATCGTCTTAAAGGGTTATTGTATAGCGGAAAAATTGATAATATACTGAAATTACTATATAAAATATAAAATTTAAGTAATAAGGAGCTTCAGACATGCAGTCAAAAATATCTTTTTCAACATATGCAGTAATTGGGACCATGTTATTTGGAATGTTTTTTGGAGCAGGTAATCTAATCTTCCCAATCCAGCTTGGTCAGCTATCAGGTACACATTTTTGGCCAGCACTGATTGGTTTTTTAGTAACTGCAATTGGCCTACCTTTTATGGGGATTCTGGCAATTGGTTTATCAGGGAGTAATGGTTTACGTGATTTAGGTAGTCGTGTTCATCCATTGTTTGGAATTGTTTTTTCATTAGCACTTTATTTAACAATTGGCCCATTCTTTGCGATTCCTCGAACAGCAACGGTACCATTTGCAGTAGGGATTGAACCTTATGTCTCATCCAACCATATCACTTTAATGTTGGCGTTGTTTAGCTTGGTATTCTTTGCTATTGTTTATTATCTATCGTTAAATCCAGCCAAAATTATGGATTATATCGGAAAATACTTAACACCTGCATTTTTAGTATTCTTATTTATTTTGATCATTACAAGTATTATTTCTCCAATGGGGAGCTTTAAAAATCCTGTAGGTGAATATGTGGATCAAGCGTTTATGAAAGGTTTTAAAGAAGGATACAATACAATGGATGCGTTGGCATCGTTAGCCTTTGGTATTGTTGTGATTAATGCGATAAAGAGTCAAGGTATTACAAGTACAAAAGAAATTGCAAAGGCAACTTGGAAGTCAGGAATTTTCGCAATGGCATTGATGATGCTTATTTATGGTTTTATCACATACATGGGTGCGACAAGTATTGAAGCTGTTGGTTCATTTGAAAATGGTGGGTTAATATTTGCGGCTGTTGCAAAGCATTACTTTGGCTCATTCGGTGGAATACTTTTAGCGATTATTATTGTTTTAGCTTGTTTAAAAACAAGCATTGGGTTAATCACTTCATGTAGTGAATTTTTCCACGATGTATTTCCGAAAATAAGTTATAAATGGTTTGTATTTATCTTATGCTTTATATCATTTGTTATCGCGAATTTTGGTTTAGACAACATTATTAAATTTGCTGTACCAGTTTTAATGTTCTTATACCCGTTAGCAATCGTCCTTATTTTACTGACATTAGTGGCACCAGTATTTAAAGCACGTCGTAGTGTCTATGCTTTGTCTATGTTTTTAACATTCTTTGTGAGTCTGATTGATGGGTATAAATCATTAGTAGAAAACCTACCAGAAGCAAAGGTTAGTTTTTTAGATTCCATTGAGAAGTTTTATGCAAGTGTATTACCTTTTTATGAAATTGGTTTAGGTTGGGTACTCCCTGCTATAGTTGGTGCGTTGATTGGTTATGTTTATGTAATTGTGAAAAAAGATTAGACAGAGAATTTCCTAAAAAAATCTAAAGAAGAACAAAGAGAGAATCTTTGTTCTTCTTTTAGTTTTATATTCTTAAATTGCAGCATGTTTTGTTATTTTCTTTAACTTCATTTCTACAAGTCCAAGTAAGACAAATCCAATGATACAACAAGCAATCATTATTCCGACAACACCATTCCAACCGTCTGCATCGTAGAAATGACCTCCAACTGTACCGACCACACTGGAGCCTACATAATAAAACAATAGATATATGGATGATGCATAAGCTTTTGCTGTAGGAATAGCAGAGCTACTAACCCAGCCACTGACTAAGTTATGCCATGCAAAAAATCCACAAGATAACACAAATAATCCAAGGAGTACTATTGGTAAATGATGTACTGCGGTTAAGCTAATACCAATTAGAGCAACAACAAGGCTAGCAAAAAGCATTTGTCCGCGAGTATAGCGATCGCTTAATTTGCCGACAGTCATAGAACCAACAGAACCCATCAATTGGAAGATAAAGATGAAGCCGACTATTGTTTGGCTTAGCCCAAAGCTTTTTATCAAGGGAAAGCCTATATAGTTGAACATAGCTACATAAACGCCAAGTGCAAGGAAACCAAGTCCATAGAAAAACCATAGTTTTGTATCCTTACATGCAGCTAAAATACCACCAATCCAGTTCTTTATCGAAAATTCCTGTGCGATAAAATTCTTTGAAGGTTCTACAAGAAAGATAAAAATGATTGAAAGAATGAGTGTTAATGTACCCAAAACAAATACGGCAGTATGCCAGTTTGATAAATCCAATATAGAGCTAGAAACGATACGACCAAAGAAGCCACCAAAACCACTACCAGTTATATAGACAGCAAGGGCCTTAGGAAATTGGTTTCCTGATAATTCTTCTGCTAAATAAGTAACAGCGATTGCAGGGAAACCTGCCAATGCAAATCCTTCGATCGCCCGAATCATTAGTAATACTTCAAAGTTTGGTGCGAAACCGACAAGTAAATATAAAATAGATGAGCTCATAAGTGAGAATACCATTATGTTTTTACGGCCCCATGTATTTGAAATAGCAGCCATAACTAACATACCGAATGCAAGTGTAAAAGTTGAGATGGATAATGCCAAACCAGATTCAGATGCACTCATATCAAAGTCATGAGTAAAATGTTGGATGAATGTTTGAGGGCCATAAAGATTTGCGAAAGTGACAAGACTTCCTATTAACATTCCCAATGTAATTTTATGATTTGTATTTGTTGTTGAAACGTCCACTGAAATTTCCCTCCTACAGATTTCAATGGTACGCTCATATAACCATAACGTCTAATAGTGAGTTATTATTGATTTAATAACCAATGTTTATAAAAGGAGGTTGGATCTTTTGGAGATGCATCAGCTGCGCTATTTTCAAGCGATTGCCAAGACGAAGAATTACAATCATGCTGCAAACCTACTACATGTATCACAGCCTGCTCTTACAAAAGCAATTCATAAATTAGAAGCTGAATTGGGCGTTCCATTATTTAATCGAATAGGCCGGTCAATAGAGATAAGTGTTTATGGTGAGAAATTTTTGAGGTTTGTTGAGGAAAGCTTACTGCTACTTGATCGAGGGGTAAAGGAGTTACAAAGTTTAAAAGATCCACTACAAGGAACGATCCGTCTTGCCTTTTTACAAACAATTGGTACAACAATTTTGCCGGGGATTCTTAGAAGTTTTAAAGAAAATTATCCGGATATTCAATTTGATCTCCAACAATGTAATTCACAAAGAGCGTTAGAACTTCTTGAAAATAACGAAGTCGATTTATGCCTTGTCACCAATTTCAGTAAATCCTTTGGTGAATCCAACTGGCTGCCTATAAAAAAAGAACAGCTTTATGGATACTGTTCGATTAATCATCCATTAAGTCATGAAACGTCTATTTCCATTCAAGCATTACGAGATGAGCCTTTTATAGGTTACAAGGATCATTTATTGATGCAAAAACAGGTGTTGAAATGGTGTAGAGATGCTGGATTCACGCCAAATGTCGTGTTCCAAGGAACAGAAGTACCGACACTTGCAGGGCTTATTTCTGCTAACTTGGGTGTTGGCATTTTACCTTATTACTCAGGATTGGAAGCACTCCCCATCCATCGCTTTGAGATTGCGGATACTAATTGCCAACGTGAAGTAGGGCTAG
This sequence comes from uncultured Rummeliibacillus sp., assembly GCF_934216135.1. Lineage (NCBI taxonomy): Bacteria > Bacillati > Bacillota > Bacilli > Caryophanales > Caryophanaceae > Rummeliibacillus > uncultured Rummeliibacillus sp. The sequence continues at coordinate 144,546 of NZ_CAKQBI010000005.1, read as the reverse complement.
CATGGAAAGCGGATGCTGCATTAAGCGCTTCTGCACAATTGTTTGTTGAATTTACTAGTTCTAATTATGAATAAAAAACATGAAATATTGGTTTACCTAACTTAGCCAAGTGCCATTTAAACTTTATCACGAACACATACTCCATAGATATTGCAGTTGTTCTAAGGATAATCTTGCGACGATTTGATAGCCATTACCTTTACCAAGTGGTTTTACTACAACAGTGCCCATATATGGAATGGTTCCTAAACCTACATCTTTTGGAAAACTATGAGCAACCATTACTTTGTTTTTACCCATACTTGGGAGTAATTCTAATTCTGATTGAAGGTTATTTAAAATTCTCTGCTGTTCCAATGGATTTAAGTTCGTGTCTAATTTAAAAATGTCAAAGCCAATAGGATCCACTTGAACGTTCATACCGCCAAAGGCTAGAGCAGCTGTTTCTATCGTTCTACAAAACGGACTTGCGAGTATAGGATATTCAATTGGAATGTGTAAGTTTCGAATGATGTTGCCATATAAAGTGGCTTGCATTCTTCCATTATCGCTAAGATTTCTTTGGGTATTGCAGTTATTAAAATCTAGATATGGTTGGTCTGTTCCAATGTTAGCTTCTCCGTGTCGGGTATATAAAATATATCCGCCTTGTTGGAGAGAATTCAGTAACGAAGGTTCTCCGCATTCTTTTTGAAGATAGGTCATTCAATTATTCCCCCTCGTTTATCGCATAGTTTACTATATGCATTTGCTTGGATTTTCTTGGGATATTGCCTATCTAAAAGTGAATTCTCTTTTATAGAGGAGAAAAGTTATAATGACTTATATAGAAATAGTTGTTGTAAGGATGTGAAAATAATGATTAATGCCATTATTTTATTTATACTAGCAGGACTAGCAGAAATCGGTGGCGGATATTTAATATGGCTGTGTTTGAGGGATGGTAAGCCCTTATATTGGGGAGTATTTGGCGGGATTATATTAGTTATCTATGGGGTTATTGCAACATTCCAAAGTTTTCCTTATTTCGGTAGAGTATACGCAGCGTATGGCGGTGTATTTATCGTACTTTCAATATTATGGGGGTGGGGAGTTGATAGAGAAACACCAGATTTATATGATTGGATGGGAGCGGCTGTCTGTATAATAGGTGCTTCAATCATACTATTTGCACCGAGACATTAGCTGTTATTAAGGAATAGGGAGGATAGATATGGAATTTTTCTATGCAACAAGGATTCATTATCTACGAAGGAATCGCTTTTATAAGATATATGTGAAAGAGGAAGAACTATGGCTTGGACAAATAGGTAGACAATTTTATGGAGAAAAAGATTATTACGGAAATTCCATAATTCTTGGGATCTTATATTGGCTATTACGTAAAATATGGGTTGTTCCTAGAGGAAAAAAGAAAGAAGCAAAATTGGATAATATAACTTCGCGTGACCAATTTTTAAAACAAAGAGGGAATGTAATTATTCGATTTGAAGACATTATAAAGGTGAAAATTAATGAGCTAGAATCTATGCTAACATCACAATCTAATAATGGAACATTAACATTAACTTTAGAGGGTCCAAATGAGCTAGAGCTTATTTTAGAGGAAAAGACAAATCTGTTACAGTTAGAAGATGTTTTTCATTCTATTCCGGTAAAACGAGTGGATTACTTGTGGTAAATGACCAAGATTATAGAAAGTAGGACGGTTATAGATGGATGATATCAAAAAGCAGAAGGAGAAAAAGGATAAGAAAACGAATAATATAAGAGATTTATTTGAGGGGATTCGAGATGATATTTTAGGTAATGTAATCATGAATATATTATTATTTATTCCAAAAATGATTTGGGGATTGGTAAAAAGGATTTTCTCAAACTAAGTATCAAAATACATAGATTAAAAAAATGAAGACGACACCGAAATTAGTGGCGTCTTTTCATATAAACGATTGTTTTTTATCTTTGCTGAAATGGATCAATTCTTTCCAAAGAAGAATGTTTTAATAGCCTGAATAGCGAATAATTCCGATGGCAAATAAAAGAAACAGCATAAATGTATGATGTGATAGATGCATCTGACCAAACAATACTTTGCCATTTAACATTCTTGAACTAATAACAAGGATACTTAAAAGAATAAATAGTTGAATGGAAATAGTCATAAAGACAATCATCATAAAAAATAAGAAATGCACAACTACATAATAGATAACTGTTATTAGTTTAATAGTATTTGTATTTTCCTTTTTTTGCTGATAGCCCCATAAAATAATTGCTATTAAACTTAAACAAACATAAATAGTGATCAATACAGTACTAACCATATGAAATCCTCCTCGTTCCAGTTTTCAATAGAGTAAAGTATGGGGTTAACCCCACGTCAAGCTGAAAGGAGAATAAAATGAAAATCAGTAAATTTATAGAGGCAGTGTGTACGACAAAAGATACTGTACGTCATTATGAGGAATTAGGAATATTAAACCCTATAAGGAAGGAGAAAAATGCTAGGGACTATTCAGAAAAGGATATCGAGGATTTTAATGTAATTAAGGAACTACAAAATCTTGGATTTACACTGAAAGATATACAAATCATTTTTCAGATTAAACGTGAAACAAAATGTAACTCCGATGAACTAATATCTACAGTTTTATCAATATTAATAGCAAGAAAAAAATCATTTGAAGAGGAATTGATTGAGCTTCAAGAAAAGATGCAAAACCTAGAAGAACTAATTACTCAAATATCAAAAATCAAAAGGGGTAGGAGGTGATACTATGCTCAATTATCATTTGGTGAGCGATTACCGAAACAATAAAATATACAGGGAAAGTTTTTTTGAGTTGGCTAAATCAGTTTTTGATATTGATTTTACTAAGTGGTATGAAAAAGGATGTTGGAATGACAATTACATTTGCTATTCATATGTTGATAATGATCGAATCATTGCAAATGCCTCGATTAGTAAAATGACGATTGTTTTAAAAGGTAAAGAATATAAAGCTATACAAATTGGCACTGTCATGACACATCCAGATTATCGAAACCAAGGTCTTTCAAAGAAATTAATGAATTATATTATCGAACAATATGAAAAAGAGTATGATTTTATCTACTTATTTGCGAATGATACAGTCCTAGATTTCTACCCTAAATTTGGATTCCAAAGGGTGAAAGAAAGTCATTTTATATTAAATATGTCAGCATTGCGAAGACAAAAAATAAAAATGAGTACTTTACGGCAATTAGATATTAATAATCAATATGATTTTAATTTGCTAGAAAGTTTCGCCGCGGAGAGAATACCTGTATCTTCGGTTTTAGGCGTAAAAAATAACGAACATCTGTTAATGTTCTATTTTATCTTAGTCTTTAGTGATGCTATTTTTTATATCGAAGAGGAAGATACGATTGTTATATGTAAGCAAGAGGGTACGCATCTGCATGTCTTTGATTTGATCAGTAAAAAAAGAGTAAATATCGAAATGATATTGAGTGGGATTGTCTCAAGAAATACAGAAACAGTTCATCTTTATTTTACGCCTGAGGATGATACAAATGTTCAGACAGAGTTTATAAAAGATGGCGAAGATACACTGTTCATAAGGCCTATGTTAAAGGACACTGCAAAGCACTTTCTATTTCCTATTACTTCACATGCATAAATTTGAAGAATGAAAGCTTGATATTTTACTGAAAAATCTAAATTATTAATTTATTACAAATTATATATGATACAATAAACTATAAAATTTCATAGCTGAAGAAGGAGGAACTTAGTTTGGCACAAGCATTACTCGTTATAGATGCACAGCAAGAATTAATGGATGGTAGTTTTGAGCAGCAAGGTGTTTTTGAGAAAGATAAAGTAATTCAAAATATTAATAGAGTTATTGAAAAAGCGCTAGATGAAAATATTCATATTATTTTTATACGTGACACGGATGTGGCAAATGGAGAGGGTAGTGGTTTTCAAATTCACAAAGGGATTAATGTTCCTCCTAAGGCAGCCATCTTTGATAAAGCTGCAACCAATTCTTTTTACGGAACGCCCTTACTTGCCTATTTAAATGACCATAAAATTGGACATATCGTCATTATGGGATGTAAGACTGAGCATTGTGTTGACACAGCAGTGAGGACTGCAACGATTAACCATTTTGATGTAACACTAGTAGGAGACGGACATTCCACTGTAGATTCAGATGTATTATCTGCAGAGCAAATCATTCATCATCATAATGCGACATTACATGGGCATTACAATGTGGACAATTTTTCAATTGTTCGAAGTGCGGATGAAAATGTATTTAAACCTACTCATGATTCTTATCGATAAAGATAGGGCTCTTTGACGATCGACTTTATAGGATAATCGATACATAGGGAAAATCTATGATAAATAGGTAAGAATGGCAGGTGTTAAAATAAATGCCCATACTACAGTCATCAAAGCACCTACAATAGTAGATAGAGTAGCACTTGAGCCAGCTAAGTCACCACTTTCAAATGCTTTAGTAGCTCCGAGTACGTTGGCACCCATTCCGTACATCATTCCAATCACTAATGGATGCTTAAAAGAAAAGAGTTTAATCAGTTTTGGACCAAGATATACTCCAGCAAAACTCGTTAGCATTACAAAAACAGCAGTTAGTGTTGGTATCCCGCCAAATGACTCTGATAAGTTCACTGCGATTGGCATCGTAATAGAGCGAGGTATAATACTAATCTCTGAGTGGAGTCCCATTCCTAAGAAGTAAGAAGTTAATACACCTGCGACAATAGCAACCAATGAGCCAATCATTAAACTAAAAAGAATGATACGCCAGTTCGAAGCAAGTACATTCCAATTGCGATAAAGAGGGATAGCAAAAGCAACCGTCACTACATTTAACATCATATTGAATAAAGAAGTAGCATCCACATACTCTTCATAGGGCAAGCGAGCGATCAAGAGGAAAGAGATCATGACAATAGGTGTGATAATGATAGGTGAGAATAATAGTCCAGGCAACTTTTTATTAAACCTTTTAGCTATGAGATAAACAAAAACGGTCATAACAACACTGAATAGTTTTAGCAACATATTAATGTTTCACCGCCTTTAGTTTTAAAAGGGTTTTGGAAACAATACCTGTTGCTGCCATAGCAAGTGTGGTCCCCACAACGACTGCTAATACTACAAGAATTCCTTTTGTTCCAATAAGCCATGGGTAATTCATGATTCCTACCATTGCAGGAATAAAGAATAGTAGCATCTCAGAAAAGAGAAGTGCAGAGCCTGCCTCAACCCAATCTAACTTAATCCATCCCATATGAAGACATGCGAGTAATAACACTAGACCTATTATGCTTCCCGGGATATGCAAATTGAAAGAGGAAACGATCAATTGTCCGAGTACAGTAAAGCAAATAATGATGATGATTTGAAGTAAATTCAATAACCACTTTTTCAATAAAGTCACCCCCGCATTCGATTTACTCATAATTTTAGGGGCTATTTTTCAATTCGTAAAATATATAAATCCTATAATCTCTATGCAAAAAAGTTATACGCTAACCGTGCAAAGGATTATTGGCTTCAATGTATCGAATAAATTCTCGAGCTGCATATGATAGATATTTATCCTTTTTATAAATGAGAGCCAATTCCCAATCGATATGTGGTCGAGAGATTGGAATAGCATGAATAAGAGGGTTATTAAAGCGATGAATCATGGATTTGGGTACCAAGGAAATGCCCAATTTCGATGCTACCATTTCGCCAACTAAATCCCATAAAGAACTTGTATAAGCTACTTTTGGGTTAAATCCTACCTGTATGCATGCATATTTAACGCGATCATGAAGGATGAAATCTTCTGTAAAGAGGATGAAAGATTCGTTTTTCAATTCTTTTAAGCGAACATCCTTTTTGCAAGCAAGCCGATGATGAGAATCTACAATCAGCACTAGTTCTTCAGATAACAACGGTACTGTTTCAAAATGAGAACTAACTGGAAGTACTGTGACCCCTAAATCAATCTCACCATTTTCCACATGATGCTCCAATAACTTTGCACTATATTCAACCATATGGATATCAATTTGTGGGTATTCCTTTTTAAACCCGCCGATTAAAGTAGGGAAAAGTAATACGCCTACAGTAGGCATTAAACCTAATTTTACAGTTCCTTTTTTTATATCAACTAACTCATTTACAGAAGAAGCAATACCATCCACTACTCGCAATGCATCTAAAGCTTGTTCATAAACAACTTTCCCTACATCTGTAAGCTCAATTTCCTTTTCGGAGCGGTCTAGTAAAGTCACTTTTAATTCTGCCTCAAGTCCTTTGACCATTTTGCTGATAGATGGTTGGGAGACAAACAAAGTTTCAGACGCTTTGGTAAAACTCTTCTGTTTGGCTACTTCTACAAAATATCTAAGTTGACGAATATCCATATATTCTCCTCCTGAATAATGATTGAAGCATTCTTTTAAGAACGTTGTTGTTTCTAGTAGTATAGCATTTTTAAGTAATATTTCGCCGAATGTTTAGAATAAACAAACATTATGTATTTGGCCGTTATTGAGAAAAAATACTCTTTACAAATTCTCTTATGCAATGTATATTCGTATAACAGTATATTCAAATAATCAGATATTCAGTTATTTAAAAGTAAAGAAAGAAGGAGATAATAATGCTGAAAAAATCAATTTTTTCAGGAAGATATACAGACTACTCCTTTAAGAGTTTCCAAAAAGATTTACTATCAGGGCTAATAGTTGCAGTGATTGCAATTCCATTAGGTATGGGGTTTGCAATTGCTTCAGGAGTAAAACCAGAGTATGGAATATATACAACTATTGTTGCTGGGATTTTAATATCACTTTTGGGTGGTTCGAAATATCAAATTGGTGGTCCTACAGGAGCATTTATACCAATCTTATTTGGTATCGTCATAACATATGGTTATCACGATTTATTAATAGCGGGTTTTTTAGCCGGAATCTTACTTATTTTGATGGGCGTTTTTAAGCTTGGATCTCTCATAAGATTTATACCGAGACCAGTGACTATTGGGTTTACGACAGGAATAGCTGTAACTATTTTTGTTGGGCAAATTGCAAATTTTTTAGGGCTTCAAAATGTTAAAAGCAAAGAATTTTTTATAGAGAATTTGAAAGAAATTGCAGTTCACTTATATACAGTGAATATATATAGTATTTTAACTGCCTGTATATGTTTGTTTTTTATTTTATTCATACCAAAATGGTTTCCAAAAGTACCTGGGCCTTTAATAGGGATTGTTGTTTCTACGATTATTGCAACCATCTTCTTCCCGACAGAAGTTGCAACAATTGGCTCTAAGTATGGGGAAATTCCAAACTCTTTGCCGCAGTTTCAATTCCCTGATTTGACTTGGGAAAGAATTGTTCATCTTATAAAGCCAGCATTCGTAATTGCAATTCTTGGTAGTATCGAATCATTATTGTCTGCAGTTGTGGCTGACGGTATGACAAGTAGTAAACACAACAGTAATCGAGAGCTCATAGGACAAGGAGTTGCCAATATGGTAACGCCACTCTTTGGCGGTATTCCAGCAACAGGTGCTATTGCAAGAACAGCTACAAATATTAAAACAGGTGCTGTATCACCTATGTCTGGTATTATACACGGTTTGGTTGTATTTCTAATATTAGTCCTTTTTGCTCCATATGCGACTAATATTCCACTCGCAAGTATGGCACCTGTTTTAATGGTAGTTGCATGGAATATGAGTGAAAAGAAGGTATTTTACCATGTGTTAAAAACGAAAACGAGTGATTCACTAGTCATTGTCGTAACGTTTATATTAACTGTTTTCATTAATTTAACTGTGGCAGTAGAGTTTGGTCTATTACTGGCAGTGATTTTATTCATAAAGAATATGAGTTACCATATGGTTACGAAAAAAGCTTTGCCAAATCATTCTAGAAAAAATGCAAAAGTAGAGGAGCAAGATTCACATTCACAACATGGTTGCCCACAAATTAGTATGTTCAATATTGAAGGACCACTGTTCTTTGGTGCAGCTCAATCTTTTGCGGAAGATATTATGAATACTATTAACTACCAACCAAAAGTCTTACTTTTAAGAATGAACAAAGTGCCTTTTATTGATACTACGGGAAATTATTATTTATCAAGTATTGTAAAAGATTTCTCAAAACATGGAATGATCTTGATATCTGGGTTAAAAGAAGAGCCTAAAGCGTTTCTTAAAAGAACGGGGTTGTATAATCTAATAGGTGAAGAACATTTCTTTGATCATACAGGAGAAGCAATCGATTATGCACTACTACAATTAGAGAAAAATAAATGTATTGGGTGTAAGAGATTTATTTTTAATGAATGTAAATCATTATCCGGTATAAAAGATTAAGACTACGCATGGAAGTCCGTTATAATTAAAAGTAACAAGACTTGATTTGTTTTGGAGAAAAAGCATGTAAAAATACGTTATACGTTTTATATGTAGGAAGTGGGGAATTACGTTGAATAAAGGACTACATGAGTTTAAAGCGGATTTTTTTAAAGCACTTGCCCATCCATTAAGAATCCAAATTCTCGAAGTTTTATCTGAAGGTGATCGGAGTGTCAATGAAATTCAAACCCAGCTAGGCAGTGAAGGATCTGCTGTTTCTCAACAGTTAACAGTACTAAGGGCAAAAAATATTGTTTATGGTACAAAGGATGGGAATCGTGTAATTTATTCATTAAGAGATCCTATGATAATTGAATTGTTGGAAGTTGCTAAACAAATTTTCAATAATCATCTTGTAGATGCAATCACGTTACTTGATCAAATGAAAGAAGAATAGTGTAAATCGCAAAAACTCGGACAGAAATTTATCTTCTATCCGAGTTTTTGTTTGATTATATTAAATTGATCATGCCATGTTGTTCAATTTGATTAAAATGCCCAATCACCATTACGGAAAATAGGTACAACTGTGCCATCTTGTTTGATGCCATCAATATCCATCTTGTTAGAACCAATCATGAAATCGACGTGAACTGTGGATGTGTTCATTCCGTGTTCTAGTAACTCTTCTTGGCTCATTTTTGTCCCACCTTGAATGGTAGTTGGATATGCAGCACCAATTGCTAAGTGGTTAGATGCGTTTTCGTCGTAAAGAGTTGTATAGAAAGTAATACCTGATTGGGAAATAGGTGATGGGTCTGGGACAAGTGCAACCTCTCCTAAACCTGTTGCTCCTTCATTGTCATGTACGAGTTTTTTAATTGTTTCATCGCCTTTTTCAGCAGATATATCAACAATTTGCCCACCTTTAAAGTGTACTTCGATGCCCTCGATTAATGTACCTGCATAGCTTAATGGTTTTGTACTACGTACGACACCTTCCATGCGATGGGTATCTGGAGCAGTGAAGACTTCTTCTGTTGGCATATTTGCGATAAATTCTTCACCTTTTGGATTGAAACTACCTGCACTAGCCCAGATGTGGTTCTTTGGTAAGCCTAATGTTAAATCTGTACCAGGAGCAGTATAATGCAAAGCATCAAATTGGATTTCGTTTAGTTTTGCTGCCTTTTTGTTTAACGTATCTTTATGTTCATCCCAAGCAACGATCGGATCATCTGCATAGACACGACAAGTTTTAAAAATTTGATCCCATAAAGCATCTACTTGTTCTTCAGAAGTAGCTAATTCAGGGAATACATGTGCAGCCCAACCAGCTCCAGCTGCTGCTGCAACAGTCCATTTTAAGTCATCATTTTGAGTTGCTTTACGTTGAGCGATGAATGCTTTGCTAAAAACGTTTTGATAAGCGGCAACTTTTGCGGGATCTACTTCATTTAGTAAGCCAGGATCACTTGAAATGATTGATAGGCGACAGACATGATGATTTAATACATGATCTTCAGATTCTTGAATTTCATATTCAGGAATATCCGTTAATACTTCAACAGGTTGATGTAGATAATGAAGCTTGCTAATTTCATCGTCAGCCCATTTAACAATGACTTTTTCAGCACCTAAGGCATAAGCTTCTTTTGTGACCAGACGGGCTAAAGGCGCTTGATCGATTGAAATTGTCATCTTTACCCAATCTCCAGGTTGAACATTGATACCTTTTGCTACCAAAAGTTTTGCATATTTCAGTAAATTTTCTTCAAAGTTAGCTAACATTTATCCTTGCCCCCAAATTATTATTTTCATTGATTATATTATCATAATAAAATGTAAATTCCGAAATATTAGCCTATCTTATTATTCGGAAAATGAAATAATTTAAGATGAATAGTTTGGAGAACAATCCATCAAATGATTATATTCTTGCTCGATTAAATTAGTATCTATCCTTTCAAATAGTGGTCTCACATCGTATACCTGACGTGGAATATCAGTTTGCTCTTGCCATTCCACTTTTTTTATACGAAACATTTCTTTAATTTTATCTGTTGAGAAAGGCAGGAAAGGGTGCAACAGTTGAGCTAGATTTAAAATAATGTAGGTGCATGTATATAATGTGTTTTCTCCTTCATTCTTGTTTTGCTTTACTTGAATCCACGGTTGTTGAATATCAAAGTATTTGTTAGCATGACGAATGTATTTGAAAATTTCCTCTAGAGCTTGTTTAAAATGTCCATCCTCGATTAGTCTTCCGACGCTGCTATAGAGTTGGAACGTCTCATTTTGAATATCCTTATTGATCATGCCCACTGGTATTTTTCCTTCAAATGATTTTTCGATAAACTTGAATGTTCTATTAACGAAGTTTCCGTAAGCTCCGAGTAATTCACCATTATGGCTTAAAATAAATTCTCGCCATGAGAAATCAGTATCTCGATTTTCAGGAGCATTAATCGTGAGAAAATAACGTATAGAGTCTGGATCATATTTTCGTGTTATATAAGGTATCCAAACTGCCCAGTTTTGACTTGTAGATAGTTTGCGTTTTTCTAAAGTTAGATATTCATTGGAAATAATATGAGTTGGTAAAGCTTGATTGCCAATTGCCATTAATATAGATGGCCAAATAATTGTATGAAATGGAATATTATCTTTTCCATGAATATAGTAAGAAGTTGTATGGTCATTCCACCAATCTTCTATATTTTCATTGTGTTGCTTGGCCCATTCAATGCTGGCTGTTAAATAACCTGAAACAGCTTCAATCCATACGTAGATTTTCTTGTCTTCGAAGCCTTCAATAGGGACTGAGATACCATTTGGTAAATCACGTGTTACCGCACGATCAGGAACACCTTCAGCTAAATAACGCTTTGTAAGTTGTATGGCATTGTCACGCCATCGATGGTCATTTTCAGCTTGTTGGATAAAGTTTTCTAAAGCCTGTTGAAAATGACTAAATTCAAAATAAAAATGTTCGGTTTCTTTAATGACGGGTTCATGTCCACAGATTTTACAACGTTTGTCGATTAAATCAAGTGGATCAAGTATAGAAGAACAGTGATCACATTGATCTCCTCTAGCTTTAGCTCCGCAAATTGGACATATACCTTCTACAAAACGATCCGGTAGAAACTGGTTATCGTATTCACAATAAGTTTGCTCGATCGCCTTTTTATATAAATAACCATTATCTAATAATAGTTTGAAAATATTTTGCACAGACTGATGATGATGTCCCTCATCTGTTCGCGTATAGAAATCATAAGTAAAACCAAGTTGTTTGAAGTTATTTTGAAACTCCCTATGATATCGATTCGCGATAGCTTCAGTTGTTGTATGTTCCTGATTGGCTCTAATAGAAATTGGTGTACCGTTGCAGTCACTCCCTGAAATGTATAATACTTTTTCGCCTTTCTGTCTATAATATCTTGCCAAGATATCTCCTGGTAATAGTGCAGCAATATGCCCTAAATGGAGTGAACCATTTGCATATGGCCATGCACCGCCGATAACAATTGTCATTTTTCATCCCTCCAAATTAAAATAAAAAAACGTCCTAATCTATAAAAGATTAGGACGAGTATACTCGTGGTACCACCTAGGTTTACAAATAGCTCACACTATTTGTCTTTATCAGTACGTCTTGAAAAGAGATACTGCTTCCGTTGTAACGAGTGTCTTCTCGTCGTATTCTACTCGAAGTTTCTTTCGATACGAAGCTCAAAGGCCATTTTCAATTAGGTTCAAGATGCTTCATTTCCACCATCAGAAGCTCTCTATAATCATTCCCTTATCTACTTTCCCTCATCATAACTATTTTCTATAAATTTACAATAGTATAACGGATAATATTGTAAATTACAAGAAGATTATTCGCACACGTAGTATGCCCTCAAAACGGTTTTTTATCGCCTTCTTTAGATATTTCAAAAGACATTTTAAAAGCATAAATTATTGAGTTCGGCAGATATTAAAGTCACAATGTATTTTGAAAATTTTCTTTGGGGGTGAAATATTGAAACGAAACATTTTAATACTCATAACTGTTTGCGTTTTACTCATCTCCATTTCTTATGCAAGCTTTAGTTATGCATCGGATAAGGGTAGGCAATATTATGAGAAAACAGGGCAAGTGTTGTGGGATGTTAAAACAGATGAAAAAGTGATTGCTTTAACATTTGATGATGGACCGGATCCTAGGTATACATCACAAATTTTAGAACTATTAGCGAAATATGATGCGAAAGGGACTTTTTTTGTGTTGGGAAAAAGTGCTGAAAAATATCCAGAAGTGATTAAACGACAATTCAATGAAGGGCATGAAATAGCTAATCATACTTATTCACATGTATTTAAAGCTTCGGGAAGGCGATTACAAGAAGAACTAAAGAAAACAAATGATATTATTTATAGTATTACGGGGTATGCCCCAACTCTGTTTCGTCCAGTAGGTGGAATTTATACAGATGATATTATAAATACCGCTTATGATAGTGGTTATAAAGTTGTTATTTGGTCATGGCATCTAGATACATTGGATTGGAAAAATCCAGGCGTTAGAAGAATTGCAAATAAAGTTTTAAATGGTACTTCCCCGGGTAATGTAGTGCTTTTCCATGATGGAGGGGGCAATCGTACTCAAACAGTTAAAGCATTAGAAATTATTTTACCCCAACTTGAAAAAGAAGGATATAAATTTGTTACAATTTCCGAATTAATGGGAGAAAAAAACCCTCGTATAAGTAAATGAACATAGGGTAAGGATATTTCGAAAGAATAATCCTTACTCTAATTATGTTTGAGTAAATAAAGGACAATAAAATTGAAATTATCTTGAATTAATAATAATCTTGAATTGAAATATGAATAGGAGGAATTAACATGAAAGTAGTTGCGATTGTTGGTAGTATCCGTAAAGAATCTTATAATATGATGTTAGCAAAGTTTATTCAAAAACATTATGCAGATCAATTTGATTTGGAAATATTAAAATTAAATGATATTCCAATGTACAATCAAGATATTGAAAATGAAGCGCCTCAAGTTGTACTTGATTTTAAAGCAAAAGTAAAAGAAGCAGATGCAGTACTTTGGGTAACACCGGAATATAATGGTTCTATTCCAGGTGTTCTTGGAAATGCAATTGACTGGTTATCACGTGTAGATAAAGTGATGATTGGCAAACCGTCTATAATCATGGGTGCATCAATGGGGAACCTTGGTACTGTAAAAGCACAAATGCATTTACGTGACATCCTATTTGCACAAGGTCTTGGGTCACCTGTGTTACAAGGAAACGAAGTCTATGTAGGTGCAGCACATACAAAATTTGACGCTGAAGGCAATTTAATAGACGAAGGAACAGTTAAATTTTTAGATTCAGTAATAGCTAACTTTATGGAATGGATGAAATCATATCTTTCATAATGAATACGAAAATTATGGCTCCTATTAAAGGAGTCATTTTAATTACCCTTAAAAATCATGATTATATTTCTCTCAGAATAAATAATATTTAGTTCCTCTTTTAATAAGGAGTTTGTTACAATTGAATAGACATAATATTCTAATAAATAAAAAGGGATAATGATAATGAAAATTACATCGCTCCAATTATACCCGAAGCAAAAAGTAGTCCATTTCTTTATGCAACATTGGGGGACTACTGAAATGGTTATTTCATCGGGAATATATGATTGTAGCCAATTAGATGGATTTGTTTCGATTAATGATCAACAAGAAATCATTGGACTCATCACATATATTCTTCGAGATGAAGAATGCGAAATTATTTCATTAGATAGCATCGAAGAAAGTCGTGGAATTGGTACAAAACTTGTCCAAGAAGTAGAAAAAGTGGCTCTAAAAAAGGGTTGCAAACAAGTTATATTAATAACAACAAACGATAACTTAAATGCACTAAAGTTTTACCAAAAAAGAGGATATCACTTAACTCAAGTCTTGCCAAACGCAGTAGAAAAAGCAAGAACATACAAACCGGAGATACCGTTGATAGGATATGATGGTATTCCAATTAGAGATGAAATAAAGCTTCAAAAAACACTTGTTTGAATACAGTTGATGGGAGGTTGCGCATGAATACAGAATGGTTAAGAACATTTTTAGTGGCAGCCAAAACAGAAAATTTCGGGGAAACTGCTGAAAAACGTTTTTTAACACAATCTACTGTGACAAAACACATTCATCATTTGGAGAAAGAACTAAATACACCGTTATTTGAACGAAAAGGTAAAATAGTACGTTTAAATATGGCTGGTGCCCATTTCTACGTCAAAGCACAAAAATTAGTTGACATGCTTGATGAAACGCTAAGGAGTACACAAGCTTTTTTAGATGGTTATACGTCTCATCTAACAGTTGGTGCAGCCCCGCAGATTGCTAACTCAACATTACCAAAGATTATCGAGCATTTTAATGCCAATAAACCACATATTCAGATTTCGCTTGAACTATTAAATTCCAATCAGATAGGAGAAGCTGTTTACCGTGGTGTAGTAGATGTCGGTCTATCTAAAATAATACCTATACGAGAATTGCAGATTGAAATGATTGCAGATGAAGCTATTCAATTAGTGAGTTCACCCTCTAAAAGTGAAGTAGAGGCAACTGAATTATTGAAAAATGAGACCATTTTAACCCATGAATATGCACCATACTGGGAAGACATTCAGCATGTGCTTACAGGTAAATTTCCTTCACATAAAAGTATGCAAGTTAATCAAACTGAAGTTATAAAAAATTTTGTTAAGCAGGGACTGGGAATTGCATTTTTACCACAAAGTGTTGTGCAAAAAGAAGGAGAAGAAGGCATACTAAGGATTCAATCCTTAAACTTATTTCAGCAGATTACTTCGCAAACTTATTTTATTTCTAAATACATATCTAGTGATATTCAAGCTTTTTTAGAAAGTAGCAAAGCTATTTATAGTGCATTAACAGATTCTATAAACTGTTGAAGTTCAATATAAAAGGCATTCCACATTAATTGAAATGCCTTTCCTTTGTCTATTTAACTGCAACAAACCGGAGCCTCCAATAATCAGCAATCCAAGTATGTTCTTTATATAACTGAGGCTTTAAAATTTCTTCGCATAATTGAATAACATTCTGTTTTTGAGTATTAGATAAATGTTGAAAAATATTATTACTAAACATTTGCAACCAATTTCTGATCCCTTCATCTCCAATAAGCTGGGTTGGGCGTTCGTATAATGTCATCATCTTCACTTGGAAGCCTGCCCGTTCTAATAATTTACTATATTCCTCAGCTGTAGGAAAGTACCAAGGAAAGTAATCTTCAATATACGCATAACCCAATTCAGTCATACTTTGTTTAATCGCATTTACAATTGAAGAGATATTTCCTTTCCCACCCATTTCAGCAACAAAACGGCCATTTGACTTTAAAGCATCATAAACATTTTGTACAACGATTTCAGGTTGTTTGATCCAATGTAATACGGCATTAGAGAATACCGCATCAAATTGATGATGTACGTTAATTTGCGTAGCATCATTTACAGAAAATTGTAATTGTGGATATTTTGTTTGTGCTTGATGAATCATTGTTTCTGATGCATCGATGCCATGTACTAAGGCTCCTTGATTTGCAATTTTGTTAGCTAAATCTCCTGTACCACAGCCTAAATCTAAGATATTTTCACCTCTCTGTGGTGCTAGCAATTCGACTAAACCTCCGCCAAATTTTGAAATAAAATTGTGCTTTTGATCATATAAAACTGCATTCCATTCACTCATTTGACCATCTCCTTTTAATGAGCTTAACAGAGAATTTGAAAGTAGAGATATGATTGATAAAGGAAGTATTGATTCCAAAATGGAATAGTAAGAGTAGGTAAATTTATCCTTGAGTAGCTAATTCATAAATGCTACGATAAAAGTAACTTAAATATTTGCAGGGGGACACTTTTGTGTTGAGAAGGTAAAACCTGACCCTTGGAACCTGGCAGTTAACACTGACGTAGGGAGCAAAGTACATTCAAAGAAATTTTGTACAGTAGCTCTCCATAATTTGGAGAGTTTTTTTGTACCCAAAACAAATATTTATGTGCGGGGGGACACTTTTGTGTTGAGAAGGTAAAACCTGACCCTTGGAACCTGACAGTTAATACTGACGTAGGGAGCAACGTAACACTTTAAGTCTCTATGTCCATTCATGGAGACTTTTTTGCGTCTACGTCCAACTACTAAGGAGGACTTAGAATGACATTTTGTGAAGAAGTGAGAAAAGAAACAAATTTGTATTGGGAAGGAAGTTTTGAGCATCCGTTTGTAAAAGGATTGGTTAATGGGACGCTGCCAATTGGAAAATTCAAATTTTATATGATGCAGGATGCTTATTATTTAAAAAATTACACAAAAGTACTGGCTATTGCCGCATCAAAAGCAACGGCGAATGAAGATATTAACTATTTCCTAGAAACAGCCAGTTTTATCAATGCAGCTGAGCTTGAATTACATCGAACAGTTTTTCAAGAGCTCGGGTGTACAGAAAAAGAATTAGAAGAATTTGAACCTGCTCCAGCTGCATATAATTATGTAAGTCATATGTATAATGCAGCCCATAATGGTGATGTTGCAGAAGCATTCGCAGCAATGTTGCCGTGTCCTTGGCTGTATCAAGAAATCGGAGAAAAGTATAAAAATGCGAAACCCGGTGTCAAATTGTATGAAGAATGGATTGCTATGTACAGTTCCCCAGATTATAAAGAAAAAATTGAATTGCAAAAGTCGATGATGAATCGCTTTGCAGAAGAGCAACCTGAAAAAGTAGCACGATTAAAATCGCATTTTAAAAAAAGCTGTTATTATGAATGGAAGTTCTGGGAGATGCCTTGGACATTTGAAGATTGGAAAGGTGAAGTGACTAGCTATGAGTTTATCTAAAATTCGAATGACTAATCCTCTTATTCACTGCATGACGAATTATGTAGTAGCAAATTTTACTGCTAATGGGTTGCTAGCAATTGGTGCTTCACCGGTTATGGCAGATGAATCGTCAGAGGTAGAAGAAATGGTATCCAATGCATCTGCGTTATTGCTTAATATTGGAACGATTAACAATCGTACTAGGAAAGCAATGATACTTGCAGGGCGTAAGGCAAATAGTAGACAGATACCTGTTGTACTTGATCCTGTTGGTGTTGGTGCCACGGCATATCGAAAACAAACCGTTCAAGATTTATTGGTAGCAGTGCAAGTCGATTTAATCCGCTGTAATGCTGGGGAATTAGCAACAATTGCAGGTGTAGAGTGGCATGCGAAAGGTGTAGACAGTGGTGAAGGGGAAATTGATATTGAACAAGTGGCAAAACAAGTAGCGAGTCGATATCACTGTTTAGTTATTATAACAGGACCTTCAGATATATTAACAGATGGTGAAGAAGTGAGAAGTGTTACAGGTGGTCATCTATTGATGACACAAGTGACAGGAACAGGATGCTTACTTAGTTCCATTTGTGCGGCTGCTTTAGCAGTAGAGGGAGATAAGATGACAATTCTTCATGATGTGTTAAAAGATTATAAGGTAGTTGCAGAACGTGCTGCATCTGCGAATTTACTAGGATCTTTTCAAATAGAAGTGATTAATGGATTACACGATATATCTAGAGGTGATCAATGATGGATATTGTAATGACCATAGCAGGTTCTGATAGTAGTGGTGGTGCTGGTATTCAAGCTGACTTAAAAACCTTTCAAGAACTAGGTGTTTTCGGCACATCTGCTATTACTGCTTTAACTGCTCAAAATACATTGGGGGTAGAAGGTATTTTCCCTACATCATCTGTTTTTGTTAAACAACAAATTGATAGTGTGATGAAGGATCTACCAGTAAAGACAGTTAAAACAGGTATGTTGTTTTCTGCTGAAATTATAGAAGTTGTTGCTGAAAGTTTAAAAGATAAAGATATTCGTCTCGTGGTTGACCCAGTAATGATTGCCAAAGGAGGAGCATCTCTTCTTCAATTAGATGCCGTTGAAGCATTGAAAAACAAATTACTTCCACTTGCTACTGTTTTAACGCCCAATATTCCTGAAGCAGAAGTAATCAGTGGAATTACAATTGGAACACCCACAGATATTAAAAAGGCAGCCGATATTATATTGGATATGGGCGTTTCATGTGTTGTGATGAAGGGTGGACATTTAGAGGGAGAAGCTGCAATCGATAGAGTGTACTTTCGTGATGGTACAACATTTTCTATGCAAACAAAGCGAATTGAAACTAGACAAACACATGGAACAGGGTGCACTTTTTCATCTGCAATAGCGGCATTCTTAGGACAAGGGTTAAATTTACGTGAAGTTATTATCGAGGCAAAGAAATTTGTACAATTAGCAATTCAGAACCCTTTAAATATTGGTCATGGTCATGGTCCTACCAATCATTTTTCTTATAAAATTGCACAAGGGGTTTGTGAGGTGAAAATCGTTGAATCGAACTGATTTAGCTACCTATTTTATCATGGGAACAACAAACTGTAACCGTGCTCCACTTAGAGTTCTAGAGGAATCATTAAAGGCAGGAATAACTTTTTTTCAATTGAGAGAGAAAGGGAAGAATGCATTAAAAGGTATTGAGCTAGAAGATTTTGCAATAGCTTGTCAAACTCTTTGTAAAGAATACAATGTACCTTTTATCATCAATGATGACGTGGAACTAGCATTGAAGATTGACGCAGATGGTGTTCATGTAGGACAGGATGATACTGCACTAGAAGTAATTCGAACAAAATTCAAGGGTAAGATTGTTGGTGTATCCGTTCATACAGAACAAGAAATGAACAATGCTGTAAATGGTGGTGCGGATTATGTAGGGATTGGTCCAATATTTGAAACAAAGTCAAAATCAGATGCCAAAAAACCTTCAGGTGTAAGTTTTCTACATCATGCAAGAACCCTGTATCCAGAGTTTCCGATTGTTGCAATTGGTGGTATAACTGAACAAAATGCATCACAAGTTATACAAGCTGGAGCCGATGGTGTTGCTGTTATATCGGCAATTTGCAATAGTAAAAACATAAATGAAACTATAGAATCATTTAAATCATTCTCTAAATAATTTTAATAAAAAAAGGTAACTTATCGTCTGAAATTGGAAGATAAGTTACCTTTATTAGAATAATCAGTGAGTAACACAAAGTTTATGATCAATATTCAATGTAGGAGTATTTACCAAATGCCGGTTTCTCAGTTAATGTTTCAATTGGTATAATATCTTGTAATTCGATAGAAACATTAACTCCAAGTAAAGTAGATAGTTCTTTTTGTATTGATTTACTATCGATTTCTATTAAATATTGTGAAATAAAAACAATTGAACCATTTTCAATCCTCATTTTCCACATAAATGGAACTTGACTAAGAGAGTATACTGCTTCTTGAATGTCGTACAATTTTATCTCTTTTGTATTAATTGTTATTGCGTCATCCTTACGACCATAATGAACAAGAATATCGTTTTTATCGCCACAACTACAGTTGTTTGCTTTACGAATTTCTACTAGATCATTATTATAATATCGAAGAAGAGGCATACCTTCTCTACCAGAAGATAGTACGCAATTACCAATTGTGTTTGGTTGTACTAGATCTCCATTATCATCTACAACTTCAACTTTTACTTGAGGATGGTTAATGTGATAATGTCCATTTTGGCAAGTTACAAATAATCCCCCTGTTTCTGTACTACCGAACAATAAATAGACTGGAATACCCCATAATTTTTCAATGTATTTTTTTCTGGCAGGAGAAACTACTTCTCCACCTAAAACAAGTGCTCTTAAACCTTGAATAGGATATTGTTGCCCCATTTGTTTTCCGGTTTGATAAAGTTTTACTGCTTCAGTTGGGCCCAATGCTAAAATAGAGGGCGAAGTTCTATTTATTATTTCGATTACTCTTTTAAGGGGAGTTGCTTTACTCCATTGGTCGACCCCAATATGTCCTGCTTTGACTTTATTTGCTGCCCAGTACAAGATAAAAGCTGGTAATGCTACTGCGAACGGAAATCGGTTTAAAATAAGATCATTTTCGGTTAACTTGAGATCCGAACGTATTAATACATCTGCCTCTTGTTTTACATCATTATGACTGAACCAACTTGGTGTTGGTGTTCCAGTAGTTCCACTCGTTTCGTGATATGTAGAGATGTCTCGTTGGTTAACACCAAGGACGTCTTGTGGACTTACATTTCTTAAATCACTCTTAGTGGTAAAGGGAATGCTATTCCAGTTTTCTAAATCTATACTATCTAATTTTTTTTGATAAAATTTAGACTTTAATGCTTTCTCTATAAAGAACTTATTATTCATAGTGAAATCCCCCTAAATAACAATCTAATTTGAAAAGCGAAACAAACTAATCGATATTATCCTTTTTAGTTAAATATTCTTGAATAGTCGAATGGAGTTCTTCTATCATATTTCCACCGCTCAGCTGAACCTTTTTTGTGAAATCTACAGTTTTAGTAATTTCTTCAGACCCTGCAGCTAGTTGTTGGATTGCTGCTGAAACATCGGTGATTTGATTTGATACTTCCACAATTTCACTTTGAATAGTGCTAAAGGTATGCTTAATATCATTTGCACCTTGCACGCCATATTTTACTTTTTCTCTACCTTCTTCGATCAAGTCCACAGATTTTCCAACATTCATCTGAATAGATGAAACGATATCTATTATCTGATTGGAAGAATATTTCACTTCTTCTGACAATTTGCGAACTTCATCTGCTACAATGGCAAATCCATGTCCGTGCTCACCTGCTCGAGCTGCTTCAATGGCTGCATTTAATGCTAATAGATTAGTTTGACTAGAGATATCTGTTATCGTATTAACAATTTTTCCAATATCATTAGAGAATTTTGATAAATCCGTAAGAACATTTGATACGTTTTCAACAGATTCATTAATGGCATTCATTTGGTTTAGAACGATATCAAGTGATTCAAATCCTTTTGTGGTAGCCTCATTTGTTGATTGCGAAGTGCTTGCAACTGCTTCTGTACTTGTTGCAATTTGTTCTATACCATCTGAAATACTAATCATTAATTCGGTGCTTTTTTCTACATTTTGTGATTGAATGTTTGCACCATCCATAATCTTTTCTGTTAATGTACTTAGTTTTTTGAATTTATCTCTAAATTCATCTGTGGCTACCTTTTCCTTTGAAGAAGAATCTGTAGTTATTGTTTCAATTGCTGCCGATAACTCTGATTGTGTATCAATGGATTCAATAATAGTTTCTTTTTCTGTTGTTACAATATCTCTTATTCTAAAGAAAAGAAGCAAGGAGATTGCAATCGAAGAAACCATTGAAAGTAAGATCAACAAATGAAATCCATAAGTTAGAGCATTAGCAAGTAATAACCCATTAGGGACAATGATAAGTAACAAACAAATTACATAAATATTCTTTTTCCAATTCAAGTATAATAGCTCCTTTCTTAAAATCTTTATTTAAACCATATCTTGTTTATCGGTCAAAACTCCTATTATTTTTATGGGTAAAAATAATTATTGTATAGGAAAATGTGATTATAATTAAGATAAATTAATACCTTTATACTACTTTGAAGAGGAGATTAAAATAAATTAGTTTTTTCAAAGAATTTTGTGTCATATGGAATATAAATTCCTTTTTAGGATATTTAATTTTAGAAATGTAATTTTGATAGAGTATTTAAATAATCCTTTATTTATCATATATAACTGTTATATAATAGTTTCATTCTAAGTATTCTATATTTTCAAATAATTGGAATGCTATATAAATTAATGTTTTTAGTTTAAGGGGGATGAGGGAAATGAATGCGGTTTCAGTTGTTATTGGTTCAATTTGTATTTTAGTAATTGCTTATCGTCTTTATGGATACTTTTTTACGAATAAGGTTTTAAAAATCAACGAATCAGAACCAACACCTGCGCATGAATTGGAAGATGGTAAAGACTATGTTCCAACAAACAAATGGGTAACATTTGGACATCATTTTGCTGCAATTGCTGCCGCAGGTCCGCTAGTAGGCCCTATTTTAGCTGCACAGTTTGGTTATCTGCCAGGATTGCTTTGGTTATTAATAGGGGCAGTAATAGGTGGAGCTGTCCATGATGCAGTAGTATTGTTTGCTTCGATGAAGAAAAAGGGGAAATCTTTATCGGAAGTGGCTAAAGAGGAACTTGGTCCTGTAGCAGGTTTTTGTACAGGTTTAGCCATGCTATTTATTATCACAATTACAATGGCAGGTTTATCAATGGTTGTATTAAATGCACTTGTCCATAATCCTTGGGGAACATTTGCTGTAGGGATTACGATTCCAATTGCTATGCTTGTTGGTATTGCCTATAAGAAGACAGGAAATTTAGTGGCTACTTCAATAATAGGCTTTATTTTATTAATGATTGGTGTATTTATGGGACCTTATATTAAGGATACAGCCCTAGGCGAATTCTTAAACTTTGATATGAAAACGCTCGCAATTATTTTACCTGTTTATGCGTTTTTTGCTGCAGCACTTCCAGTATGGTTGCTATTAGCGCCTCGTGATTATTTAAGTAGTTTCATGAAAATTGGTGTATTTATTGCATTAATCATCGGTGTATTCTTTGTAAATCCGATGATTCAATTCCCAGCTGTTACGGACTTTATCCATGGTGGAGGACCTGTTATCGCAGGCCCAGTGTGGCCATTTGTTTCCATTACAATTGCGTGTGGGGCAATTTCTGGTTTCCATGCATTTGTTGGATCAGGTACAACACCTAAAATGATTAATAAATGGGAAGATATTAGAGCCGTCGGTTTTGGCGCTATGCTTGTAGAATGTTTGGTAGGCATTATGGCGTTAATCGCAGCAACTGCTTTAATGCCTGGTGATTATTTTGCGATTAACTCAACACCAGAAGTGTTTAAAACATTAGGTATGCAAACAGTGCATTTACCTGAACTGTCACAAGAAATTGGTATGGATTTAGAAGGTAGAACAGGTGGTGCAGTTACGTTAGCTGTCGGGATGAGCTATATTTTTGCTAAGATTCCTTGGTTCTATGATTTAGCAGCTTATTTCTATCAATTTGTCATAATGTTCGAAGCAGTATTTATCTTAACTGCAATTGATGCAGGTACTCGTGTAGCTCGTTATTTAATCCAAGATTTCTTTGGCGATGTGTATAAGCCTTTAAAACGTGTAGATTGGTTACCAGGCTCAATTTTTGCTAGTGCTCTAGCTTGTTTCATATGGGGGTATTTATTGTATTCAGGCGATATTAGTTCGATTTGGGTCCTATTCGGTGTATCAAACCAACTAATGGCATCTATTGGTCTTGTAATCGGAACAACCGTTGTCTTAAAAATTGCCGATAAACGTTGGTATGCACTAACTTGTTTAGTTCCTTTAGCTTACTTATATGTAACAGTAAACTATGCAGGATTCTGGATGATCAAAAATGTCTACTGGAATAGTGCAGCTACTGGGTATAAACCGTTAAATGGTATTTTATCGGTTATTATGTTAGCTCTTGGCCTGATCGTCGTAATTCTTGCTATTAAAAAATGGGCAGAATTATGGAAGAGTCCTAGATTTAAAAAGATTAATAAGCCTCGAACAAAAGCGGCTTAATCTATACTGAATAGTAATAGCATGCTAACTTAATCAGTTAGTGTGCTTTTATTTTTTCAAATCTATGTTTTTAAGAAGTTCTACTTCTAATCTCTATCCATCGATACTATAAATAGTAGTATAGAAAATTTGTGATAGAGGAGGAGTTGCTATTTTAAAGAAATCTCTTGTTGCGTTGATTCAGTTCTTACTTTCAATTGCTTTTATGTATTTTGGTTATTTAAAACTAACCGCTCATCCTATGCATGTAGAGAATTTCACTGAGGTGTATGGCTATGGAAAGACTATTATGTATTGTATAGGAGCAATTGAAGTAACATCTGGTATAGGGTTATTAATTGGTTTTATGAAAAAAGGTTTTGTTCCTATTTCAAGTGGAGCATTGGCTGTTGTAATGGTCGGTGCGATTACTACACATTTAAAGGTAGGACAAGGTATTGAAGTTGCTATGAAGCCCTTTATATTTTTTGTATTAAGCGTAGTTATATTTTTGGTATCAACTAGTGAAAGCGATGAAGACTAATTTTGATAGAAGAGTTACTAGAAAAGAAAAGCTTTAATAAAGGGCTATCTAATTGAAGATGGCCTATTTATATTTAGAAGTTTTTATTTTGAACTAAACACTTTTTACATAGCAAGACAAATATATTAGAGTGTTAAATAATAGTTACAATCATCTGGAAAAATAACAGGGGTTAGTAAATATGATAAAACGCTTTATAATTGCATGCATTTATGCGCTTCGATATGATTAAAATGATAATCATAATATGGAGGTATCACCTAAATGTATCGAAAAATAGAAGATTTTTTAGAAGATTGGACAGCTTCTTCAGATGGCACATTAAAAGTCATTAAAGCTATTACAAATGACAAAATGAATCAAGCGATTGTTGAAGGACATAATACACTTGGTTGGTTAGCATGGCATTTAGTAGGTGTAGGGGCTGCATTTGGGCATTTAGCAGAACTTCAAGTACCTGGACCAGGCCGCAGTCAAGAAATTCCAACAGATATTGCTGAAATCGTGGACGCTTATGAACAACTTTCAGAAGCCTTCAAAAAAGAAGTAGCAAAACTAACAGATGCTGACCTTTTAGAAGAAGTAAGTGGTTTTGGGGGTCCTATATTACGCGGGAAACTTTTAAACAAACTGATCGAACATCAAACACATCATCGTGGACAAATGACTGTATTACTTCGACAAGCTGGATTACCTGTACCAGGTGTCATGGGACCAACGAAAGAAATGCAACAACAATAATTAGTTAAAGAATAGATAGGAGGGGTTACCACAATAAGGTAGCCCTTTTTTCTTTATATGGAAGTTTTTGTTTTATATATTTGTTACGTGCTTGTCATTTAATTTTAATTTCCCTGCCATTTACATAATTTACGGTTATATATAATAAAATAAGGACCTGTCATAAAAAAGATTGTTAAAGAGGTGCAAACTATGAAATATTCAAAACAGCTGGTTAGCTGCATAATAGCAACGTGTTTGTTAAGTGCTTGCTCAGCGAATGCTGAAAAAGGTACAAGCAATAGTGATACGAATAGTGAGTCAACTGTACAAGTTGATACCAATTCGCAAACTACTGAAGAAAAGACCAACACAGATGATGAAAATGAACAACAACAGACTTCTGAAATTAAAAAAACAACAGATGATACAACAACTTCAAGTACAAATAATTCATCTGTTACAAACAAAGAAGATCAAACAAAAATGATCGAAACAATAAAAAAAGAAGTAAAAACGTCAGGATTACCAGTCGAACTTCCAACCATACTACCTTTGAAGGACGGAAAATATTTAAGCGCAACAACAAAAGCTGGAAAGAATAACTATTCAATTGTGTTCTATGAAAGTGATAAAAACGTTAAAATAAATGATCCATCCTTAAGAAAAGCTCCTAAAAAATCAATAATAGCAAAATATAAAGTCATAAAATACATTGACTTAAATAAAGCAAATACAGAAATTTCCTATGAAGACTTTAGCAAGGTAGGTGGCCAAAAGGTGAATCTTGGCCATCAAATTATTGGATATCAAGATGCAGGGGCTGGAGCGCTATGGACTAGTTGGAATGAAGGCCGCTGGGCACTTGCAACACATACAAGAGCGACAAAGCCAGAACAAGGGCTCGAACTAGCGAAGAAAGCAGTAGAATTTTTAGAAACAAATACTTTGCCGGTTCCAAAGCCAAATGGTTCGATTCATTTAGATGCCATAAAATCAACTGAAAATAATGTGAAATGGCAAAATAACAACATTGTGTTTTCAGTAGAAAAAGTACAAGACCCGATTGATGCTTTAAAGATTGCTACATCGGTGAAATAGAATATTACCTTTGAAGATGAGGCTACCTTCCTGGGGGCCTCATTTTTTATTTAATGGTGAAAAGGAAATACCCATTCAAAAAAGAAACAAATATCGATCAAAATATTCTAATCCATAAGAAGTCTACCATCCATGTCTAAAAAGAATATATTTATATTCAAACATATTTCACTATGTTATAATTTTCTAAAAATTCAAAAGGATTGTGACCGATATGACAATTCCTGATTTAAAAGAACATCTTCAACTACTAGAAGAAAATCTACTAACAGATGAAGTGCGTTTAGATCCACTTAAGTTAAAAAAATATCTAGCAGAGGATTTTTTTGAGTTCGGAAGCTCAGGGCATATTTGGCATATGCAAAGCTATCTTGGAGAAAATGGAGCAGGTATAATTGATGCTTCCATTGCAAACTTCAGCATACATCCACTATCAGAGGATATTGTATTAGTAACATACCTTCTGGAAAATAGAACCCGTCACAATTATTCTCTACGTAGTTCCATTTGGAAGATTTTTGATGGGGTATGGAAAATGGTTTTCCATCAAGGAACGGTTAAAGCAGATAGCCAAATAACAAGGGGGGATTACATTGACTGTTAGATTATTAACAGAAAAAGATGCTCAAGCCTATCGTGACTTAAGGTTAGAAGCATTGCAAAAGAATCCTGAAGCTTTTGCGGCAATTTTTGAAGATGAACAAAAAAATCCATTAGAATACTATCAAAAAAGGTTGAAAAGAAATGAGTTTTGGACTTATGGCTATTTTGTTCAGAACGAATTAGTTGGTATTGTTACCTTACTAAGAGAACAAGGTCCAAAACTACATCACCGTTCATCAATTGTAGCGATGTATGTTACAGAAAAGGTGCGTAAAAGGGGTATTGGAAAAGAATTAATGCAAGCTGCTATAGAGCAAGCAAAGAAAATTGATGGAATTGAACAAATCTATCTATCTGTTGTCACAACAAATATTTCCGCAATTGCTCTATATCAAGCATTAGATTTTGAAATATATGGTACAGAAAAAAGAGCACTGAAAACAGTTGATGGAACTTATTGGGACGAATATCATATGGTTTTATTTCTATAACAAGGGGAAAGGAACTAAATGACTACTATTTATTTTGTTCGACATGCACATTCAATCTACACACCTGATGAATTGAAAAGGCCACTTTCAAAACAGGGATTATGTGATGCGGATAGATTAACTAAGATGTTAACAAAAAAGGAAATCGATTTAGTTATAGCTAGTCCATATAAACGAGCAATTCAAACAGTTGAAGGTATCGCAAGGGCAAATGGAAAAGAAGTTATGATCAATCAAGCATTTCGTGAACGACTACTGTCTTCTGAACCTGTAGATGACTTTCATCAAGCGATTTCAAAAGTATGGAGTAATCCAGCCTTTGTATGGCCAGGAGGAGAATCCAACATCGATGCTCAGAGACGGGGAGTACATGCAACATTAGAAGTATTAAAACAATATGAAGGGAAAAGGATCGTAGTAGGTACCCATGGTAATTTGATGGTACTCATTATGCAATATTTTGATCGTCGTTTTGACTTTTCCTTTTGGCAACAGCTTGCAATGCCCGATGTTTATCGGCTTGAGTTTATAGGACAAGAATTAAAATCAGTAAAAAGAATATGAAAGGTAAATTAAAAAGATTACAGTCTACTCCAATACAATAACGATTCAATGTTATTTCCCTTTTATTTCTGTTATAACTATTAGTATTGGGGGAATGACTATGAGCAAGTACAAAACATTATTATTTGATATAGATGATACTTTACTAGATTTTTCTTCAGCTGAAGATGAGGCTTTACATCGTCTCTTTGCCGAAAATGGTTTAAGTTTAACAGACGAAGTAGAGAACCGATATAAAGAAATTAATGGAGGTTTGTGGGCAGCATTTGAACGGGGAGAAGTTTCTCGAGAAGAGATTGTAGACACGCGCTTTGAACGCCTGTTTAACGCTTATGGTAAGAGGGCTGATGGTAAAAGATTAGGTTCTCGCTATCAACAATTTTTAGCAGAAAATCACGATTTGATAGAGGGAGCATCTGAGTTAATCCAGAGTCTTGCTTCCGAATTTGATTTGTATATTGTGACAAACGGTGTCTCAAAAACTCAATATAAACGTTTACATGAATCAGGTCTTTATTCGTTTTTCAGAGATATATTTGTTTCAGAAGACACAGGTTATCAAAAACCAATGAAGGAATACTTTGATTATGTATTTTCACATATTACATCAATTGATCAATTTTCGACTTTAATTATTGGTGATTCACTTTCTTCAGATATAAAGGGAGGTTTAAATGCTGGTATTGATACATGTTGGTTTAACCCAAAACATAAGGTGAATCTTACACAAGATCAACCAATGTATGAAATTGAACATTTAGCAGAATTGCATAAAATATTACAAAGACAAACTACATCCATTCAGTAAATCAAAAGTGCATCATCAAAAATTGATGCACTTTTTTGATAAATAACATAAAGAAATATTTCTGACATATGTCGAGGAGAATTTTGAGTGGCTTTGTCAGTTGATGTTTTAGAACTCATGAAATAAGACAGTAAATAGATACTTCTTGAAAAATAATCTTAAATGCCTAGTAAATTTTTGTCTTACAGTATTTACTTTTTCAAAAAATGAGAGTAGTATAACTTCACAATTTAAAAAGTTTCATATTTCTAAATCGCTGAAGTAAATACGCGGGGGAACCAATTTTGGGGTGTATGATATACATCCTTGGGGTGAATCCTTTATATAGGTAGGGCTACTTCGAGGCCCGAATCCGACAGCTAACCTCGTAAGCGTTATAGGAGAAGAAAAATGGAGCTTGCTAGACAAACATCTATGTCTACAAGTCTGTTTTGTTATGACTTGTAGGCTTTTTTCTTTTTCTTTCAGCTAGAAATACGAAACACATTCTAGTGAAGAAGGTGTTTTAGTTGAAATTATCATTGAAACGAATGTTAATAGGTAGACCTTTAAAGTCAACCGAACTAGGAGAACAAAAGTTAAACAAAACAAAAGCGCTTGCCATTTTGTCCTCTGATGCGTTGTCTTCAGTTGCCTATGGTCCTGAGCAAATATTGATTGTCTTAATGACTTTAGGTGCTGCAGCTTTTTGGTACTCTATTCCAATAGCATTTTTGGTCATCATACTGTTAGTTGCTCTTATACTATCGTATAGACAAGTGATTTTTGCATATCCACATGGTGGTGGAGCTTATGTCGTATCAAAGGAAAATTTAGGAGTAAATGCGGGCCTTATAGCCGGTGCTTCACTTTTAGTGGACTATATTTTAACAGTAGCTGTTAGTGTTTCAGCAGGTACAGATGCGATTACATCAGCATTTCCAGAGCTACATGCATATAGTGTAGAGATGTCAGTTCTATTTGTACTCATCTTAACCATTATTAATTTACGAGGAATTACTGAATCTGCATCTGTTTTAGCTTATCCTGTCTACTTGTTCGTTGCATCATTGCTTATATTAATCGTTGTTGGAATATATAAAATTGCTACAGGTCAGGTATCTCCAGATCTTCATGCATCGATTGGAACTCCTGTGGCTGGTATTAGTTTGTTTATCTTGTTAAAAGCTTTTGCTTCAGGAAGTTCTGCTTTGACTGGGGTAGAAGCAATATCAAATGCTATTCCAAATTTTAAAGAACCTGCACCGCAAAATGCATCTAAAACTTTAATGGCAATGGGTGGATTATTAGCGATACTATTTTCTGGAATTGTCTTTCTTGCCTATTATATGGGGATTAGTCCAAGTTCGACTGAAACTGTAGTATCCCAAATAGCAAAAGAAAGTTTTGGTCGTACAGTTTTCTATTTTGTTATTCAAGGAATGACAGCGCTCATCTTAGTACTCGCAGCAAATACTGGATACTCTGCTTTTCCATTACTTGCCGTTAACCTATCAAAAGATAAGTATATTCCTAGAATGTTTCAAGTTCGTGGCGACCGTTTAGGTTATTCAAATGGAATCATTTTCTTAGGTGTCTTTGCTGTCATCCTTATATTAATGACACAAGGATCAACAGAACAGCTCATTCCATTGTATGCTGTAGGGGTTTTTATTCCGTTTACATTAGCGCAAACAGGAATGATGGTGAAGTGGTGGAAGGAAAAACCAAAGGGCTGGATTGGAAGATTTATCATTAATACAGTCGGAGCCTTTATCTCTTTTGTTGTAGCTATGATTTTCTTTATCACTAAATTTGATCATGTTTGGCCAGTTCTAATCTTTTTACCAACACTTATTTTCGTTTTTCATCGAATTAAAAATCACTATACCTTAGTAGGTGAACAACTTCGAGTTGACCAATTGAATAAAGTGCTTCCTAAAATTGAGGGGAATGTAGTTTTAGTGCCAGTAGGTGGAATCAGTAAGGTAGTTGAACATTCAATAAGCTATGCAATGTTACTCCACCCAGAACATTTAATCGCAATATATGTAGCATTTGATAAAGAAGAGATGCACGCCTTTGAAGAAAAATGGGCACATAGATTTCCTGATGTGAAATTATTGACGTTGTATTCACCATATCGGAGTCTAATATCACCATTAACAAAAGTAATCGATAAAATTGAGCGCAAGACAAAACAAGAAAATCGTCAAGTTTCTATTGTTATTCCTCAATTTATACCTAAGAAAGGTTGGCATAATATATTGCATAACCAATCGAGTCTGTTAATACGAACATCCTTATTATATCGAAAAGACGTTGTATTAATCACAGTACCATATCATCTAAAAAAATAAATGGATGATGCTGAGTTAATAATCGTGTGTTTTTTAGAAATTAGGGAATAGTAACATTATGAAATCTGCTTTATGCAGTAATTAGACTATAGAAATGCTAATACGTAAAGGAGTGAGATTCCAATGAGGGTATTTGTGTTTTATTTTGGATTAATCTTATTAGTATTAGGATTAGCACATCCACTAGGAATAGTGGATTCTGACATATTTAAATATATTCTTTACGTTGGGATTATTGCTTTTGGAGTTGGTGTCTTGCTGTTACCTAATAAGGAATATAAGTGAATGAATTTTGGAAAGAGCTCCATCTTTGAAAAGCGTCGGTATGAGGTGACAAGATGTTCGCGAGATTTGAAGAGATTGAAGGTTTTATCGTAAAAGGATACGCAATTATAAACGGTCAAAAAGAAGACCTACCAATTCAATGGAAGAAACTTGAGGCAGAATTAAAAAAATCAAATATTCACCCGAAAATTAAATATGGCGTATATATATCAATGGACGACGAAGGTTATCATTATATAGCAGGAATAGTATCTAATGCCGCAAAAGGATTGAGTGATACAGACCAAGTATTAGTTGCGGCAGGACGGTATCTTGTCGGCATAGTAGAGAATGGTGTTGAAGGAATCCCAGCAAGCATTGAAGCATTATTGAATGTTAAGGGGATTAAATTCCGACATGCGCCATGCTTTGAAAAGTTTCATGAAAAAGATGGAACAGAGAAAAGTGAAATTGAAATTTGGATACCAATTGAATAATTATTGATTCTTGAAATAAAAGCCACAGTATACCTCTGTGGTTTTTATTTTTGAATGCAATTCTGTTAATCTATCTTAAAAGGATATTATTTTGATTAATGGGAGGGAATATATTTGGCAAATAAGGATAAGTCGTACAATCTTTCTTTTGAAAAAGTGATGAATTTTAGAGATATGGGTGGCTATGAGACCAGTGATGGAAGGAGAGTAAAGAAGGGGATATTTTATCGTTCAGGTGATTTGTCTAGAATGACCGATAAAGATAAAGCCCTTTTAGAATCATTAGGCATTCGCACAATTTTTGATTATCGAGATGATGATGAAGCTATTGCAAAGCCCGATCCGACGTTTAAAGATGTGGCCAATATTCGTATTCCTGCGAAGAGAAATGATGGAATTAAAATGCCATCGGTTACATTAAAGGATATAGATAACAAAAAGTTTTTAGAGCGTATCAATGCAGATATTTTCACTGAGATGTATAGTCAATTAGCCTTTAACAATCCTTCTTATCAAAAACTAATAGAGATTATTCAAGAGCCAGACCGGCTTGGGATTTTACATCATTGTGCTGCAGGAAAAGATCGTACAGGAGTAGGAGGGGCATTAATATTATTGGCGTTGGGTGTTCCACGAAATCTAATATTAGCCGATTATCTATTGACAAATGATTATATGAAACCAATGAGAGATGCAATGATACCGATATTAACAAAGCATTTAAATGAAACAGAAATGCGTCGATTTGGAGATATCATGAGTGCGAAAGAAAGATATTTGGAAGCAGTATTTCAAGCTATTGATCAAAAATATGGAGATGAAAATCGTTTCTTTGAAGAAGAATATGGCTTGGATTTTCCGAAACGCCAAAAGTTGCAACATTATTACCTTGAATAAGACAACTTAAATTTTAAATATTTTATATTTTCTAAAAGTGTTATGATATATCTAATAATTTGGATTTAGGAAGGATTTATGAGATTGAATATAAATGCAATGTTGAAGATGACACTCGCAATGGCCATATTCGGATCTATCGGATTTTTCACAGTGAATACAGGTATCCCGGCAGAAGAATTGGTTTTCGTACGATGTATTTGTGCGACGTTATTTCTATCTGGGGTGTGGTTCTTTACCGGTAGTTATAAAACGGAAAAGTGGTCGCGTAAAGAAGTTTTACAAACGATGTTATGTGGCGTTTTTTTAGTTATGAATTGGGTTTTTTTATTTAAAGCATTCAATGAAATGTCGATATCAGTCGCTATTTCTATTTACAATTTAGCACCTATTTTTGTACTGATTTTAGGTAGTTTATTCTTGAAAGAGAAGATGTCAGTAGGTTCTGCAATTGCCGTAGCTGTTTGTTTTTTAGGAAGTATATTCATCATAGGGATAGAACAGTTTACATCGATTGAAAC
Source organism: uncultured Rummeliibacillus sp. (assembly GCF_934216135.1). NCBI lineage: Bacteria > Bacillati > Bacillota > Bacilli > Caryophanales > Caryophanaceae > Rummeliibacillus > uncultured Rummeliibacillus sp. Next base: position 111,151 of record NZ_CAKQBI010000005.1, on the reverse strand, counting down.
ATTCTTTAATTCAGGCTTTGTATGGGCGATTCTATCAGCTTTTTGTTATGCAATGACGATGATAGTTGGTAAAGGAATTACACATTTAAGTGCATATGCGATGACTTTTATTCAGACGATTATTGGTATTGTAATGTTATTGCCTTTTATGGATTTTTCAGTTTTCGATGGGCTAACTAAATGGAATTGGTTTTATATTTTAGGAACGGGATTGATACATACAGGTATAGTATATTATCTATTCTTTGATAGCTTACGTAATTTGCCGACAGTTATTACTTCGGCGTTAGTATTTGTGGATCCTGTTGTTGCTATTTTACTTGATATTTTAATATTGGATTTTAGACCTACCATGTGGCAAACACTTGGAATTGTATTCATATTCGGAGGTATTATTTTTACTTTATGGAAGCCAAACCGAACTGCTTTAGAATAATTAGGACACTTAGCTTTTCCTTAAGTGTCCTAATTATTTAAACTTCTTTAACCATTAATACATGTTCAATACCTGCATCAAGGAAGATACCAGACTTAACTTCATATCCTAATTTTTCATAAAAACCTTGAGCTTGTAACTGTCCGTCAAGTTTTACTTTAGAGGCACCAAGTTTCTTGGCCTTATCTTCTAATGCTTGAATAATGATACGACCGACTCCATGTGAACGATATTCTTTAAGTACAGCCACACGTTGCAGTTTACCAATACCGTCAACAAGTCTAACTCGTCCAGTGCCAATTGCTTGGTTTTCATCTGTTGTAACAAGAAAGTGATAGCATTCCCCACCAAGATGATCGTAAGCATCAATTTCTTCTTCTTTAGGGACCTTTTGTTCTTCTACAAATACCTTCATGCGAATTTTAAACTCTCTTTGTAAATCCTCTTGAGTTGTAATTTCAAAAACTTTCATGAAATTCCCTCTTTCTTCTGATATTCAATAACAGGTCTATAATATTGCATATTATATATGAAAAATGTTTGAAAGTAGAGTAATAGATATACGTCTTTATGAAATAAGTTTTAAACCGATTGCTGCAAATAAAATCATACAGATGAACATAATACGTTTCCATTCTTTTGATTCTCCAAAGAATAACATTCCGATTATCGCACCACCTGAAGTACCAATACCAGTCCAAATAGCGTATGCAGTGCCCATAGGAATAGTTTTCATCGCAAAAGACAATAGCATAAGACTTAAACCAAAGCTAACAATCAAAAATATAATAGTAGAGAGAGTTCGTTTTTCTTGCCAGCGATTCATCATAGCTACACCAAAAACTTCTCCCAAACCGGCAATGATAATAGCCAACCAAGCCATTAGACTTCACCTTCCTTTTGGCCTTTTGTAGTGATTGCTTTCAAGCCAATAACACCCGTCAATAAAAGTATTAATAGTAAGACCTTTGCTAAGCTGATTGATTCCCCAAAAAAGAGAATACCTACGATGACTGTGCCTGCAGTCCCGAGACCTGTAAAGACGGTATAGACCGTTCCGACAGGTAAAAATCGACCGGCAAGCAACAAAAGATAGAAAGTGAAAACTACAGCAAAAGCAGTTCCTCCCCAAGCCCAAACGTTATGGGAGTGTTTTAAACCAACTACCCATAAAATTTCAAATAATACAGCTAGTAGTACAATCAACCATTGTTTTTTCATCTTTTACCATTCCTTCCTACATAAAAAAGCCTAAGAGAAAACTGAACGAATCAGTAATCTCCCAGGCTTTTATCCTTCCGTGGCATAGCATATATGCTATGTGATTTCTCTTGGACCAGACCAAGCAGTGCTTACGGAACCCTAGAAATCATTGTGTTATTAAGTTGATATTATCTTAGCAAATGAGACGATTTGTTTCAACAAAACTCTCTTTGATATTGTGGTGGTGATACTTATTTAACTAAATTAATATTATATTCTTCGAACCAGAGATGAGTCTGTATTAAATAGGCAAGTAATTGTGGACCTGTCATTAATTGACCAAACCATGGTGCGGAAAAAGATGCTCCACCTGATTCAATAAGCGAATCTAATTGTTCTTTGTTAAAGAATTCGAGAAGTACGGAGTTTTTGTCCTCTAAAATAGAAGAAAGCCATTTTCCTACTCCTTCTGTATATGCAGGATTATGTGTTTTTGGATATGGATTTTTTTTGCGATAAAGTACTTCAGACGGTAATATATCCTCCATTGCTTTTCTAAGGACACCTTTCTCCATATTTCCGCAATTTTTGATTTCCCAGGGAATATTCCACACATATTCGACAAGATGGTGATCAGCAAAAGGCACACGTACTTCAAGCCCTGCACGCATAGTCGTACGATCTTTTCGGTCCAATAGAGTAGGCATAAACCAAGTCATATTCAAGTAAAACAATTCTCTTCTTTTTGCATCAGCAAGCGATTCATTTTCTAGAATAGGTGTTTCTTTTCTAGCTGTTTCATAGGCTTGTTGTACATAATCTTCAATATTCAATTTTTGACGCCACTCAGGTCTTAGTAACTCAATCCGCTCTTTTGTAGATCGCATCCAAGGGAATCCTTCTGTTTCTTTAGCAAAAAACCAAGGGTATCCACCGAAAATTTCATCTGCGCATTCACCAGATAAGCTTACTTTAAAGTTCTTTTTAATTTGTTTACTAAACCATAGTAAAGATGAATCGATATCGGCCATTCCAGGCATATCTTTTGCATAAACGGATTCTGTAAGTTCTTTGATCAAAGTTTCTTGTAAGATGACTTCAGAGTGATGAATTGTTTGGAAAGTTTCAGACATTTTGTTAATCCAGAAAGTATCATCTGATCGTTGAAAATCATTAGCTTTGAAAAATTGTGCATTGTCTTCGTAGTTAATAGAATAAGTATGGAGGGGTGATTTGTCCGTTCCTTTGAACTTATTTGCAGCGATTGCAGTGATAATACTTGAATCGAGGCCACCAGATAGCAATGTACAAATTGGTACATCTGATACTAGCTGTCGTTCGACAGCATCTACAACTAAATGGCGTACCTTTTCGACAGTTTCATCAAAAGTATCTTCATGGACTTTACTTGTAACATTCCAATAACGATTTATTTTTAGACCATTTACGTCATATTTTAGGAAATGTCCTGGACGTAGCTCTTTAATATGTTTGTAGATAGTTTTACCAGGTGTGTGGGAAGGACCTACGCCAAATAGTTCAGCTAATCCTTCATAACCAACAGTCGCGGGGATATCCGGGTGGGCAAGTAATGCTTTTATCTCCGAGGCAAATAATAATTGATGTTGTATGTCACTGTAATATAGAGGCTTTACACCTAGTCGGTCACGTACTAAAAATAAACTTTTTTCTGTAGAGTCCCATATACCAAAGGCGAAAATACCGTTAATCTTATCTACGCATTCTTCGCGCCATTCGATATATGAAACGAGTAACACTTCCGTATCAGAAGTTGTTTGAAAATGATAGCCTCTTTGGATCAATTCATTTCGTAAATCATCTGTGTTATACAGTTCACCATTATACGTAATGGTATAATGATGACCGCTTTTTTCATAAGTCATCGGCTGCTTTCCACCTTCAAGATCGATGATGGCTAAACGTTGATGACCAAATGCAATTGGTCCATCACACCAAATGCCATCTGCATCAGGGCCCCTTTTTTGTAGTGTGTTTGTCATTGTATGTAATAAGGGTAATTGTGTTGTTAAGTCTTTTTTTAAATCACACCAACCAGTAATTCCGCACATATGATCACATCCTTAAATCTTATTGATTTTTCATTCTGCATTATATGTAAAAATCATTAAAAGTGGCATAAAAATTAGAGGATGTTTGGAAATTTATGAAGAAGCATTTTTGGCACGAATGAAAAAAATCAGTTAATATAGAATAGTTGTAGATAAAGATTGAAAGGAAGTAGATTATGAGTAACAATCGTAATCAACAAATAGAGGAGATTAGTACAGCAAAGCTGATGTGGCAATTAACGCGTCCGCATACTTTAACGGCAACATTTTCGCCTGTAATTTTGGGGACAGTACTTGCAATGTTTGATGTCCAAATCAACTGGATATTATTTATTGCTATGCTTGTATGCTGTCTATGCCTCCAAATTGCAACCAACTTATTTAACGAATACTACGATTTTAAACGAGGATTAGATACAGCTGAATCTGTTGGAATTGGTGGGGCATTAGTACGACATGGCACAAAACCTCAAACCGTATTAAATTTTGCCTTACTATTATATGCAATTGCTGTTATTCTTGGCATTTATATTTGTATGAGTAGTAGTTGGTGGCTTGTAGCTATTGGCGTAGTAGGGATGGCAATTGGTTACTTGTATACTGGAGGACCGTATCCGATTGCATATACTCCATTTGGTGAATTATTCGCTGGCCTTAGTATGGGATTTGCATTTGTATTAATATCTTATTTTATCCAAGCTGGAAGTATTAGCATGACAAGCCTTCTTGTATCGATTCCGGTCGGTATTTTAGTAGGCGGTATCAATATGTCTAATAATATTCGAGATATAAAAGAGGATACTCTCGGTGGTAGAAAAACTTTAGCGATTCTTGTAGGTAGAGAAAATGCTATTAATCTATTAGGACTATCTTTTGTGATTGCATATGCATGGATGGTTGTTTTAATCATAATGGGAATTGTAAGTCCATGGCTACTGGTGGTATTTATCAGTATTCCTAAGCCTATCACTGCTATTAAAAGCTTTAAAGAGGGAGAAAAAGAACCAGCGAAATTAGGACTTGCTATGAAGTCAACGGCAATGACAAACACATTTTATGGTTTATTATCTTCAGTAGGTCTAATTTTAAGTTACTTTTTTGCATAAAAATTGGTGGATTTCTTTAAACGCTTTCATGTAGTAAAAATAAGAACTTTTTTGAAGTATGTACTTTTAAATTCGTCGAGTATTCGGCGAATTTTTTTCATATTCGATAGCGTAGTAGGATAGGATATGATACGATACACACATTGTTTCAAAATTCAATAAAGAAAGAAAGGCGATGACATGGAACAAGTAATGAAAAGAAACGGTTCTAAAGAAAAATTAAGCTTATTCCATTTAACATGGCCCATTTTTTTAGAAGTATTTTTATTTACATTGATGGGTGTAGCAGATACATTCATGCTTAGTGCTTTAGCAGATGATGCAGTGGCAGGTGTAGGTGCGGCCAATCAATTTATTCATATAACAATATTAATATTAGAAGTGATTGGTAACGGTGCTTCGATTGTGGTGGCACAATATTTAGGTTCTAAAAGATATGAAGAGGTTCCTAAAATTGCAGCTGTTGCAATAACGATGAATCTTGTTATTGGGCTTGTGTTAAGTACATTTTTTGTACTTTTTTCAAAGCAAATGATGCTTGCAATGAATTTGCATGGCGATGTACTGATATATGCAGATAAATATTTAGCAATCATTGGTGGCGGAATATTCTTACAAGCATTGATCAATGCAGCAGCAGCCATTGTACGTGTACATGGTTGGACTAGACAAACAATGTATGTATCCGTTGCGATGAATGTACTACATATTATTGGAAACTATATTTTAATCTTTGGTAAATTTGGTTTTCCGGAATTAGGTGTTCAGGGTGCAGCAATTTCTTCAGTTATTAGTCGTGTCATCGCACTTGCGATTTTCTTCTGGTTATTGTATCAGGCTCTAGAATTTCGAATTGACTTCAAATATTATTTAGCTTTACCAAAGGAATATATTAAGAAAATCTTGGCGATTGGAATTCCTTCTGCTCTTGAGCAAGTGCTCTATCAGGGATGTCAAATTACGTTCTTATATTATGTTACTTTTTTAGGTTCAGAAGCATTAGCTGCTCGACAATATGCTTATAATATTTCGATGTTTACATATCTATTTGCTATGGCAATTGGTTCTGGTACAGCAATTATTGTTGGCCGGTATGTTGGAGCCAATCGAAAAGACGATGCTTATGAACAACTATGGACTAGTGTGAAATGGGCAATTTCTTTTACTCTCGTGATGGTAGTTTTTGTTATGATTTTCAGGTACCCATTGATGAGAATATTCACAGACAATCCTGAAGTGATTAAAATCGGGACTTCTGTTTTGCTTTTAAGTGTTTTACTGGAGACAGGGAGAACATTTAATATTACGATTATAAACACGTTGCGAGCAGCGGGAGATGCAAAATATCCGGTTGTGATTGGCTTCTTCTCAATGGTGTGTATGAGTTTAACATTGGGTTACTTCTTAGTCTTCCATTTGCATTTAGGACTTGTTGGAGTTTGGCTTGCGATTGCTGCAGATGAGTGGTGCCGTGCTATACTTGTATTCTTTAGGTGGAAGAGCCGCAAGTGGGAACGTTATGCACTTGTATCGCCAAACAAAGTGGAACACTAGTAGAAAGTACTTCATCGATATCTAAAAGATATGTCTACAAAGAAAAGTAAGTTATATACTAATGAAAGAGAAGTTTAAACGAGGTGTTTTCATGGGATTATCGAGAAAGGTAGCAAGTGCAAATTATATGAGAGAACAACAAGCAATCTTTGCTTGTCCTGTTTGCCATGAGAAAATGGAAGTGACTGACGAATGTGTAGTGACATGTGAAAATCATCATACATTTGATATCGCAAAACAAGGATATGTAAATTTTATGACGCACGCCGCTACATCCATGTACGGCAAAGATTTGTTTGAAGCACGAAAGCAAATTATAGGAAGCGGTCTTTATGCACCTTTACATCAAGCTATAGTAGAATTATTACTAACATTTAAACAAGATATCAAAGTTCTAGATACTGGTTGTGGTGAGGGTTCTCATTTAGCAAAGATTAAACAAAAGTTTGAAGGTGCAATAGGTCTGCAAATGGTCTCAGCAGGAATTGATATTGCAAAAGAAGGTATTATTACTGCTGGAAGAAACTATGAAGAGATGATTTGGTGTGTAGGAGATTTAGCAAAAAGCCCATTCCAAAAGTCTAGCTTTGATGTGATCTTAAATATTTTATCCCCAGCAAATTATAAGGAATTCCGACGGCTTTTAAGTCCCAATGGCTGTGTGGTAAAAGTAGTACCGCAAAGTGGATATCTTCACCAACTACGTGAATTGTTTTTTGCTGATTCAGATAAAGAGTCTTATTCAAACAATCATACAGTAGAACGATTTAAAGAAAACTTTAGTAACGTTACTGTGCAAAGAATTACTCAAACAGTCGCCATCAATGAAGAGCTTGTACCTATGTTATTGCACATGACGCCAATGGGGTGGCACCAAGTAGCTGATATTGATCAGACTAAAGTTAAAGAAATCACGATTGATTTAGATATACTAATTGGTAAAGTATAAATAAAAAGTCCACAAAAGAATTACGCTTTTGTGGGCTTTTTTCGTATGAGCTTTCTAATAAATATAAAGATTACTATAAATGTAATAGCACCCGAAGTATCTAACAAAACATCTTGAAAAGAGGCCGATCTACCTGAGGTGAAATATTGATGTGTTTCATCCATTATTGCAAATAGAAATGACATTAATATAGAAATAAGTATTCGTTGTTTGAAGTTGGATAGTGCTAGTAAAATGGCTATTCCGATTGCACCAAATGTAACGAAATGTGCTGCTTTTCGAATTAGAAATTCTAAAAAGTAATAGTAGCCTCTTGTTTCTACAGAGATTTCCATTCCATAATAATGAAAATGTAATTTTGATAGAAGTGGTTCAAGGGGTTCACTCGGAAAATGTGTTTCTAATGTCGGAACAATAGATTGTTGCTCATACGTTTGACTTGATGAGATAAAAATAACCAACAATAAAATGATTAAAGGAATAAATTTTTTCATAAATAAACCGTACCATACATACGCCAAGTTTTCATTGATTATTTAGTAAAAGTAAAGGTTCTATAAGTAAATCTTTCTAATAATTTAAGGGTAGAAAAAGGGTTATTCACCATGAGGTCGGGTCGTAACTCCATCAATCAGTAACTTTTGATAATGAAAGAAACATGTTATGCTTATACCGCACTTAAAAATAAAGGACGTGTTAAAATGCCAGGACGTAATGATCCATGTCCATGTGGTAGTGGTAAAAAGTATAAAAAATGCTGTGCCTTAAAAGAAGCAGTTACAGTTGAAGAGGTATATGCAGAAGAACTTGAACGGGTTTTACAGACATTCTATGATGTCTATCCGTTAAGAAAAGACTACAGAGCTTACGGTGAAGTTGCAGATAAATGGCAAAAGGCTGTCGGAGCATATTTAGTGGAAGATATGATTGAAGCAGTTGCAATGGATGCTTTCTTTTTCCATGAAAGAACCGATATTTGGACAGGCTATTTACAAAAGACAAAAAAAGAAACTGTAAGACCATCGACATTAGCAGTACTTAATACTTGGGATCATCCAACAATGATGGTTGCTAAAGTTATTGATGTAGAAGAAAAGTATATGGTTGTTCAAAATATTTTAACTGAAGAAGTAGTTCACTTACGTCGTGAAGGTGATAAACCGATTCCTGTTGATGTTCATGTATTTTGCTTTAAATTACCAGATGGTTCAAACGAAGAAAACCATTACTTAGCTGTTTCTAGCATGATTTTCTTCCCGAAAGATCATCATGAAGTATTTGAAAAACTTGCTACTGAATATAAAGGCCAACATCAATTTGATGAAGAAGGATTCTGGAAAGAACATTCTTTAAGCTTTTGGAAGGACCTTGGGGAGCATGGATTTGAAGGCGGAGAATTTACTGATTTTGAAGCTGATGTATTCTTAAAAATTCTAGAATTTTTGGAATCCCATGATCGAAATCCAAAAGAAGTATTAGATATTGTAGAAGATTATGTTGTGGAGAAACAACCGAAAGCACGTAAGGCAGTTGCAATTGCAGCTGGTGCTATTCGATTTGGAGGAGAAGTGGGGCTATTTGAACCTGTAGAAATCACAGTCAAAGATTTAGCGGAACAATTCGGCGTTTCCACTTCTTCATTGAATAAGTATTACAATGAATTAAAAGAATATTACGCAGAGAAAAAAACTTTTTAAGACATAGCTTGCCTTAGAAATGGTGGTCTTGATTTGATCACTGCAGGAACTATATAGCTGATATTTTTACAAAGAGAAGAGGCCGCCCCGTAAGTTTTTACTTATGGGGCAGCCTCTTTCTTAATTATTCTCATCGTTCACGAGATTTCGTTTGCTTATTTTAAGTTAGCTGTCATTTGTCAGCAAATTTATTATCGTTGTTATAATCTCGAAATGGCGGACTAATTTGAATATGTCTTCCACTTCTTTTTACAGAAAGAATATTTAGAATTTTTAGTACAATAATGTTAAAATAAAACAACTTAGAACTTCCAATATGAAGGGGTAATTTAGATGGCCAAACATAACGTACAAGGCAAATATTTTCCGTTATATGAATATCTTTTACAACAGGAAGAGAAACATGTTGTACTCACATTTGAAGAAATAGAAGAAATCATACATGCAAAATTGCCCAAATCTGCATACAAATATCAAGCTTGGTGGGGAAATACTAAAAGCGGCACGTATGTTCAAGCAGCTGCATGGATTGAAGCTGGTTTTCGTGTAGATACTATACAGTATGGTCGGTGTATTGAGTTTGTAAAAGTATCAAAGGAAATCTTAACAAAAAAGAAGAATAGGATAATTAGAGAGGCATTGATTTCTAAAACAATTCCTACGAAAGATACACCATATAGGGAGAGTGAATCTCTTCGTAATATTATGGAGAAATTGAATAGTGCTCAACAATTCTTTGAAGAAAATAGGTATCGGCATTTTTCTGATGAATCATTATTATCTCAATTCGAAGTGTTATGTGAATGTCGACGAATTTTTGGAAAAGTTGATCAAGCTATTAACTACATGGCCATACAATTGATGCAGCAATACTTAATAGAAAAGCACTTATTAAAATTAGTTCATTCACAGATTAAAAAACAGGACGAATTTACTTTTATATTTGAAGAACAAGCACCGAATGGAGAAGAAGTTGCTGCTATTTTAAATACTACTCCAGAAACTTTATCTTCCGAATTTAATCCGAGTCAGCGAAGTATATTCTTTCAGGATTGTCGGTTACTAAGCAAGACTAAAGCAACAAGGCGATATTATTTTGTGACAGATGAATACGTTTATAATATTATAGAAAAAAAGTACAAACAATTTCTTGAATCTATTCAACTTATATTATTGCCGAAAGTGATTGATGATAAATACTCACTTCACGCTTGGTGAATATTGAAGATTCAAACAATAAGGGATAAGATTAGTTTAAAAGTTCTAAAGGAAAGAGGTGCATAACATTGTTTAAAAGGTTACCACTTTATTTGATTTTGATAGCAATTGGTTCACTTTGTATTACTTTTGGGGTAACAAAGGATATACCACTTAATATACAGTGGATATTACTAATTGGAGGTACTTTATTAAATATTATAAGCTTATTTGCACTGATGATCTTTCTTGCAAAAACAGATAGTAAAGTAACCAAATCCAAATTTAAATAAGATAATTCCCTTAAATGGATTTGTGATTTTACCCACGCACAGTAGACATAATCAAAGAATTATAGCTATGTTCCTTTAGTAAATTTCATGTATTTTTCTACATAAACAATAATCGTTGCTCGAAATCCTATTAGTATTTCTTAACTAACTTAAAATGTTTGAAAAAACAAATTATTTTTTAACAAATTTTGTACAATTGGTACACATTTTGAAAAATTAGATTACAATATAAATTAAGGGAAATAGAGAATAGATTCATATATGAATCATCTATCATTTTTTAATTTAAGTAAGATACATTTTACATGTATAGGTTAAGCAAGAATATATAGAACAGGATGGTTTCATATATTCTTGAGAGTTAGGAGTAAGAAAGTGTATAAATTTGTAGGTTTATTTGTTGTAAAGTTTTTAGGTTTATTTAATAAGGTAAAGGTTTATAATAAGCGTTATTTGCCAGCAGAGGGTGGCTATGTAATTGCTTGTACACACACTGGATGGATTGATATTTTGAATCTTGGTGTTTCTATTTACCCGAAACCAATTCATTTTATGGCTAAGAAACAGCTCTTTGATCATAAACTACTTGGGTGGTTTATAACAAAGATGAATGCTTTTCCAGTAGATCGTGAAAATCCTGGCCCCAGTGTTTTAAAAGTACCTATGAAGTTGATAAAAGAAGGAAAAGTCGTAGGAATTTTCCCGAGTGGTACAAGAAATGCAGAAGGCGCGTCTTTGAAACAAGGCGCTGTTACAATTTCTCAACTTTCAAAAGCGCCTATTATCCCAGCAGCTTATATTGGACCCAATTCACCAAAAGAGGTTTTTGTACGTAAAAAAGGATATTTAATCTATGGGGAACCTTTTTATGTTACAGCAAGAGGGAGAGAAGGTAGGGAAGAATTTACACATTACTTGGAGGAGCAACTAGTTACTTTAAAAGAGCAGCTAGAAGAAAAAATTTCACAACAAGAACATTAATTCTTTCGTATCTGTTGTATCTTAGGGCAATATTACTTTCTTCTAAGTTCAATGATTTATTTTATAAAGTAACGAAATAAAAGAATACTGTAGAACACAATTTCTTTTAAGGGGTGGTTAGATGGTTTCTGTAGATTTATTTGAACGGGAAGATGATAATGTTGAAAGGGAGAAAACTCCTTTGGAAGTGATGGCGGAAAAGCGTAGTCAAATCATCTTTAAACAGCGCATGTCAGTGGGATTAACACAATCAGAATTGGCGGAACGTGCGAATGTCACACAAAAAACTGTAAGCCGAATTGAACGTGGAGACAGTAAAGTGAGAGAAACTACTCTACAGAAGGTGTATGAGGTTTTGGGTATTACAGAGAAGCATTTAGAAACTCTGAAAGAACAGCCGAATACATAGCAGGCGTGATCTTCTTCAAGAGGATGTCTATTTAAAGCATATTAAGCTAAATAGACATCTTTTTTTGTTGATTTGAAACACGTTACAACCAATTATTAGATACATAAAAGTCTAGCTATTAGCTTATGAAAGCACAGTTTTATTTAATTTTATCAATATTCGATGACAGAACTCCAATAAGGGTGGCATAATATTGATAGCTATATAAAAAATTGAAGCCACAAATTAAAGGGTGAAATAAAATGGAAAAAAGAAGTCTCAGTAAAGAAGTTTTATCATGGATATGGCCAATTCTAATTGCGGTCGTTATTGCGGTTTTATGTAGACAATATTTGTTCTCACCGGTAACTGTTAAGGGTGAATCAATGGAGCCTACATACGAAAATAATAATAAAATTATTATTAGTAAGACAAGTCATATTGATCGTTTTGACATAATCGTTTTTGAATCTCCTGTAGAGGATGATCATTATATTAAACGCGTTATAGGTCTACCGGGTGATACGATTAAAGTAAAAAATGATAAGCTATATATTAATGGAAAAAAATATAGTGAACCTTACTTGAAAAAAGGTATTCAAGAGTATCAAGATATGGGGGATCATTTTACAGAGGATTTCACATTAAAAGAAGTGACTGGTGAATCTAAAGTTCCAAAGGATACTTATTTTGTCTTGGGGGATAATCGTCAAAATAGTAGTGATAGTCGTGAATACGGATTTATCAAAAAATCATCAGTAACAGGCGAAGTCAAATTTCAATTTTATCCATTTAAATTTAATGATAAATAATGTTTTTAGAGGAGCTTAATTATGCAAATAGGTGTGTTATTTGTTTGTTTAGGAAACATTTGTAGGTCACCAATGGCTGAAGCAATATTTCGTAATCTTGTAAATGAACGTGGGATAGAAGAGCGATTTATTATCGATTCGGCAGGTACAGGTGATTGGCATATAGGAGAAGGGCCACACCAAGGAACAGTCAAAAAACTTGCTGAGCATAATATTTCTACTCAAGGGATGTATAGTCGGCAACTAAAACGAAATGATTATGATCGATTTGATTATATCGTTTGTATGGATGAAAGCAATATTCAAAATGCATTACCAATGCTAGGGCAAAAGGATAGTTTAAAGGTTTTTCGCTTGCTCGATTTGTTAGATGTTCCTAAAGATGTACCGGACCCATATTTTACAGGGGATTTTGAAGAGACCTATCAGCTATGCTTAAAGGGCTGTAAAGCATTATTGCAGAAAATTGAAGAAGATAATAATATGGAGCATTAATAGAAAGTTAGAAGTAAAGTAGACTGTAGAAGACATTATTGTATTTTTTAATTGATTAATAGTAAGAATTAGAATTACTTTTAGTACAATATACTCTTACCTATGACAGTTTTCTCTTTTTACAAATATACAAATTATTTTTATTATAGTGTATAATACAACAGTAAATTAATGTCCTAAACTATATGGGTGTTTACCCATTCTTAATTTATATATATATTATATTGAAAGAGAGTGAATCCAATGGGACGTAAATGGAATAATATTAAAGAGAAAAAAGCTGCAAAAGACCAAGGAACAGCACGTATCTATGCGAAATTTGGCCGAGAAATTTATGTAGCTGCAAAACAAGGTGAACCAGATCCAGAATCTAATGGAGCATTAAAAGTTGTTTTAGAACGTGCTAAAACATACAGTGTACCAAAGCATATTATTGATCGCGCTATTGAAAAAGCAAAAGGCGGCGGCGAAGAAAACTACGATAACCTACGTTATGAAGGTTTCGGTCCTAATGGTTCAATGATTATTGTTGACGCTTTATCTAATAATGTAAACCGTACAGCAGCAGATGTACGCGCTACTTTTGGTAAAAACGGCGGTAACATGGGTGTCAGTGGCTCTGTAGCATATATGTTCGATGCAACAGCAGTTTTTGCTTTAGAAGGTAAATCTGCAGATGATATTCTAGAAATTCTAATCGAAGCTGATGTAGATGTTCGCGACGTTTTCGAAGAAGGCGATTCAACAATTATTTATGCTGAACCTGATCAATTCAATGCGGTTCAAGAAGCATTAAAAGCACAAGGTATTACTGAATTTGGTGTTGCAGAGTTAACAATGCTACCACAAACTGAAGTTCAACTAGAAGGCGAAGATCTTGAAAAATTTGAAAGACTTATTGACCTTTTAGATGATTTAGAAGATGTTCAACAAGTTTATCACAATGTTGAAATGTAATACGTATCATAATTTATAGATATTAAAATCCAGTGGTTTTGTCCACTGGATTTTTTTAGGCTAATTTTCAGAAAAATATTGAAAATTTTAAGTAAGTAGATGGAAATATCCAGTACTAATAACTTATACTATTGATAAGTTAGCTTTTAGGAATTGTTCGAAAGGATTAAACTTAAAGAAGTAATAAGTTATTATTGAGATAAAATAGCTTGATCTGTAATTGTATCTATTAAAAAGAAGGTGACATTGAGGTGAGGAAGAAGCTTATGGTAATCTTACTGATTTTTTGTATACCTATCTTATTCTTTTGGACTATCACAACCTTATGGTTAATAGATGGAGAAAAACCAAAAGCAAATGGAAAGTACAAATATGTTATCGTTCTTGGAGCGAAAGTGAAAAGGGGAGCCATTCCTTCAAAAGCATTGGCATTTCGTTTAAATGCGGCATTAGATTATGCTAAGCAATATCCGGACATCCAAATTATTGTTTCAGGTGGTCAAGGGCCGGACGAAGATGCGACTGAAGCTTCCGTTATGAAACAATATTTAATCGATCGAGGTTTTCCTGAATCTCAAATTATCGTGGAGGATCAATCTACGTCTACTTATGAGAACTTACTAAATTCAAAGGAAATTGTTGGGGATGAATTGAAGGGGTTAACAATTGTATCGAGCGATTATCATTTAGCTCGTGCCAAAATGCTCTCTAAGGAACTGCATATAAAATGTGATGTTATTTCGGCGAAAACACCTAAGAGTATTGAAAACAAAGTGAGATTTCGAGAACGTTTCGCGCTTTTAAAATCTTTCGTAACAGGAAAATAGAAACTATGTTTAGTACAGATTCTAGATTAATAATTAGAGCATTTCGATAAATATAAAAATGCGCCTCCTGAGAATCCTCAGAGGCGCATTTTTTGTGGCATTATTTAGCAAGAAATTCAGTTATTTGATCACGATATTTAGAAATAGATGATGCGGATACTCCAAAGTATGCTGCAACATCTTTGACTTTGGTTAAACCACCTTCAGAAATGGCGCTATTTGCTTGTCCAGCTAGAACAGCACCTGCAGCAACTGTTTCTGCTTTTTTCGCTTTAATAGCTGTATTTTCTAAGAAACTTGTAAGAGATTCTAAGAATTCAGCTGCATCAAGTTTATACTCATTTACATATTTGTTAACAAATTCTAGTACTTCTGTAGTAAATGGAGCCATTTCAGTTGAAGTTTCTTTGGTTGCTGCAACTTCATCCTTAACGTCTTTTGTAGGATCTGTTGGTTTTTCGTTTACTTTAGAATTAGATTCGTTTTTGTCTTCTAAAAATGTTTTGTATAAATCCATTGAATCGGCATAACCATTTTGAAGTTTTAGACGTAAAGCTTCTACGATGTTATCCTTTTCATTTGGCAAGAAAACTACACTACTTGTTGCAGTTAGTCCATTTTCACCTTTACGTGCATCTGGCATGAAAATACCAAACAACCATTTACCTGAGAACGTTTTAGCAGGTGTTCCGTTCATTACATAGCTTTTATTTGTCACAATATCTGTAATAGCTATTACTTCAGGACTTTGGGAGTCGACTCTAGCAAGCATAAAGACAGGTTGTAACCATGATTGTAATATGTCTTTTACTTGTTGGCGCATTTGTTTAGTTATTTGTTTATTTATATAATTTTGCCAAAGCTCTGGGTGATCAATGTAAATATATGTTTCCATTGCTATTGTATCAAGTAATTTATCTGTAAATGCATGATGCAAAGTGTTTTGCCAAAGATGATTTCTCTTTTCTAATTCATGATAATTTGCAGAATGGAAAGTTTCCTTGACAAATCCTTCTACAATACGATCGATTTCTTCACTAACAATCGTAGTGATATCGCCTAGCGCATTTTTACCATGACACTTTTTGTATTTTTTGCCACTGCCACATGGACAAGGATCGTTACGACCTACCAATGTAAAGCACCTCTCTTTAAAAATTGGGCATAAAATTAGGTTAGCACAATTTCGTGAAAAAAATAAGTGTTTTCATTATACTATTTTGAAATAAGGGGTTATTTCCAAAAAATAGCGCATATTTCACATCATCAGTTGCATTTTATCAGAATATAATAAATAATTAACCTAATACTTCGAACTTCGAAAAATATAAGAAAAGGGGAATGACTTTGGTTACTTTCAAAGATTATGAATACAAACGTCCGAATCTTGAAGAAGGGAAAAAATACTTCTACGAGCTTTTAAAGGAGTTTAATAGTTCAAAGTCAGTTGACGAACAAAGTAAAGTTATTGAAAAAATTAATGCCTTTCGTAATGATTTTTCAACTCAATATAACTTAGTATATATTCGTGCTTCTATAGATACTAACGATGAATTCTATCAACAAGAACGAGATTTTTTAGATGAAAAAACGCCTGAAATGGAAGAACTGACAACAGAGTATTATAAAGCGCTCTTAGCTTCTCCTTTCCGCAATGAATTAGAAGATAAGTGGGGTGCTCAATTATTTGATTTAGCTGAAAATCAAATTAAAGGTTTTGCACCTGAAATTATGGAACTCATGCAAAAGGAAAATAAACTAAGCTCTGAATACTCTAAACTTGTAGCTTCGGCTCAAATTTCTTTTGATGGCAAAGAGTTAACGTTAGCACAATTAGGACCTTACACAGAGTCTACAAATCGAGATGTACGTAAGGCTGCAACAGAAGCTCGTTTTGGCTTCTTTAAAGAACATGAGGAAGACTTCGACCGTATTTATGATGAACTAGTTAAAGTGCGTCATCAAATGGCTCTTAAACTAGGTTTTAAAAACTACGTAGAACTCGGCTATGTATTGATGAATCGCATTGATTATAATGCAGAAATGGTGAAAAATTATCGAGATCAAATCCGAGATGTTGTAGTACCATATGCGACACAATTACGCGAAAGACAAGCAAAACGAATTGGTGTAGATCAACTAAAATTCCATGATGAAGGTCTAAAATTCTTAAGTGGTAATGCCATACCAAAGGGAACACCTGAGTGGATTGTTCAAAACGGCAAGAAAATGTATGAGGAATTATCTCCTGAAACAGCAGAATTCTTTAACTTTATGATTGATAGAGATCTTATGGACTTGGTTGCAAAGAAAGGGAAAGAAGGCGGTGGTTACTGTACATTTATCGAAGATTATCAGTCACCATTTATCTTCTCAAACTTTAACGGAACATCAGGTGATATTGATGTATTAACACATGAAGCAGGCCACGCATTCCAGGTATATACTAGTCGTAATATTGGCATTCCAGAATATATTTGGCCAACATACGAATCTTGTGAAATCCATTCAATGAGTATGGAATTTTTCACATGGCCTTGGATGAAACTATTCTTTAAAGAAGATACAGAAAAATATAAATTCTCTCATTTAAGTGAAGCCTTATTATTTTTACCATATGGTGTAGCGGTAGATGAATTCCAGCATGTAGTTTATGAAAATCCAGAAATGACACCCCAAGAGCGTAAAGAAGCTTGGAAGAAAATCGAACAGACCTATTTACCACATCGTGACTATGATGGTATTGATTATTTAGAAGGCGGCGGGTTCTGGCAACGTCAAGCACATATTTATAATAGTCCGTTTTATTATATTGACTATACATTAGCTCAAGTATGTGCATTCCAATTCTGGAAGAAATCTCGTGAAAATCACGAAGAAGCGTGGAAGGATTATATCCACCTATGTCAATTAGGCGGTAAAATGTCATTTACAAAACTAGTAGCTGAAGCAAAGCTTGAATCACCATTCAACGAAGGATGCGTAGAAACTGTTATGGAAGCAATTAAAGAATATTTAGATGCAGTACAAGATGATAAACTATAAAAAATTTTCAAACAATTCATTGACATCCATACTAATTAGCTATACATTAATAGTTGAAATATGAAAAGCGATGATGAGAAGAAGTAAATTGATTGTATTTCTTAAAAGAGAGCTTCGGTAGCTGAAAAGAAGTAGGAGTTGATCAATTGAAAGATGGCCTCTGAGCTCTGTTTCTGAACTTGCAATAAGCAATAGTAGGATACAGCGGGATTTGATACCCGTTACCTATATCACAGTCTAGAAGCTATTTTGCATTCTGTACTGATGGAGGCTACTTATGTGAGTAAGTGGCAAATAAAAGGTGGTAACACGAGTATACAACTCGTCCTTAACAATCAAAATGATTGAGGGGACGAGTTTTTATTTTTATTGGGAATGATCAGCTCGTTTACTTCTAATGTTCCTATGTAGATATATTTTCAATAAGGAGATGTTTCAAATGGGAAAAGGGTTACTTGTATTACAATCAGATTTTGGTATTAGTGATGGTGCGGTTAGTGCGATGTATGGTGTATCACATTGTGTAGATCCTGATATTAAAATATATGATATTACACATCAAATTCCACAATTTAATATTTGGGAAGGAAGCTATCGTTTGCTACAAACAGTGCAATATTGGCCAGAAGGAACTGTATTTGTGTCTGTAGTGGATCCAGGGGTTGGTTCAGACCGTAAAGCAGTTGTTGTAAAAACAGTGAATGATCAATTTATTGTAACACCTGATAATGGGACATTAACTCATATAAAGCGTTACTATGGCATTGCAGAAATTCGTGAGATCGATGAAACGATTAACCGTCTACCGAATTCAGGTGAATCTCATACGTTTCATGGCCGTGATATCTTTGCCTATACGGGAGCACGCTTAGCTGCAGGAATTATTTCATTTGAAGAAGTAGGCCCAGCCCTTAAAGTTTCAGCTATTGTAGAACTGAATATTAAAGAATCTACGATAGAAGATGACATTATTACTGGATTTATCGATATTGTGGATAAACCTTTCGGAAATTTATGGACAAATATTCGTCGTAGTCTGTTTAAACGATTAGCAAAAAAATATGGAGATACCTTTGAGGTAACGATTAGTACGGATAATCGCAAAATTTATCAAAGTATTATGACGTATGGCCATTCCTTCGCAGATTTACGTGTGGGTGAGCCACTATTATATATTAATTCATTGGATAATGTAGGGATTGCGATTAACCAAGGCTCTTTTGCAGATGCCTACCATGTTGGGACGGGTACGAATTGGGTAGTTTCTATTCGCAAGGCGCCGAAGATTATATATGCATAATCTAGTCAAATTGGGGAGTATAGTTTTATATGTAAGATGGAATCTGCTATAAGGTAGATTCTTTTTTTATGGATGTTGTTATTTCCTGTTTTTTAGAGTATAGCGTATACTTAAACTATGAGAATAACAATTCGGTAATATTATGAATGAGGTGCAAATAATTGACAAAAAAACTATGGTTTCAAGCAGGCGTAGGTATACTTCTAGGTTTGTTAATCTTGAAGTATTTTCTTGAAATTAAATCTCTCTTTTATCCAATTGTAGTTATTTTGAGTGCTATATTTATCCCGTTATTAGCGGGTGGAATATTATACTATGTAACAGAGCCAATTCAACGCTTTTTAGAAAAGAGAAAATTTCCACGTTGGGCAAGTATACTATCTATCATAGTACTACTATGTGTTGTAGTTTATGGGTTTATAGCTATTGTTGTACCGCCGATTAATACTCAGATTAATAATTTAGTGAAAGCAACGCCAACATTGGCTAACGAACTTTCAGATATGGTCGATTATGTCTTGAAAAACCGTGAAAACCTTCCAGAACAACTAAATGACACGATAGACAATTTAACAAATTCAATTCAAGGTTACGCAGTATTTACAAGTAAATTTTTAGTGCAATTTATTTCAAGTATTGTTTCAGGAGCATTTGTTTTAATACTAGTTCCATTTTTCTTTATCTACATGCTAAAGGACCACGAAAAGTTTGCTCCAACAATTTATAATATATTCACTGGATCAAGACGTGCATGGATTAAGAAAACTTTATCAGAAATTGATGATGTTTTACGAAATTATATTCAAGGTCAATTATTGATAAGTTTCATCTTGGCAGTTATTATTTTCATCGGCTATAAAATTATTGGACTAGAATATGCATTACTGTTAGCTCTCTTTGCCTTCTTTATGAATATGGTACCGTTCATTGGACCATGGATTGCGTTGGTTCCTGCAGTAATAGTAGGTCTTATACATGACCCTATGCAAGCTGTTTGGGTATGTGTAGTCACACTAGTTGCACAACAAATTGATAGTAACTTTATTACACCAAATGTAATGGGGAAAACTCTTGATATACATCCACTAACTGTTATTACGATTATTTTAGCTGCAGGTAATATTGCTGGGTTTGTAGGTATTCTATTAGGAGTTCCATTATATGCTGTAGGTAAAGTTGTTGTAAAAAATGTCTATCAACATTGGAAAGAGATTCGTACTACTGCAACTAAAAATGTGTAGGTGAAATTAGTGGAGACAGAGATTTTAAAAACCTTTGATGAAAATCATAAACAAACTGGTGTTGCCACAAGAGCGGAAATACATGCGAATGGATTATGGCATGAGACATTCCATTGTTGGCTAATTAGTCAGGTGAACGGGGAGTATTATTTGTACTTTCAGTTAAGAAGTGCAGATAAAAAAGACTATCCTTCGCTTTTTGATATTACAGCTGCAGGTCATTTATTGGCAACAGAAAGTCCTGAGGACGGTATTAGAGAATTGAGAGAAGAACTGGGCTTATCATTGTTAAAAGAGGATTTAGAGAAAATTGCCGTTATACCATGTATTATTGAGAAGCCTCTAATGATTGATCGAGAATTTTCTCATGTATTCTTGGCCATTCAAAAAGGAGCATTCACTGATTTTCATCTTCAAGTAGAGGAAGTTGCAGGTATAGTATGTTCAAAGCTTATGGATGTTGTGCAATTTATTGAAGGAGATCTACCATTGCTTCCCCTAACTGGATTTAAGATTCTTGAAAATGGAGAAAAGGTAAATTTCACGCTAGATGCTAAGCCAAGCGATTTTGTTCGTTATAATAACAAATATATGACGTTATTAACAACAATATTAAAGAAAAGGTTTTTATAAGTATTTTTATGTTGAAATGACGAAGAATAATAACGAAATGAGTTGAGAGATTTGAATATCAACTCATTTCGTTCTTTTAGTCTTAGAGGATTGAGTGACAAAAAATGCTATACTAATAAAGACTGTCAAAGACAAAGGAGATCACTATGTTAACATTTGAACAAAAACAACAAATCATTGAAAGTTTTCCTGAACTAACACGTAAAGAAATTTCAATGAATCGTTTAAACTACCATTTTGAAGGTAGTCAATATGATAAGAAAATTGTAGTTGAAAAACTACATCCTAATGGCAATGGCTTCGTTTATGTTGGAGATTTACTTCGCTATAAGGCAGATGAAAAGGGACTAGTCAATATTCGTGACTTCTCTGAACAAGAATTGCGCGAAGTAATTGAAGATTCTATTATGTATTTATCAGAAGTAGATGAACCCGTTGAAGAAGTGAAAATTGAACAAATATGGCGCAATCGTACAGGTGATCAATTACTACTTGTTAATGATGAGCCTTTCTGGAATATCTATCATGGATTTAACTTAGAAGAAAGCTTTGGTACACGCTCAGATGCTGAAGAGTATCTATTGGCGGAAGGATTTAAACCTTCTAACAAATAGTTTGGACTCTGAAAGGAAGAGGTGGATCTAGATGTCAGGTAAAAGAATGGCACTAATCGTTGTTGGTATTGTCCTTATTTGTTTGCTACTTGTTTATATTTCGATATCAGCTTTTTATAAAAATAACCCTCATCAACCAAACCAACAATCATTAGGTTTTTCAACAGAAGTGACACAAGGAACTTTATCAAGAACAATATTTATACATTAAAATCCCCGTATTAAAGAAACTCACTTCAATTTGTGAAGTGAGTTTTTATGTTAATCTGACTAAATTAAATACCATATAATAAATTGATCATATAAAAAAACTGTTAGAATTCTAACAGTTTTTCAGGTTGCAAATTATAAAAATAACTTAAATATAGAGAAAATGGCGGCACCAGCTAATGCAGATATAGGTAATGTAATCACCCAAGTGATAACGATACTCCGTGCAACACCCCAGTGTACCCCTTTAGCATTTTGTGCAGCACCAACACCCATGATAGATGAAGAAATAACATGAGTTGTAGAAACTGGAAGATGTATTTGTGTAGCACCAAAAATAATAAGTGCAGAAGACAAATCAGCTGCGACACCATTAACAGGACGGATTTTCATAATCTTACCGCCAACTGTTTTAATAATTTTATATCCACCAATCGAAGTACCAAGACCCATTGCAACAGCACATGCAATACGAACCCATAAAGGTACACCATCACTGCCACTTAAAAATCCTGCAGAAATTAAAGCCATAGTAATAATCCCCATAGACTTTTGGGCATCATTTGTACCATGTGTAAATGCTTGAAGTGCGGCTGTAGCAATTTGTACTCGTCGGAAGCTTTTGTTGGTACGATATAAATTTAAGTTTTTAAATAGTAATTTAAATAAAGACATCATCAAATATCCGACAATAATTGCGATAAATGGTGAAAAGATTAAGGCTTTGATGATTTTAAGAAAGCCGTTATAGTTTATAGCAGAGAAACCTGCAGCAGCAATGGCAGCACCAGCTAGAGAACCGATAATTGCGTGTGATGAACTTGAAGGTATACCGAAGTACCAAGTGATCAAGTTCCATATAATTGCTGATATTAATGCAGCTAATATTATGAATGAACCATTCGTAAGTGAAAATGGATCAACAATATCTTTTGCCAATGCTTTAGCGACGCCTGTAAATGTAACGGCACCGATGAAGTTCATTGATGCAGCCAAAACTACAGCAACACGAGGCGAAAGCGCACGGGTAGAAACTGCAGTAGCAATAGCATTTGCAGTATCATGGAAACCGTTTATGAAGTCGAATAGTAATGCGAATATTACTACTAGAACAGTTACGATTATTAAAGTATTCATGTGTTTCTACAGCTCCTATGCATTACGCATTATAATAGTGTCCATTGAATTGGCGACATTTTGACAGTAGTCAGCCACTTCTTCTAGTTGTTCATAAATATCTTTAAATTGAATAATGCGGATAGGGTCTTTTTCATGTAAGAACAATTGTTTAATTGAAGTACGTAATACTTCATCGCATTTACGTTCGTAATCCTTAATGAGAATGGCATGTTCGCGCATGTTGATTAATTTTTTATTCGTTAAATGTTCCATCGCAGTTGCGATTTCATCTGTACTTAACACAATATATTTTAAGAAATCTCTCATATAATCATCTACTTCTGTAAGTGAGAACATTTCAAAGTGAGCAATACAACCTTCAACACCATCCAAAATATCATCCATTCGTACAGCTAATTCCAAAATATCTTCACGTTCGATTGGCGTCATAAATGATTTATTCAGCATTTGGATTAATTCGTGGATTAACGAATCTCCATCTGTTTCATATTTTTTAAGTGTTACGCTAAGCTCTTTCAAATCTGCAACGCCTGTTATTTTAAAATCATCAGCATAATGAGCTGCTTCATTTACATTTTTAGCAACTTTCAAAAGCGCAGTAAAGAAAGGGTCTTCTTTTTTTGAGCTAAACATATAAAGCCTCCTAATTTGTCTATAAATCATTACTATCTTATTTTTGAACGCAACTATAATCATAACAAATTGTACGAGAAACCAATACAATAATCCTGTGAATTTTTTTAAAATTTACATTCCCGTAACATTTGAAAATCACGCTTGTAATAATTAGAAAAATTTGAAACTTTCCGCTGTATTCAAACGTATAACATATAGAAAGAAAGGAACAAATTCACAGAAAAGGGGGTGAAGATGATTGAGCTGAATTTATGGTCTATTGAACAATGGTATCTGTACTCATTATTATTCTTAGCAATTTGTATGATTTTATATCTTTTTTTTGGTGACATTGCTGATGGGATTGGAGAAGGAATTCCATTTTTTAATCCGACAGTTATTCTAGCTTTTTTAACCTTCTTCTCTGCAACTGGTTTTATTATTGAAACATTTACTTCCTTGAACAGTTACGTTATCGCCATTATTTCTGCCATTTTTTCAATCGTACTAGATATCCTGATGTATTATTTCATCCTCGTTCCTTTGAAATCAGCTGAAGTATCGATGGCGTATACGGAAGAATCCTTGGGTGGTCAAGTAGGAAAGGTGATTGTACCTATTCCCATCGATGGTTTTGGTGAAGTGGTTGTTGAGACAGTTAACGGCATTATATCTAAACGTGCAACAAGTTATGATCATGTTTCAATACCATATGATTCAAAGGTACTCATAGTAGAAGTGAAAGAAGGAACGTTATATGTCAGAGAGTATGAACCATTATTTTAATGGCTTACTTATATAAAAATAGGGGGAATTATTATGTCATTTTTAGCATCACCGATTTTAATTGTTGGGATAATTGTAGTGGTTATTTTATTAGCTATAATCGGAGTGTATGTAACAAAATATCGAACTGCAGGTCCCGATGAAGCACTTATTGTGACAGGGAGTTATTTAGGGTCTAAAAACGTACATACGGATGAAGGTGGAAACCGTATTAAAATTATCCGTGGTGGTGGTACGTTTGTTTTACCAGTATTTCAACAAGCTGAACCTCTTAGTTTACTATCCAGTAAACTAGAAGTAACAACACCTGAAGTTTATACAGAACAAGGTGTACCGGTGATGGCTGATGGGATTGCCATTATTAAAATAGGTGGTTCAATTTCAGAAATTGCAACAGCAGCAGAACAGTTTTTAGGTAAACCGAAAGAAGACCGTGAAAACGAAGCAAAAGAAGTACTTGAAGGTCACTTACGTTCGATTCTTGGGTCTATGACAGTTGAAGAAATTTACAAAAATCGCGATAAATTCTCACAAGAAGTCCAACGCGTTGCTTCTCAAGATTTAGCGAAAATGGGCCTTACAATCGTATCCTTTACGATAAAAGATGTTAGAGATAAAAACGGTTACTTAGATTCACTTGGGAAACCAAGAATAGCTCAGGTTAGACGTGATGCGGATATTGCAACAGCAGATGCAGAAAAGGAAACTCGTATTAAACGTGCAGAAGCGGATAAAGAAGCACAAAAGGCAGAACTTGAACGTGCAACTGAGATTGCAGAAGCTGAAAAAGAAAATCAACTAAAAGTAGCAGAGTTTCGTCGTGAACAAGATATTGCAAAAGCCCGTGCTGACCAAGCATACGAGCTTGAAACTGCTCGTGCAAAACAAGAAGTAACAGAACAAGAAATGCAAATTCAAATCATTGAACGTCAAAAGCAAATTGAATTGGAAGAAAAAGAAATTTTACGTCGTGAAAAGCAATATGACTCAGAGGTAAAGAAAAAAGCAGATGCAGATCGTTATGCTATCGAACAAAATGCTGCAGCTGAAAAGATGAAACAATTAACACAAGCCGATGCAGAAAAATATCGCATCGAAGCGAAAGCAAAGGCAGAAGCTGAAAAAATCCGTTTGGACGGTTTGGCAAAAGCTGATTCAGAACGTGCACAAGGGGAATCTGAAGCTGAAATTATCCGTCTGAAAGGTCTTGCAGAAGCAGAGGCAAAACGTAAAATTGCAGAAGCTTTCGAGCAATTTGGTCAAGCAGCTGTTTTAGATATGATTATCCGTATGATGCCTGAATATGCAAAACAAGTAGCTAGCCCATTAGCGAACATCGATAAGATTACAGTAGTTGATACAGGTGGTGGAGAAGGTGGAGGCGCCAATAAGGTAACAGGATATGCAACTGACTTAATGGCCACTTTACAAGAAACACTAAAAGCATCATCAGGTATTGATATGAAGGAATTGTTAGAGAATTATTCTGGTAAATATACAATACGTCCAAGTATCGAGCGATTAGCGGATAATGTAAAACAACAAGACGATGCATCAGCTGCAACAACTATTGAAGGTGAATAGATTAATATGCCCGAGCAGACCAATGGTGGTTTGCCGGGCAATTTTTTGTGGAAGATTGTCTTCTATTTGTCATTATATATAATACCCTCCTAAGGTATAATGAAGAAAAAAGGTATTTAAAGGAGTTTTAAATTGAAGAAAAAATGGTTATCGGTGTTATTAGCAGGCACGATGCTTTTAGCAGCCTGCGGAAACAATTCAGGAGAATCGTCAAAGGAAGATCATAATGACCATCATCAAACAAAGACAACTGAAACAACGGAGCATACTAATCATGCAAATCATCAACACAAACTAGCGAATGGTGATCTTCAAGAAGAAACAAAATCAGCAGAAATCTTACCTAGCTTTTTAGAAAATCAAACTGAAGACTTAAAACTTGTATATAAAGCTGCTGGACAAGCTACCGAGATTTTAAAATGGATGCCATGTTATTGTGGATGTGCAGAAAGTGCTAATCATAAAAGTAATTTAAATTGCTTTATAAAAGAGGTAAAAGACAATGGTGCTGTTGTTTGGGATGATCATGGAACACGTTGTATTGTTTGTGTAGAAATTGCGATTAAATCCATTAAACAGGCACAAGAAGGTGCCTCACTTAAAGAGATACGCAAACAAATTGATCAGGATTATAAAGAAGGATATTCAACACCAACACCAACTCCTATGCCATCATAGTACTTCTTAGAATAGGGGTTAAATGTAAAGTAATTAGAATTTTTACTTTTTCAAAAGGTTTTTACTATAATTTAATACAGAATTGCAGACAATTAGAGGGGAAAACGCTATCATATTGTTAGAGTGAGAACAAAACTCGTAGCAAAAGAAATGGAGATGAATGTCTTGGAATACCGTATTGAACATGACTCTATGGGAGAAGTTAAAGTACCAGCAGACAGCAAATGGGGTGCTCAAACACAACGAAGTAAACAAAACTTCCGCATCGGTTCTGACCATATGCCAATCGATTTTATCCACGGCTATGCAATCCTTAAAAAATCCGTAGCAAAAGTATGTGTTGAACTTGGTACTCTATCTGAAATCAAATATGAAGCAATCGCTCATGCTGCTGATGAAATCGTAGCAGGTAAATGGGATGATCAATTCCCATTAGTGATTTATCAAACAGGTTCAGGTACTCAAACAAACATGAACGTTAACGAAGTAATCGCTCATCTTGGTAATGAATACTTAGAAGCAAAAGGTTCTGAAGAACGCCTTCATCCAAATGACGACGTTAACAAATCTCAAAGTTCAAATGACTCATTCCCAACAGCTATGCACATCGCTACTTCTATCGCTGTTGAGAAAAATTTAATCCCAGCTTTAGAGCAAATTAAAGCAACATTAAAAGCTAAATCTGAAGAATTTATGCACTTGATCAAAATTGGTCGTACGCACTTACAAGATGCTACTCCAATAACACTTGGCCAAGAAATTAGTGGTTGGTTATACATGATCGAGTCTTCTGAAAAAATGATCAAAGAAGCAGCATTAAACATGCGCGAACTTGCTATCGGTGGTACTGCAGTAGGTACTGGTCTTAACACTCCAGATGGCTTCGATGAAAAGGTTGTTGCTGAAATTTCAAAAGAAACAGGCTTAGATTTCGTACCATCACCAAACAAATTCCATGCATTAACATCACACGATCAAATCGCTACTACTCATGGTGCGATGAAAGCATTAGCAGCTGATTTGATGAAAATCGCAAACGATGTTCGTTGGTTAGCTTCAGGTCCACGTTCTGGATTTGGTGAAATCTCAATTCCAGAAAACGAACCAGGTTCATCTATCATGCCAGGTAAAGTAAACCCTACTCAATGTGAAGCTGTTACAATGGTAGCTGTACAAGTTATGGGTAACGATGTAACAATCGGCTTTGCTGCATCACAAGGTAACTTTGAATTGAACGTGTTCAAACCAATTATCCTTCACAATTTCATGCAATCAGTTGAATTATTATCTGATGTAATCCGTAGCTTTGATGAACACTGCTTAGTGGGTATTACTGCAAACAAAGATAAACTTGAACACTTCTTAAACAACTCACTAATGTTAGTTACAGCTCTTAACCCATACAT
This sequence comes from uncultured Rummeliibacillus sp., assembly GCF_934216135.1. Classification (NCBI taxonomy): domain Bacteria; kingdom Bacillati; phylum Bacillota; class Bacilli; order Caryophanales; family Caryophanaceae; genus Rummeliibacillus; species uncultured Rummeliibacillus sp. The sequence continues at coordinate 82,914 of NZ_CAKQBI010000005.1, read as the reverse complement.
CGGTTATGAAAATGCTGCTAAAATCGCAAAACATGCTCATAAAAACGGCTTAACTTTAAAAGCTGCAGCACTTGAAACTGGTCTTCTAACAGAAGAACAATTCAACGAATGGGTTGTCCCAAGTAAAATGATTAAATTCTAAAAATTAGTCTTTAATATTTTAAATAAAAAAACGCCTGAGTATATAAATAAATACTCAGGCGTTTTTTATTTTGTTAGAGTGTTTTTGATAAAATACTTATATACATCTTTTATTCAGCTTCTTTTTACTCTAAGAATTCATGTTTTTTTGGTTATGCACAGTTTTTGCACATATTACGAAATAGCCTATGATTAGTTGCTAACTTATGCACTACAATTTATAAAATTGTGTATAAATTTATCTATTATCCCCAAGTGTAATATTTGATTTAGGATTTTTTAGATAGAATACTAATGCAAATGCGGATAACATGTGGATAATTGGAGAAGAAGGATTTTGCTTTCATATGATTTAAAGCGCAAACGCAATTAAGACTCTAATTATGCCACCCTTTAAAGTTCATAAGAAAAACACTTTATATAATTATTACTTGCACTTATCATAGTATTCAAGGTCTTGAATATCTTATTCGTGCTGCATCAAATGGTGTTCTAGTTTTATGGGAGGGAACTTAACATGCAGAAAAAGAAAAGTATTATAACAAGTTTGAGTCTAGTGTCAGTGATGCTAGTAGGATTTATAGGGGCTAACAGCTTAGCACATGCGCAATCAAATGATGGAATAGGGTTAAGTTTAATAGATAAAGTCAATACAGTGGCAACTACAGAAAATCAAAATTTTATTGAACCTATCTTCGTCTATGGTGATTATTATCACTACTATAATTTTGAACAACAAGCTGTAGATTCACAAAGTATTAGTGACTTACCAACAGTGAATTTGAAATTAGACAATGGAGAGATGTCCTTCATAGAGAAGACATTAAAAAATATAATTCAAAAACAGTATAATTTTACTGTTACAAAAGATTCCGAAACACCATATAACTTCGTAGTAGACCTTTCAATGTCCTCAAAAAATACAAAAGAGGACATGACAGGGGCTATTTATGGGGTACTAACTAATAGAGACACTAAGAAAAAAATACGTTTTGATATACCTAGCGACAAAATGAGTAATGCGCTTATAACAACGGATTTCTTCAAATTAGCAAAGGGGAATTATACTTTGCGGATAGTAGATACTGGAAAACTGAAAAATCTAGAAAACTATAATTTTGTACTCATGAATACACTACAAGGTACTTTATTAGCAAAAGATGTTCCAATAGAAAAAAGCGGTAAACTAGTCTATGCAGGAACTAATGTTAGTTTTGAAATCTTTGTGTCACATGCTAATTTGCAAGGGGCAACTATTGAAACAAAGTGGGACTTGTATAATCCAAAAACAAAGAAATATGACAATATTTCACCATACAATGAGGGAAAGAAATATAGCTATAAATTAAAGAAAAAAGGTAATTATAAGTTCAGAATAACAAGTAGGATTAAAGAAACAAAAACAGTAGCAGTACAATACCATACCATTAAAGCTATAGATCAAGTAACCCCTAAAATCACAGCACTAAAACTAACAATAGGAAAATCAGTAGATAAAAAAGGAACGAAACAAGTCAGAGTGAATTATAATATAGAATCCCCTTACTATAATGGTCACTTGACTGTGTGGAAAAAGGGGACAACTGGAAAATATCAAAAGATAAAGGCCTTAAAGGTTGATGATATAAGTAGACATAGCTACAAGGATTTAAAGTTGAAAAAAGGAGTATATAAAGTCACTTTATACGTAAAGACAGATAAACTTTCTTTAAAGGATACGATTAAAAGCACAACTAAATCAAAAGTTTTTAATATAAATTAATCATCAAAGATACTTCAATTTAGTTTTTGGAGTGTGGATAGTACTTATTATTGTCAGAGTAATCCTCTAGTAAAATGATTTTTAGAATGAAAAATGGTATGAGTATCATGCACTCATACCATTTTTTGAATTTATTTTTCGTTACGTTTTTTATAGATTGTTGTCATAACAACTAGAACAAGTAGAATAATTTGACCGACAATTGTTTCAACTGTTGGGTAGAAACCGATAGTTGACCAAACTGGTAAACCGCTAATTACTGATGATGGCAATATATCAGTCAATTGTAATGTATGAATGCTGACACCAATAATCTTGAACGCAAGAATATAGATTAAAATTGTAGCAACCGCAAAGAATTTGTGTACTGGAATCTTGCCGCTAACTCGTAATAAGAAGAAGGCTACAACTGCTAAGATGACAATTGCAGTTACAATTCCAAGACTAAAATCGGTTGTTGACATTTTAGGAGCAATTCCCATATAGAAGATTAATGTTTCAGCACCTTCTCGGAAGACAGATAGGAAACTGATAAATGCCATTGCCCAAATACTTTGTTTAGACATTGCGTGATTCATCTGTTTTGCTATATAAGAGTTCCATGCTTTAATATTCGACTTGCTATGCATCCAAACGCCAACACCAATCATCATTGCTGCAGCGATTAAACCTACATATCCTTCAATCATTTCACGACTAGTATTAATCGTAGCAGAGTTAAATATAGTAGACATTGAAACTGCTAAAACAGCACTTAATGCAACCCCGAAGAGAGCACCCATGTAAATCCATTTTCCCATATGTTGTTGATCGGATTTTTTTAAGAAAGCAATTAGTGCAACGATGATTAATAATGCTTCCAAACCTTCACGTAATAGGATTAAAGCTGAATCCCAAAAGCTATAGTTTTGATCACCTTGAATCAGTTGAATTTGTTGTTTAAAGTTATCTAATTGTGAGTTGATATCTTTTACATCAACAGTATCTTTCATCAAATCACTAGCAATAATCGGCATATCACTTTCAATTTTTGTATAGAGACTAGCATTTTTTGTACGGATATCCCCTTCAACATTTGGCCAAGTTGTGATGAACTTTTTGACCGTTGCAGAAGCTTTTTCATAATCTTCGTCGTCTATTTGAGCCTTTGCATCATCGATTAGATCAACTAGAGTTTGTAAAGAGTAAGTACCTTTAGCAGATGAAGCTACTTTTTTCCCAGCTCCAAAATCATTAATGGCCTTTTGTAGCCCGTCAAATTGATCTTGAATGGAATCCATATTCGGATTTTCATCAGAAAGTGCAATTCGTATAAAAGACATTTGTGTTTCAATTTTGCCATAAGCTGCAATGTCGTATTCTCGAACAGGTACTTCTTTTTTTGTCCAGAAAGTATTAAAGGCATTATAAGCCTTTGTAAGTTTTTCAACATCGCCTTCTTTAATGGAGGCTTGTAATTGATTTAGTGCAGGTTGCATAACATTTGCGAAGGCTTTTCTTTCAGCTTTTTCATCAACAGGATTTTCAGCCTTTTCAAGAGCTGTTAATGCTCTTGAGAGAACAGTTAATGCCTTCAAACGATCCTCTTTAGTAGTAGCTGTTTGTGTGTCTTCAAGAGCTTGTTCAACAGCTTTTGCTTCTTTTGAATCTTTGACGTTAGCTTGTTGCCAACTTTCCTCAAAAGTTCTGATTGCATCTTTTGCCTTTGCATCATTACCTTGTTTGGAATTCATTATGGCATCACTGATTGAAATATACAGGTTACTATAGGATTCCGCTGCTGCTACAGGATGGATTGTTGTGAGTGTAGCAAGCAATAAGATAATGAGAAATTGACTACAACGTATTAAATAATGCTTCACCTATATAACTTCCTTTTTTTATACCAGGGAAGCAAGCGAAAACACCGCTTCCTCGATGTGTAATATATTCATTTAACTTATCTAGTCGTCCTAAACTGTTTTGAATCTTAATAAATTGTTCAGGATTCTTTTGGAAAGAGATAAATACGAGTCCGGCATCATAGGTACCTGTCGCATCAACAATACCTGAAGAGTAGGAGAATGAACGACGCATTATTCTAGCTTTTGCTTGTTTTGCTAGAAAAACATGTGATGTTTCGGGTACGATGTAATTTCCATTTTCATCTTTTCGTTCAATCTCCACTGCATCAAATTCATTTTTCTTTCCAATTGGTGCGCCTGAATCACGATGACGACCAAAAGTATTTTCTTGTTCTTTTAAAGAAGTACGATCCCATGTTTCTAAATGTGTTTGGATACGACGTACGATTAAATAAGTCCCTCCTGTCATCCAAGGTTTAGAATCACCGGATTGTACCCAAACAACCTTATTCATGTCCTTTTCATCAGAGGTATTTGGATTTTCGGTACCATCTTTGAATGCAAACAAGTTGCGAGGTGTTTGTTTTTTTCCGTTTTTCGTAGGGAATGAATTAAAACCGGATTGTGACCATTTCATAGAAACTTTTCCTGAAGCAGCACGGATTAAATTTCGAACTGCATGAAACGCAACTTGTGGATCATCAGCACAAGCTTGAATGCATATGTCTCCACCTGTATAAGCATCTTCTAGTTGATCTTTAGGGAAGTGGGGTAAGTCTTTTAGTTCTTTCGGTTTTAATGATGCAAGGCCAAGTTCTTTTTTCTCAAATAGAGATGGTCCGACACCGAATGTAATTGATAGATTGCGAGCATCTAATCCTTTTGCTTCTCCAGTATCTTTTGGTGGAATCATATCATTCTTGTATTCACCAATCATATTACCATTCATCATTTGAACAGCAAGAGGTGTCCACATTTGGAACATCTCTTGCAATTCTTTTTTAGATTTAACTAAAACATTTAATGAAGCAAAGTAGATATTTGTTTGAACAGCAGTGGCGATACCTGATTGATGTTTGCCATAAAAATTCACTTTGTTAGTAGCGGTTGTATCGTCTTCTTGTAAGAAATCTTTGCCGAATGCTTTTAATACGCCTCCCATACCAGTAGCGCCAATTGCTATTCCAGCAGCTCCAGCACCAGTAATTTTTAACATTTGTCTGCGTGTTATCTTTTTATCTATCAACTTTTCATCATTGTTTGTCTTAGTCATTTTTTTCTCACTCCATAATAATTCCCATTTGACTTAATGGTTCGCCTAAGTGGTTTACAGCTTCTGATAATGCTTTTGTATCTTCTTTAGTTAGTTTTGTGTAAGATACATAGCCGCCATCTTTTGTTTCATATTTTGCAAGTAAATCATTAACTGCTTTGAATTTGTTAGTTAAGTCTTCTGCTAGTTTAGAATCTTTGTCTTTAATTTGATCTTCTAAAATAGTGAAGATTTTTTCTGCGCCTTCTATATTAGCTTTGAAGTCATATAAGTCAGTATGAGAATAGATTTCTTCTTCTCCAGAGATTTTTGAAGTAGATACTTCGTTTAATAGATCTACTGCACCTGTCATCATAGTATCAGGCGTTACTTCAGCAGTTTCTACACGGCCACGTAATTCTTTAGCATCAGCAAGTAATTGATCAGCTGTTTTTTCATAACCTTTAGTTGTGTTTTCTTCCCATAGACCATATTCAATTTTATGGTAACCAGTCCAGTCTTCTTCACCTTGGCCTTCTTCTTTTAAATCTGCTAATCGAGCATCAATACGTGGGTCAAGATCGCCGAAGCTTTCTGCGATTGGTTCAGAACGTTCATAATACATACGAGCAACAGGATAAATTTCTTTTGCTTTATCTATATCTCCAGCTTTAACAGCAGCTACAAATTTCTCTGTCTCAGCAGTGAATTTATCTAATTGGTCAAGGGCAAATTCTCGATATGCATCAATTTCTTTTTGTAAATCAACTGATGAGGCATTTTTTGTTGATTCTTCAGTTTTTGCTTTACTATCGTCTTTTTTTGCATCATCTGTACTGTTACATCCAGTCATTACGACGCTCCCTGCTAATAAAATAGCTAGTAATGATTGTGCCTTCATATTTTTATTTCCTTCTTTCTAATGATTTGTTACGTACGTTTTCACTAATAGCAATGATAATCATTATCAATATAAAAATCAATAGAATTAAGAAAAGAATTTTTTTTAGACAAAAATAACGCTAATAATCTATCAAATTGTATCATGTTTTTAAAGAAAATATAGCACGGAAATTTGTATAGCTTTCCTATATATATTAAGAAAAGGAAGGGATATACCAAAGAGTAAATATTAACATTGAATTAGAGAGATTATAGGAATTTTTGCCATTGGGGATTTGCTCTTGTCTTTAATAATTCAAAAGCATGTCTAACAATTATGAAAAAGTAAACATACTTTTGAAATGTTATTTAATCGAGAAATTGTTTTAGTTCATTTTCTAAAAATGGTTTGGCAGATAAAAAATCTGTGAATGCATTATAACGTGCCTTTTGCACAATTGTTGGTTGTTTACCAGTATAGTAAGCACGGATTAAGATATTCTTAGGTGTATGTTCCATATCGATAAATTCTAAAAGTTGTGCATCATAACCGACTAAATTTAAAATTTCAGCACGTATTGAATCTGTTGCAAGTGCCGAAAAGCGTTCTTTAATAAGTCCATGTTGTAACATAATATCGAGAGGAGAGGATTGTAATTGACGGTTGAGTTCATGTTGGCAGCAAGGGACACTTAAAATAACGTGTGCTCCCCATTTCACAGCACGTGCTAATGCCATATCAGTTGCAACATCACAGGCGTGAAGAGTAACAACCATATCAACTGACGTTTCGTCATTATAGTCATTAATATCGCCGACTAAAAATTCAAGTTGATCATATTGCAAATCCTTAGCGATTTTAGAGCATTCTTCAATAACTTCTTTTTTTAAATCAAGTCCAGTAACGCGAATATCTAAGCCTTGTTCGACTTTTAAATAGTGGTATAAAGCAAATGTTAAATACGATTTCCCAGATCCAAAATCTAAAATACGGATTGTTTTATCCTTAGGAAGATAATCTAAAGAATCGTGGATAAATTCAATGAAGCGATTAATCTGTTTGAATTTATCATACTTTTGCTTTTTAACTTTACCCTCGGGGGATTGAACTCCAAGACGTATTAAAAATGGATAAGGTTTATCTGGATCAAGCAAATAATTCTTCTTACGATTATGTGATAAATTTATTTCTTTCAGCTCTGTTTTTTCAGCTTTCCACAACACTTTGTTTTTCTTAGAAAGTTGTATATGGATATTCTCTTCGATGAATTCGCCTTGGAATTGGCGGAATTGATCAAATAGATCATTAATGCTTTGTCCGATTAAAGATAATGGAACATTTTCGTGTTTTAATATACGTTCGTATTGGTACTCTAACTGAATATGATAAATACCTTTTAGTTTAAGTGGTTTCAGCTTAACACGTTTTAAATTGTTAGATTTTGTTCGTGGTTGACTGATAGTTGCTGATACAAGTTGCTCCTTAAGAAGAAGCTGTAATAAATTTTGTTTCATTTCATTAAAATCCATCTTTTCGCCTTCTTTATTATTTAATCGATGGCATAAGTGTATCATAATTTAGGCCTTCTTAAACTAATGCTAGTTTTGTTGTTTTTCATCTATATAAGTTAGTGTCTTACCAGTCCAACCTGCAAGGATTGTTAATATAGGTGAAAGTAAACAGAAGAAGGCAAAAGGAAAGTATGCCCAAGTAGATACAGTTAATACTTTTGTGATGAATATGCCACATACACTCCATGGAACAAGTGGGTTAACGACAGTTCCTGCATCTTCTGCGACTCGTGCTAAGTTTTTATTTTTTAAGCCAACTCTTTGAAATTGGGCTTGAAATGCTTGTCCTGTTAATAAAATCGAAAGATATTGTTCACCGATTAAGGTGTTGATCCCAATAGCTGTGAATGCAGCACCTGTAATTACAGAACCAACGCTTTTGAATAGTTTCTCAATACGTGATAGTACCGATTGTATAATACCTAAAGTAAATAATAGTCCACCCATACTAAGCGCTAATATTACGAGACCTACCGTAAACATCATACTATTAATACCACCGCGAGATAGGAGTGAATCTATATCTTTTATACCTGTATGAGAAGTGTATCCATTGAATAGATTAGATAACACTTCACTAAATCCATATTGATGATGAAAGTAAGATATGAGTATAGCTATGAGTGTTCCTGTAGCTAATGTTATAATAGCAGGAACTTTTTTTATTGCCATGATCATTAGAACTAACAGGGGAATTAACGTATACCAATGTACCATGTTAGTTGAAAGTAGGCCTTCCTTAAAGGTATTTATTTTATGTGTATTTTGTAAAACCTTAGATGGTGACAAAATAGCATAAATTATAGCCGAAAGAATAAGAGCAGGAATCGTTGTCCAGCACATATTCTTTATATGTTCAAATAAGTCTACGCCCATTATAGTAGATGATAAATTACATGTGTCAGATAATGGAGACATTTTATCGCCAAAGAATGCCCCAGATACAATTGCCCCAGCAGTAATTGCTAAAGAGATATCCATCGCGTTTGCCATACCGATAAAGGCAACACCTACTGTTGCAGTTGTTGTTAAGGAACTACCAATTGCAATACCTACAATACAAGTGACGATGAAAACAACTGCATAGAAGAAATGGGGAGTGATTGTTTCAAACCCTAAATAAATAAGTGTAGGAATTGTACCACTCATCATCCAGCTACTAATCAATGTGCCGATAAAGAAGAAGATAAAAATGGCACTAAGTCCTGCCGAAGCACCTTGGGTGAGTCCATTCTCTAAATCTTTGTAGGGGATTTTTTTGTATAAACCATATGCTATCAATAATAGAATTGCGATTAGAATAGGCATATGTGGTACTGCATCAAAAATAGCAATACAAACAGTCATAATGGATATTATTAAAAAGATTAAGATAAATGCTTCCAAAAAGGAAGGGTTCATCTTAGCGTGAATTCGAAACATTATAAATCCTCCTCAAAAGTCATCCAATTTGAAAATAAAAAAATCCTTCAATCCCATCAAAAGGGACGAAGGAAAACTCCGCGGTACCACCCTAATTGTCAAAATAGTTTTGACCACTTCATTGGTTCCAAGTTGTTAATGGTGTAATTCATCTTTGTCATAACCTAGGCTTACATCAACCGCCAAGTTTCTTTTTGCTGTCATTGACAAGACTACTTTTCGTCCATCGCTTGGAATATACTTTTTCACTTCAACGCGTTGAAGCTATAAAGTATTTTACCACGTATTTAAATGTAGTCAATAAAATGAACTAAATTAAATATGTTATCTAGTCAATTTGATAAAAAAGAGCTGGATAAAACTTAGATCCAGCTCAGCAAATTTTAATGATTATTATTCTTTTTTCATAATATTAGTTTCTTTAAAGTATTTAATGAGGATATTTTCTACGTTTTCAAGATGCCATAACATAGCTTGTTTCGATTTTGTTTCATCTTGTTGTTCAATAGCCTCATAGATTTTCATATGCTCATCAAATAACTTTTCTCGTGTTGTTTGTTTAGAATATAGCCATATTCTTCTGGTTTCTTTCATCGTCTCGAACATCAGCCCAGATACTTGTTCTAAGAAAATAGAAAGTAATGGATTATGTGATGCTAGGGATATAGCAGTGTGAAATTCAAAATCAACTTTTTCCCCTAACTCTTCATTAAAAGGGGATTCTTTCATCTCCTCTAAAATCTCTCGCATTTTATTTAAATCTTCTTTCGTTCGATTTCGGGCCGCGGCAGTTACTGTTCCTACTTCAATAATTTTACGTACTTCTAAAAGGTCGGATATATCCTCTTTGTTCATAAGAATAGCCGTTGATAACGGAAATACTATTTGGTTTGCATCAAATGATTTAACAAATGTACCTTCACCTTGTTTGATATCAACTAATCCCATTGCTTTAAGTGCAGATAGAGCTTCTCTTATAGCAGAGCGACTTACTTGGAAGTTTTCCGAAAGTTGCTGGACTGAATCCAGGCGGTCACCTGGTTGTAAGACACCTGTTCGAATCATTTCATGCAAAGCTTCTGCAACTTCTTCGTATATTTTTTTAGCTTTGATCTTTTTATATTGCAATATGTATTCACCTCGTAAATAGTAAAAACACTATTATTTCTATAATTATACATGATGTTGCTCTTCAAAGTATTTATTTACTTACGATAAATTTTCTAAAAATTGTTGAAAATATAAAAACTAAACAATATAATCTTATCATATAGTCATCAGATGACCTAATATTCATATTTTATAAATATATGGTTATAAAGGGGATTTTTTATCAGAGATTAGAATGTTTCTTGATAATTTAGGGGGAGAAAAAATGACATTTACGCAAAATTTCACAGCAGTAGGGGGAAGCTTGGGATGGACAGCACTAATTGCTGTTATTCCGATACTATACTTTTTCTGGGCATTAGTTATTAAAAAAATGAAAGGGCATAATGCCGGACTTACAACATTACTAGTTTCGTTGGCTTTAGCTGTAATCGCTTTCAAAGTGCCCGCCGGTACAGCGATTATGTCTGCTACACAAGGTGCTGTTTATGGATTAATACCAATAGGTTGGATTATTATCACATCTGTATTTCTTTATAATTTAACTGTAAAAACAGGATACTTTAATATTATTCGTCATTCAGTATTATCTATTACGGAAGACAGACGAATTCAAGCATTGCTTGTTGCGTTTTCTTTTGGAGCATTTTTAGAAGGTGCAGCAGGTTTTGGTGCACCAGTTGCGATTTCAGCAGCATTATTAGTAGGACTTGGTTTTAACCCTTTATATGCAGCAGGCCTGTGCTTAATCGCAAATACTGCACCAGTTGCATTTGGAGCAATAGGAGTGCCTATTACAGCAATGGAAGGTCCAACGGGAATCGCTGCAACTGAAATTTCAAAAGTTGTAGGACGTCAATTACCATTGTTATCAGTTTTTCTTCCATTCTTCCTAATTGTTATTATGGCTGGATTTAAAAAAGCTGTAGAAGTATTACCAGCAGTGCTCGTATCTGGTATTTCATTTGCACTTACGCAGTTTTTATCTTCTAACTTTTTAGGTCCTGAATTACCTGATGTTCTTTCAGCTTTAGTATCATTGGTAGCGCTTGCGGTATTTATGAAATTTTGGCAACCAAAAACAATCTTCCGTTTTAAAGAAGAACAGGAAGTAGCTGCAACTGTTGCCACAGTGGGACAAAATGAAGGAGAACATGAAGAACATTATTCGGTAGGGGAAGTTTTAAAGGCTTGGTCGCCATTTATTATTCTGACAGGATTTATCTCTATTTGGGGAATTCCAACGATTAAGCTTGCTTTAACAGGACATTACGAAGGGACAAATGTTATTTTAAAAGGTGTAAATGCTATTGGACATGCACTTACATTTATGCCTGAGGTTCCCTTTTTACACAACAAAGTACTTAGTGGCACATCTCATGAACCAATAGCAGCTGTATACAAGTTAGAATTGTTAGGGGCAGCGGGTACTGCAATTCTATTGGCAGCAGTTGTCACGAAATTTGTTCTAAAAGTATCTTGGAGTAAATGGATTGTAACTCTCATTGAAACAGTTAATGAAATAAAATATCCGCTAATAACTATTTGTTCAGTAGTTGCTTTTGCATATGTAGCAAATGTTGCAGGAATGACAACAACACTAGGATTGGTATTGGCAAAAACGGGCGCACTTTTCCCATTCTTTTCTCCAGTACTTGGTTGGTTAGGCGTATTTATCACAGGATCAGATACATCTTCCAATGTATTGTTTGCAAAACTTCAACAAGTTACTGCTGGTTCTGTTGGTATGGATCCAACCTTATCTCTTGCTGCTAATTCATCCGGGGGAGTTACAGGCAAAATGATTTCACCTCAATCCATTGCAGTTGCGACAGCGGCAGTTGGATTAGCGGGTAAAGAATCAGAATTACTACGGTTTACTTTAAAATATAGTATTTTCCTATTGTTACTGATCTGTATCCTAACATTCTTACAAAGTAATGTGCTATCTTGGATGCTTCCATAGAATAATTCTAAAGAGGTGTTATTTATAAGTTAAAAACTTATAGGTAACCCTTTTTACTTTCTGACAGTCAAAATTCATAATTCATCTCATTCAACATATTTTATAGTATTTATTAATAACAGAATCTTATGATATTATAGAATAATAGATTTATATAAGTGATAGTCATATATTGTTTGTTGAAAAATCTAAAAATTTTTAAAAATGATGTTTTATTGAAGGGGGATTTGATATGTCAGATAATATGTACCAATTATTTGCAATCATTATTTATATGGTTGCAATGTTGGGCATTGGTTGGTATGCATTTATGAAAACGTCTAATTTGACAGATTATATGTTAGGTGGGCGTTCGCTAGGACCAGCTGTTACAGCACTGAGCGCAGGTGCTGCAGATATGTCTGGATGGTTATTAATGGGTTTGCCAGGTGCTATATATGCAAATGGGTTAATCGAAGGTTGGATTGCAATTGGTTTAACAATCGGTGCATATTTAAACTGGAGGCTAGTGGCACCGCGTTTACGTATGTATACACAAGTTGCAAATAACTCTATAACAATCCCCAGCTATTTAGATAATCGATTACGAGACCATACAAAATTAATTAGAATTGCTTCGGGTTTAATCATTCTGGTATTCTTCACATTCTATGTATCTTCAGGAATGGTATCTGGAGGAGTATTTTTTGAAAGTTCTTTTGGTTATAGTTATCACACTGGATTGCTAATTGTTTCAGGCGTAGTAGTGGCTTATACATTATTTGGCGGATTTTTAGCTGTTAGTTATACAGATTTCATTCAAGGTTTGACGATGTTTATTGCTCTAATAGCTGTACCGATTTTCGGCATTTTTAAAACAGGAGGTTTTTCAGAAGCAGCTTCTTCTATTCGTGATGTGAATCCGGACTTGTTAAGTTTTACTGCAGGAGGTACAGCATCAGTTGCAGTAATTATATCAGCACTCGCATGGGGACTCGGTTACTTTGGACAGCCGCATATTGTTGTTCGTTTTATGGCTATTTCAAGTGTTAAGGAAACGAAACAAGCTCGTCGCATTGGTATTGGTTGGATGTTCTTAAGCCTATTTGGAGCGATTGCTACTGCACTTGTTGGTATTGCTTATTACCAACAAAATGGTCTAGATTTGAAAAATCCTGAAACAGTATTTATTGCATTAGGCCAAATATTATTCCATCCTTTTATCGCAGGTATTATGTTAGCAGCAATTTTAGCAGCAATTATGAGTACAATCTCATCTCAACTAATCGTTACATCCTCAGCACTTATTGAGGATATTTATAAAGCTATTTTCAAAAAAGACGGGTCAGATAAGCATTATGTCTTTATGGGAAGAATGGCAGTATTAATCGTATCATTAATCGCTATTGTTCTTGCTTGGAGTCAAGATAACAAAATATTGGATTTAGTGGCATTTGCATGGGCCGGTTTCGGTTCAGCTTTTGGCCCAATTATTTTACTTTCTTTATATTGGAGAAAGTTAACAAATTGGGGTGCTCTTTCGGGGATGGTAGTCGGTGCAGTTGTTTCTTATGTTTGGGGAACTATTGCTTCTCTTCATGAAAGACTTTATGAAATTGTTCCAGGCTTTGTATTAGGGTTGATTGTTGCTGTGATTGTAAGCTTAATGACTTACAAGAAAAGTGATGAAATTGAGAAAGAATTTGATGAAACATTAACTTTGTTGCAAGAGGAACAAAAATGAGTATCTTATAAATAAGAAGAAACTGTAAATTTCCCGTAGTTTTGTATATAGCTACGGGCTTTTTTACAAGTAAGGGGATGAGTGCAATGTTTGAGTTAGATCATGTTGTTTATTTCACGAAAAAGGCACCTGTAGATATTGCTAAAGACATAACTATTGAAGGGGTTCAGCCTGTTGTGGGAGGAAGACATTTACAATGGGGTACATTTAATGCTTTATTTTATACAAAGAATAGTTACATTGAATGGTTAGCTGTTGAAGATTCAACTATAGCAAAGAGGTCAACTCACCCTCTTGTTCAACAATTACTTTATGATATTGATGATGGTGAAGGATATAAAGCATTGTGTTTACGTTCCGAAAATTTGGAGGAAAGTGATAGATATATCCGGAAACTAGGTTATCGAACGACTGGAATTATTCCTGCAGAAAGAAAAACGGCAGATGGTCAAATTATTAGATGGAAAATGCTTTTCATCAAACATAAGCTTGGGGATTCTTTACCGTATCCTTTTTTTATAGAATGGGAGCATTCGTTTGAAGAGCGACAAAAAATGCTAAAAGCTGATGGGACAATCCAAAAAGGCAATGAAGAATTACGCATAGAAAGATGCGTATTTCAGGTAAAAGATGTACAGCAAAAACTAATTCAGTGGTCACGCCTATTATCCTTGCCGATTACAGGTAATACTTTAAGGTTAAAGAATACAATATTTTCTTTTCAAAAGTTACCAGAAGGTAAGGAACGTTTACAAACAATCGATATTGTGAAAGTTTGAGTTTTAGACATTTCTTATGTTAGGATGGACATAACTTATATTATGGAAGATTAAGGAGAGTGGAATTCTACTCTCCTATTGTTTTTGAGATTGTGATTTTGTAACGTGAAGGAGGAAGTTTTTTGGAACCATTTATAGAGAAAGCTGTATTAGTAGGAGTTAACTTACGTAATGACTTACACTTTGACTATTCAATAGAAGAATTAGAGAATTTAGCTGAAGCGTTAGATGTTGAGGTAGTTGGAGTAGTAACACAAAATTTAGAAAGAATAAATCCTTCACACTATGTAGGTACAGGAAAAATAGAAGAAATTAAACATTTTTATGAAGCAGCAGATGCAAATTTGATAATATTTGATGATGAATTATCGCCATCTCAAATTCGAAATTTAGAGAGAGATTTGGAATGTAAAGTAATTGACCGAACAATGCTAATCCTTGATATATTTGCTAGAAGAGCAAAGTCAAAAGAAGCTCAAATGCAAGTTGAATTAGCTCAATTACAATATATGCTACCTCGTTTAGTAGGACTTAGAGACTCTTTAAGTCGTCAAGGTGGAGGTACAGGCGGTGGATTCAAAAACCGTGGAGCTGGTGAAACAAAGTTAGAATTAGATCGACGAAAGATTGAAGATCAAATCGCCAAACTGCATAAAGAATTAGAAAGTGTAAAAGAACAACGTGAGACGCAAAGAAAGCAACGTCGCAAAAGTGAAATTCCTATTGTTTCAATAGTTGGGTATACAAACGCTGGAAAGTCCACTATTATGAATCAGCTACTGAACAAAATAGATCAAGAAGATCATAAACAAGTTTTTGAGAAAGACATGCTATTTGCGACACTTGAAACGTCGGTCAGACAAATATCATTGCCGGATAATAAAAGTTTCTTATTAACAGATACAGTTGGTTTTGTTAGTAAGCTTCCACATCATTTAGTAAAGGCATTTCGCTCTACTTTGGAAGAGGCGAGAGATGCAGATTTACTTTTGCATGTTGTTGATGCATCAAATGATGAAAATCAGTATATGATGGAAATTACAAATAATACTTTACAAGCAGTTGGTGTAGAGGATATTCCAACTTTATATGTATTCAATAAATCAGATTTAGCCAATCTCGCTTATCCTTATGTTAATAACGAACAAATTTGGATATCTGCAAAAGAAGGAAAAGGAATAGACGAACTACTAGAACTAATTCGCAAACATATTTTCTCAAATTATGTAACTTGTACGCTTTGTATACCATTTGAACGTGGGGACATTGTATCGTATATGAACGAGCATGCACATATTATGGAAACTTCATATGATGAAAGAGGAACTATTATTGAAGTAGAACTTCATGAGGCGATTGCTGAAAAATATAAGGAATTTTGGTTAAACTAAAGAGGTAGCAAATTGCTATCTCTTTTTGTTATTTATGTAAAAATAGATGATTGTATACTAAATTTCAGGCATATATGAAGTAGAATGTATTTCTGGAAAATACAACAATGTCATAGAAGGATTTCCTAAATGTAAGTTAAATAATAATTTCCCTCCTTGTTGTTCAATGGAATCCTTAATTTAAAGGCTTTTTATTGTTTGAAGAATTTTAAAATACTAAATTGTCTATTTATTATAGTTTTTTGACATCTTTAAAATGTGCGTGTATAATGGACAACATCTTCACTAAATTATAAACCTATAGTTTTTATAGTTTGAATTGTGAGACTATTTTTTATATTGAAAGAAGGAGAGTTTCTTATGGCAACTAAAGAGGAAATCGTCAAGTCAGTTCCTCAAACAGGATTCTTTGGACATCCTAAAGGTCTATTTAGTTTGTTCTTTACAGAATTTTGGGAACGATTCTCATACTATGGTATGAAAGCAATCCTAATCTACTTCATGTACGACACTGTACAAAATGGTGGTTTAGGATTAGATAAAACTACAGCTGCTTCAATCATGGCTATTTATGGTTCGCTTGTATATATGTCAGGTATTATTGGTGGATGGATTGCGGACCGTATTCTAGGTACAAGAAGAACAATCTTCTGGGGTGGTATTTTAATCATCTTAGGTCACTTGTCTTTAGCAATTCCTGGTGGTTTAACATTCTTATTTGCTTCAATGATTCTGATTATTCTTGGTACAGGTCTTTTGAAACCAAACGTATCATCAGTTGTTGGTGATATGTATGCAGAGGATGATACTCGTCGTGATGCTGGTTTCAATATTTTCTACATGGGGATTAACGCAGGTGCATTTATCTCTCCATTAATCGTAGGTGCAGTACAAAAAGAATATAATTATCATGTAGGTTTTAGTATTGCAGCAATCGGTATGGCAATTGGTTTATTTATGTATACACATAAACAAAAACAAAAATTGGGTCTTGCAGGTTTAGAACCTAAAAACCCATTAAATATTCAAGAACGTAACGGTATTCTTAAAAAATTCATCGCTGCTGTTATCATCGTGGCAATATTGGTAGTTATTGCAGCAATGTCAGGTATGTTATCAATTGGTAGCGTCGTTAACTTCTTTACTGTAATCGGCTTATTAGCTCCAATTGCTGTATTCATCTGGATGTTTACTAGTAAAAAAACAAAAAAAGAAGAAAAATCACATCTTCTTGCATATATTCCTTTATTCATTACAAGTACAATGTTCTGGGTTATTCAAGAACAAGGATCAACAATTCTTGCAGCGTATATTGATACTCGTACAGATTTAACAATGGGATCATTTAAAATTCCAGCAGCATGGTTCCAATCTTTGAATCCATTATTTATCATTACGATGGCACCAATCTTTGCTTGGATTTGGGTGAGAATGGGTAAACGTCAACCATCTACACCGATTAAATTTGCATTCTCACTTTTATTTGCCGGGGTTTCATTCTTAATCATGATTATTCCAGCAATCACTTCTGGTGGTAAAGAATTAATTAGCCCTTGGTGGATTGTTCTTTCATTCTTCTTAGTAGTCGTAGGGGAATTATTAATGTCACCAGTAGGTCTATCAGCAACAACTAAATTAGCTCCAGCGGCATTTGCAGCACAAACGATGTCACTTTGGTTCTTAACAAGTACTGCAGCTCAAGCATTGAATGCTCAATTTGCAAAATTATTTGCAAAAATTACTGAAGTTCAATATTTCGGATATCTAGGAGGAGCATCTGTTTTACTATTCTTAGTTATGTTAATCTTAAGCCCATGGATTTCTAAGAAAATGGGTAATATTCGATAAAGTGAAACGCCTGTAATAAGAGTCACTAATTGTGATAGAAACCTGTCCTAAAATCATTTTAGATGATTTTGGGACAGGTTTTTTTATATTCTCCAACTACAATACTTTTGCTGCGGAGAGGCATAATAACGTCCTTCTTCATTCTAATTGAGAATATGGGAACTCTAAACATCGATGGTGAAGGGGTTTATAGAGTCTTCGGAAAATATTTGATAATCATTTTCATTTAACTATTGAAATAGAATTTACTGATGGTATAATATGTATTGTAAGTAAATGATAATGATTTTCAATAGATTGTATTACTTATAAAATGGAAAAAGTCGGGGTTGTTATGAAGAAACGATATTTGTTTATAGCATTAATTGTTTTATCAATCTTATCTCTTTTTGTTGGGGTAAGTAGTATTTCACCAAAGGATTTGCTAGACATACATTCGGACAAAACACAAATTTTCCTTATTAGCCGTGTACCAAGGTTAATAGCCATTATATTGGCGGGGGTTGGAATGAGTATTGCTGGTTTAATCATGCAAAGTTTAAGCCGTAATAAGTTCGTTTCACCAACCACAGCAGGAACATTAGATGCCACTCGCTTAGGTATTCTTGTATCGATGTTGTTATTTGCAAATGCATCGATGTTAGAGAAAATGGCGGTTTCCTTTGTATTTGCTTTAGCTGGCACCCTATTATTTATGCAAATTTTGGACCGTATTAAATTTAAAGATGCAATTTTCATTCCGCTTGTTGGGTTAATGTTCGGAAATATCTTGTCTTCAATTACCACTTTCTTCGCCTATAAGACGAATACTATTCAGAATATTTCGACTTGGTTGCAAGGTGATTTTTCAATGATTATGAAAGGACGCTATGAATTACTTTATATAAGTGTGCCAGTATTAATCATTGCATATTTATATGCAAATCGTTTCACTGTTGCAGGAATGGGGGAAGACTTTGCGAAAAATTTGGGTCTAGCATATAAACGTATCGTTAATTTTGGGTTAATCCTTGTAGCGTTAATAACAACTACTGTTGTATTAACTGTAGGAATGATTCCATTTTTAGGGTTGATTATCCCGAATATTGTTTCCATTTTTAAGGGGGATCATTTACAAAAGACTTTACCTCATACTGCATTACTCGGTGCAATCTTCCTTTTGGTTTGCGATATCTTAGGACGATTGCTCATATATCCATATGAGATATCGATTAGTTTAATGGTTGGCGTTATTGGTAGTGCAGTCTTCCTATTCTTGTTGTTTAGGGGGAAAGCATATGCGTAATAGTATAAAGATTTTAATATTAGCAGGTTTGTCTACGATTTTTTGTGGATTATATTTGTTTCAAGGATTGAATGGTAATTATGATTACATATTGCCACGACGTATGATCAAATTGATTGCTATGGCACTGACAGGGGTTTCAATTGCGTATTCAACCGTTATATTCCAAACAATCACACATAATCGTATTCTAACCCCAAGTATTATGGGATTAGACTCATTGTACTTATTGCTGCAAACGGTGATTATCTTTTTCCTTGGCTCTAGCCATATGGCGGTGATGAATACACAAGTTAACTTCTTTATATCTGTTATCGCTATGGTTGGTTTTGCCTTACTACTTTACCAGTTTTTATTCCGCTCCGGCGGACGTCCAATTTACTTTTTACTTCTAGTAGGAATCATTGTAGGGACATTTTTAGGAAGCATTACAACCTTCTTGCAAGTATTAATCGATCCGAATGAGTTTACTCGAGTGCAAGATAAGATGTTTGCAAGTTTTAATAATGTGAATGGTGATTTAGTGTGGTTTGCATTAGTAATCGTCATCATTGTTATGATTATTGGATTGAGAATGGTCAATGAGTTAGACGTTTTATCCCTTGGACGTGATAATGCCATTAATCTAGGTGTCCCATATGATAAGGTTGTAAAACGTATGCTTATTATATCTGCTGTATTGATTGCTGTTTCAACAGCATTAGTTGGTCCAATCACATTCTTTGGATTAATCGTCGCTAACCTTTCCTATCAATTTTTTAATACTTATAAGCATTCCGTGTTAATCACGGGTGCAGCCCTATTAAGCTTAGTTGCTTTAATCGGTGGGCAATGGATTGTCGAACGTGTATTTACATTCTCAACAACTTTAAGTGTCATCATCAATTTCATCGGTGGTATTTACTTTATTTACTTATTATTAAGGGAGAGTCGATCTGCATGATCCAAGTAAAAGAAATATCCAAAAACTTCGGTAAAAAGAGAGTTGTTGATAAGGTAAGTGTTGATATAAAGCGTGGGAAAATCACGTCATTTATCGGTCCGAATGGGGCTGGTAAATCGACATTACTATCAATGGTAAGTCGATTATTGGATGCAGATACTGGGGAAGTATTACTTGATAGTACTGATGTGAAAAAAGTAAAATCAAATGATTTTGCAAAACGAGTTTCGATATTAAAACAATCGAACTTTATGAATGTACGTTTAACGATTCGTGAACTTGTTTCTTTCGGGAGGTTCCCGTATTCACATGGACATCTAAATGCGAAAGACCATATGAAAGTCGATGAAGCAATTCAATATATGAACTTAGAAGATATTCAACATGATTATTTAGATGAGTTATCAGGAGGACAACGACAAAGAGCTTTTATAGCGATGGTCATTGCACAAGATACGGAATACATTTTACTAGATGAGCCTTTAAATAACTTAGATATGAAACATTCTGTTCAGATTATGAAAATTTTACGCAAGCTTGTAGACGAGTTAGACAAGACAGTTGTCATTGTTTTGCATGATATTAATTTTGCATCTGTCTATTCAGATTATATTGTAGCTTTAAAGGATGGAAGGGTCATTAAGGATGGACCGACAAATGAAATTATTAACTCAGAATCATTAAAAGAAATATATGATATGGACATTCCTATTCAAGAGATGAATAGCTGTCGTATCTGTGTATATTTTAATTCATAATAAAGGAGAAGAGAAAATGAAAAAGTGGTCATTGTTAACATTGGTTTTTGCGTTATTTCTTGTATTAGGAGCATGTGGCTCCAAAGATTCAGGTAAAGAAGATTCAAACTCGGGTTCAAAGAAAGAAACAATAACAGTAACAAACGATTTTGGTATTCAAAATGAGGATGGCTCTTCAGATTCTGTGAAGGATGAAGTAAAGGTTCCTAAAAATCCTAAAAAGGTTGTTGCTTATGATATGGGATTCTTAGATACACTTGATACACTAGGCGTTAAGATTGCAGGTGTTCCACAAGATTCAATTCCTACTTATCTTAAGAAATATGAAGGTTCTGAATATGAAAATGTTGGTTCTCTAAAAGAACCTGATTTTGAAAAATTAGCTACTATTGCTCCAGATGTTATTTTTATCTCAGGGCGTCAAGCGAGTCTATATAAAGAATTTAGTGAAATTGCTCCAACTGTATATGTAGGATTAGACACTGCAAACTACATCGATTCATTTAAAAAGAATACAGAATTAGCTGGTCAAATCTTTGATAAAGAAGACCAAGTAAAAGACGAATTATCAAAAATTGATGATACCATTGCAAAAGTACAAGGTGAAACAAAGGATTTAGATAAAAAATCTTTAATCATTTTAGGTTCTGAAGGCAAGATTAGTGCTTATGGTCCGGCATCACGTTTTGGATTAATCCATGATGTATTTGGTTTCAAAGCAGCTGATGAGGGAATTGAGGTTTCTACTCATGGACAAAACGTATCTTATGAATATGTACTAGAGAAAAATCCTGACATTATCTTTGTTGTCGATCGTGACGCAGTTGTTGCTGAAGGTGCTTCTGCGAAAAAAGATATTGAAAATGATATTGTTAAGAAAACAACAGCCTATAAAGAGAGTAAAATCATTTACCTTAACCCAGAGGTTTGGTACTTATCTGGCGGTGGGTTACAATCTGTAGCTGAAATGGCGAAAGAAGTAGAATCTGCATTATAGTAGTTAAGGTTTAAAATATGTAGAAAAGGTGACTTAAAAGGGGTTCATACTTTTAAGTCGCCTTTTGTTATGTAATTATTTATTTTTAATCACTTTTATCTAGCATAATAACTAGGTATAGTATTACATATGAATATAATATGTTGGAAGGGATTTAAAAGGAGGAAAATGGAGTGAAGAAATTTTTCTATCCTTTATCTATTATAACGTTTGTGTTATTTGGCGTTATGTTGATAAATATTAAAAGTAATTGGGTTGCCAGTTTAGATACAACTGTTTCAAAGATATTGAAAGGTAATGACGTAATTGAATTTTTCCATTACTTCGGGGAGACGAAGTTTATAATGGTCATAACATTCCTCTTACTAATATGGCTATGGATTCGTGATCATAATTATCGTGGTATGATGTTCACGCTAATCACAATAGCTGGAGGAAATGTGCTAAATCGTTTAATAAAGGAATGGGTACAAAGACCACGACCAATTATCCCGCATCAATTATCGACTTTTAGTTTTCCCTCAGGACATGCTATGATTGGAATTCTCTATGTTTTCACAATTGCTTACCTTGCAACTGAGTATGAAGCTTCAACAAAAAGAAAACTAACGGTATGGTTACTGGCAACGATAATGGTCATTTTAATAGGTCTATCCAGAGTAGCAGGAAGTCGTCATTTTGCATCAGATGTAATTGCAGGTTGGTCCATTGGCTATACTTGGTTTATTGTTTTAGTAATTTGGTATGAACGAAGAAGAAGAATTATTAATAGGCATTCAAAAAGGTAACCTAAAAATAGGAGTCATTTTAGGTTACCTTGAGTAGAAAAGGATTTGTTCAATCTTGATGTTGGACAATCCTTTTTATTTATCCTAGTCTTGTTTTCTTTATGGTTATTTTATTGATCGTATAAGTTAAAATACTTGCTACAACTAAAAACAATAAAATGATACTAATAACACCATTCCATCCATACTTAGTCCAGAAAATCCCGCCACTTGTACCACCAACACTTGACCCTACATAATAGAAAAATAAATAGAGTGAAGAGGCTTGAGCTTTATCGTGACTAGCCCTTTGACCAACCCAACCACTTGCAATGGAATGTCCGCCGAAGAAACCAAAAGTGAAAATAGCAATTCCAAAGATTTTTAGAATTAGGTTTCCTGCTAAAGCAAGAACAGCACCTACAAGCATTAGACCGATGCCTGTTAATAATATTTTAAAACGACCATGTTGGTCAGCTAATCCGCCCATCCATGCAGAACTGAATGTACCAACTAAATAGATTAAGAAAATCCAACCGACCACTGTTTGACTTAATGAGTATGGAGGATTCAATAGTTGAAATCCAATATAGTTATACATCGTTACAAACGATCCCATTAATAAGAAACCTATTCCAAATAGACTTAATAATGCAGGATCTTTTAGATGCATAACCATCGATTTAAATAACGGTTTAAATGCAAGCCTTTCTGCGTTAAAGTGTTTTGATGCTGGTAACAAGAAATAAAAGGCGATGGCAACAAGTAAACTAATAGTCCCTATTGTGAGCATACCAATCCGCCAATTAAATAGATCACTAACAGTACCCATAATAATCCGTCCTGCAAGGCCACCAATTGAATTTCCACTAATATACAGACCCATCGCAGCACCTAAACTAGCCGGTTCAATTTCTTCACCGAGATAAGCCATGGCAATTGCAGGGAGACCTGCGAATACTATTCCTTGTATGACTCGCAAGGTAAGTAACATGTGATAGTTTGGAGAAAATGCAATAAGAAAAGTTAAAATGGCTACGGCAACCATTGAAAAAGTCATAATTGGTTTTCGTCCCCAAGCCTCTGAAAGTGAACCAACGATTAACATACTAAATGCTAAGGCTGCAGTCGTTAATGATAAGGAAAGACTCGCAGTAGCAGGTGAGATATTAAAAAACTTTGAAAGTGTCGGTAACACAGGTTGAGTCATATATAAATTTGCAAATGTACTAAAAGCACCTGCAAATAACGCTAAGTTAGCTTTTCGAAAGTTCATCGTTCCTTTTTTTATATAATCATCCATTGTAGTAAATCACTCCATTAAAGTATCGAAAGGTAATAATTATAATTGTATATTTTTAATACGATTAATTATAGGTATTATTCAAAGATAAATACAATTTAATTGAAGTAGTTTTTAGAATGATGCCAGTTAGTTAGCTTTTTAAAATTTCCCTATGAAATAAAGTTGCATAAAGGAAACTATTTGCATACAATGAGCAAAAGCCAATTTTCAATCATTGGGGAGGTATGCGGATGGATGGGAGTGTTTTATATGCATTAGGCTTGACATTGTTTGCAGGGTTAGCAACAGGTGTTGGTAGTTTGATAGCGTTTTTTACTTCTAGGACGAATACAAAGTTCTTATCTTTTTCATTAGGGTTTTCAGCAGGGGTTATGATTTATGTATCATTGGTAGAAATTTTCGTGAAGGCAAAGATTGCGTTAGTAAGTGAATTAGGAGCGAAGCAAGGGTATTTATATACAGTCATAGGTTTCTTTGCGGGGATGTTATTAATTACTCTGATTGATAAGATGATACCGAAGCAAGGAAATCCACATGAAGTAAAAATGGTTGAAGACTTACAAAAGGGACCTTCAAAAGAAGAATATACGAAGCTTATGAAAATGGGGGTCTTTACAGCACTGGCAATTGGTATTCACAATTTCCCTGAAGGAATAGCAACGTTTGTGTCAGCTCTAAATGATCCAAATTTAGGTTTGGCGATTGCGATAGCTGTAGCTATACATAATATTCCGGAAGGGATAGCTGTATCTGTGCCTATATTCTATGCAACGGGGAATCGTAAGAAAGCATTTAAGCTATCCTTTTTATCAGGATTAGCAGAACCAGTTGGTGCATTTGTTGCTTACTTACTGCTAATGCCTTTTTTAAATGAAATTATATTTGGCTTGATTTTTGCAGGGGTAGCAGGGATTATGGTGTTTATTTCACTAGATGAATTATTACCGGCTGCTCGAAAATATGATGAGGCACACTCGTCTATTTATGGTGTTGTTTTAGGGATGATTGTCATGGCTATTAGTTTAGTGTTATTAGCATAAATAAGAGGGATTGCATTTTGCAATCCCTCTTATTTACATATATTATTCAACCAACTCTGTTACATTGACCTGTACACCTTTGTCATCGACCTGTACAGCTTTAATATCGTAGTTTGGAAATAACGGTTTCATCTTTGTAACAAAGTTTTCTACGTGATTTTTATCAACCAATGAAATGACGGTAGGACCAGCACCGCTGATAGCAGTTCCGTACGCTCCAGCATCTTTGGCGGTTTGTCTAATTTCATGGTAGTTTGGAATTAAATTAGCGCGAAATGGTTCATGGAATAAGTCGTGCTCCATAAATTCACCCGCACGTTTATAGTCTTTTAATAACAATGCTGCCGTTAGCATATTTGCGTTAGCACTTGCGTGTACAGCATATGCTTTGTCATAGTTTGCAGGTAATACTTTACGAGCCTCTTCAGTCTTTAACTCAACGTTGGGTATAAAAACTGCAAAAGCTGCGTCTACATCTTGTACATGAATAAGTTCTAGCTGGCCATTTGGTAATGTAGAGCCAATTGTAAGTCCTCCACAAACAGATGCAGCAGCATTGTCTGGATGCCCTTCAATTTTAGAAGCTAATCGACAACGCTCATCAGTTGATAACTCTAAATTACATACTTGGTTTGTAATTTCAATACCTGCAACGATGGCGGACGCACTACTACCAAGACCACGTGCTAAAGGTAATTCACTTTGCATAATGACTTTACAAGGTGGCAAGCTAACATTGTATCGTTCAGCAGTTTCTTTTGCGACTTTATAGATTAAATGATCTTCCACAGTGAATTTTTCTGGGAGATGTATGGAATGATGCTCAAACTCCCATTGATCACTAAGCGTTACGTCCAAATGAAGATATAAACCTAAAGCTAAACCAATCGAATCGAAACCAGGACCTAGGTTAGCAGTACTTCCTGGGACAGTAATAGACCATTTTTTACTCATACTAATCCCTCAATATATTTGCGGATTTCTTCCTCATCATTCGGTAGGGATACCATGTCCACATTTGAAGCTTTCACAGCTGTATCAGGATCTTTTAAACCATTACCTGTCAATACAGCAACTACACGACTACCTTTTGAAATAGAGCCATTTGCAACTGATTGTATTACACCTGCAACGGAAGCAGCAGATCCAGGTTCTGCAAATACACCTTCTTTTGCGGCAATTTGTCGATAAGCGTTTAAGATTTCTTCATCTGTTACAGAACCGATTTTACCTTCTGATTCATCACGTGCTGCTTCTGCTAGTTTCCAACTTGCAGGATTTCCGATGCGGATAGCAGTAGCGATTGTTTCAGGATGTGCAATTGGAGCACCTTGAACGATTGCAGCAGCACCTTCAGCTTCAAATCCGAACATTTTTGGCAATTTCGTACCTTTTTTCTCATGATATTCTTTGAAGCCTTTCCAATAGGCACTAATATTACCGGCGTTGCCGACCGGAATTGCTAAGATATCTGGAGCATCTCCTAATTGATCACAAACTTCAAATGCAGCTGTTTTTTGGCCTTCTAATCGATATGGGTTTACGGAGTTTACTAAAGTAACAGCAGTTGTTTCACTAATATCACGAACAACTTGTAATGCTTCATCAAAGTTGCCATCTATTTCAATAATTTTAGCACCGTACATATAAGCTTGAGCTAATTTGCCGGCTGCAACTTTACCTTTTGGTATAACGATGATGGCTTGAATCCCTGCACGGGCAGCGTAAGCGGCAGCAGCAGCAGAAGTATTACCAGTTGAAGCACAGATAACACATTTACTACCGTCTTCAATGGCTTTTGCCACTGCCATTACCATTCCACGATCTTTGAAAGAACCAGTTGGATTTAAACCTTCAAATTTCACATGTAAATCAATTCCAAGTTCTTTTGATAATGTATCTAAATAAATTAATGGTGTATTTCCTTCATGTAAAGTTAAGGCAGGTGTTTTGTCAGTTACGGGTAAAAATTCTTTATAGTGATTTAAAAGGCCTTTCCACATATGTAACATTCTCCTTTGTATATAAAATCTTTTGATGTTCATTCTAAAAGTACAAGTGTTTTTCTATAAGAGACATTTTAACTCATTTCAAGTACTGTTTTCAATAGTATCTTGTAAATTTTCAAAACTATTTGAATTTATTTTACATCTTGTCACAAAATATAATTCTGTGTATAGTTGTATTTACAAATTAGTTTACTGGTGTAAAGACATAAGGGAGCTTAGGAGGCGTATAAAATGACAAAGGCAGTAGTTAATACACCAACAATCTCAAGAAATAAATTGCTAGGTGTAGCTGGTATTGGCTGGCTATTCGATGCTCTTGACGTTGGAATTCTATCATTCGTTATTGCGGCTTTAGCCAAAGAATGGAATTTAACCTCTGAACAAATGGGGTGGATTGGTAGTATCAATTCTATCGGTATGGCAGTTGGAGCTTTTGTGTTTGGCATTTTTGCAGATCGAATCGGACGGAAATCTGTTTTTATTTGGACTTTAGTTATTTTCTCTATAGCAAGTGGATTATCGGCCATGGCAACTACTCTAGCCATATTTATGATTTTACGGTTTTTTATTGGAATGGGCTTAGGTGGGGAGTTGCCAGTTGCTTCTACATTAGTTTCTGAAAGTGTAGCTTCACATGAAAGAGGAAGAGTAGTAGTCTTGTTAGAAAGCTTTTGGGCAGTTGGCTGGTTATTAGCAGCACTTATTTCTTATTTTATTATTCCTGAGTATGGCTGGAGAGTGGCATTGCTATTAACTGCTATACCTGCACTCTATGCAATCTATTTACGTTTGCATTTACCAGATTCACCGCAATTTACTGCAAAAAAGAATCCGTCTAGAAGTATATTGCAAAATTTAAAGGATGTTTGGTCTAAAAAATATATGAGACCTACATTAATGTTATGGATTGTTTGGTTTACTGTTGTATTTTCTTATTACGGTATGTTCTTATGGCTACCAAGTGTTATGGTGTTAAAAGGATTTAGCTTGATCAAAAGCTTTGAATATGTCCTAATTATGACGCTTGCGCAGTTACCTGGATATTTTACGGCAGCATGGTTAATTGAAAAGGTAGGACGTAAATTTGTCTTAGCTACCTATTTATTTGGGACTGCTATCAGTGCACTTGCATTTGGTTTAACAGATATTACTTGGATGTTAATCGTTTCAGGAATGTTACTATCCTTCTTTAATTTAGGTGCTTGGGGTGCACTCTATGCCTATACGCCAGAGCAATATCCAACAGTCATAAGAGGAACTGGGGTAGGAATGGCAGCATCTATCGGTAGGTTAGGGGGAATATTTGGACCGCTATTAGTGGGGGTATTGATGACAAAAGGATTTTCGATTGGTTGGATATTCTCCATCTTCTGTGTGTCTATTTTGATAGGTATACTAGCCATCCTATTATTAGGAAAAGAAACGAAACAAACAGTATTACAATAAAAAATATATTGCTTATTTAAATAGAAGATAAATACTATTGTTGTTAACGCAACCATAGTATTTTATGTAAAAAAATACCAGTAAAAATAGTATAAGTCTTAAATTCATTTTAGATTGAATTATACTAAAATGTTTTTGCAATATAATGTTTTAAAAATAATTATTTGATCATGAAAATATAGAATAGTTTAAATTTACAAATTCTTTATAATCTATATTCAATATTATGTTAATTTTTATAGAAAAAGAGTATTATCTGTTAAAAACAGTTAATACTTTTTTTTACATATTTTACAAAATGCAAAAATAATTCATTTTCTATTCATTTTTATGATGATTATGACTTATTGTTCATATGGACCGACATCACTAAAATAGATAAATGTGACGTTTTTTATAATTTTTATATATCGGTAAGGTTACAGAATAATATTAAATTAAGAAATACTGAAAACTTTATAGTAGGTGTTTTTTTTTTTTTTATTTAACTCGAGTGGAAAATTATTTCTTTTATTTTAAGGGAGGGTCCTAACAATGAGCAATAAAGATATTTCAAGACGTGATTTCCTGAAAACAACTGGTATTGCTACAGGAACGTTAATCGGTGGTGGATTAATCGGTGAATTAATCGGTTTTAATTCTAAAAAAACTACTGCATCAACGAAATCTACAGAAACAAAAACAAACAAAACATCTGAAACTAGTGAAGGTAAAATGTTCTTCACAACAGATAAAGAATTTAATATATTAGCTGCAGCTACTGAACGTATTTTCCCTAAAGATAATTTAGGTGCAGGTGCTATCGACTTAGGTGTACCATACTTCATCGATCGCCAATTAGCAGGTCAATATGGTAGTAACTCAAAAGAATATATGCAAGGACCATTCGGTGCTGGCCTACCTACTCAAGGTTACCAATCTCGTTTGACTCGTGCTGAAATTTTCACTCAAGGTATTCAATCTTTAGAAACTGAAGCAAAAAAACGTTACAAAAAAAGCTTTACAGATATCTCTGATAAAGAACGTGATGTAATTTTAACTGCATTCCAAAAAGATGAAATTAAGATGAAAGGTGTAACTGCCGCATTCTTCTTCAATTTACTTCGTTCTGCAACAATTGAAGGCGCTTATGCAGATCCGTTGTACGGTGGTAACAAAAACATGGAAGGCTGGAAAATGAAAGGCTTCCCAGGTCACCAAATGTCTTATATTAACGTAATTGAAAAAGAAGGATTCCAAAAAATCGCACCTAGATCACTAGGTATGCACTAATTTAGGAGGTTGTATCAATGGCTAAAACTATGCCTAAAGTTGATATCGTTACTGTCGGTGTTGGTTGGACAGGCGCTATCGTTGCTGCTGAATGTACAAAAGCAGGCTTAAAAGTTGTAGGAATTGAAAGAGGTAAAGAACGTGGTACTGAAAACTTTGCCAACGTACATGATGAATATCGTTATGCAATTCGTTATGAACTAATGCAAGACTTATCAAAAGAAACAATTACTTTCCGTAATAATCGTAAACAACAAGCATTACCTATGCGTCAATTAGGTTCGTTCTTACTTGGCGAAGGCCTTGGTGGTGCAGGTACTCACTGGAATGGACAAGTATTCCGTTTCTTACCATATGACTTCGAAATTAAAACAATGACAGATAAAAAGTATGGTAAAGATTTCTTAGGTAAAGACTACCTATACCAAGACTGGGGTCTAACTTACGACGAAATAGAACCATACTATGATAAATTTGAAAAAATCGCTGGTACTGGTGGCGAAGAAAACCCTCTAGGTGGTAAACGTTCAGACAAATATCCGAACAAACCAATGAAGAAAACACCATTACTTCAAAAATTCGAAAAAGCAACTAAAAAATTAGGCTATCATCCATATATGATGCCATCTTCTAACATGAGTGCAACATACAAAAATCCTTATGGTAATACACTTAACGCTTGCCAATATTGTGGTTTCTGTGAACGCTTTGGTTGTGAATACGGTGCTAAAGCTACTCCAGAAGTAGCAGTTATCCCAACTGCATTAAAATCTGGTAAATATGATATTCGTTACAACGCTAATGTTGTCAAAGTTTTAACTAAAGGTGGAAAAGCAACAGGTGTTAAATACATTGATACTGTATCAGGTGAAGAGTTTATCCAACCAGCAGACGTTGTTGTTTTAACTTCATATATCATGAACAATGCTAAATTGTTAATGGTATCTAATATCGGTACTATGTATGATCCTGAAACTGGTAAAGGTACTCTAGGACGTAACTATTGCTACCAAATCATGCCAGGTGCAACAGGTTTCTTCGATGAACAATTCAATACATTCATGGGTGCTGGTGCACTAGGTATAAGTATCGATGACTTCAACGGTGATAATTTTGATCACTCTAAACTTGGATTCATCCATGGTGGTAATATTGAATTAACTCAATTAGGTAACCGTCCAATCGGTAATAACCCAACACATGCTGATACTCCAACTTGGGGTGCAGAATTTAAAAAAGAATCAATTAAAAACTACACTCGTTCTCTAAGTGTTGCAGCACAAGGTGCTTCTATTCCACACAAAGAAAACTACTTTACATTGGATCCAAAATATAAAGATGTTTACGGTGTTCCATTGTTACAATTAAATTATGATTTTACTGAACAAGATAAAAAATTACACAAGTTCATTTCAGATAAGTGCGCAGAAGTCTTAAAAGAAATGGGTGCTAAAACAGTTGAAGCACGTGCGGAAATTACAAATTACAATATCGTACCTTACCAATCAACTCATAACACTGGTGGTACAGTAATGAGTAAGACTCCAGAAGATGGTGTAGTAAATAATTATCTACAACACTGGGATTGTGAAAATCTATTTGCTGTAGGTGCCGGTTCATTTGCGAATAACTCTGGTTATAACCCAACTGATACTGTCGGTGCTTTAGCATTACGTTGTGCTGAAGGTATTATTAAATACTCTAAAAAAGGCGGTTCATTGGTTTAATAGAAAATTATCTGTTAAACTAGTTCACTGATGAAGGAGGAATGAGTCGTGGGATTAGGTGCAATTGGAGTTCCAGGATTAATCGTTATCTTAATCATTGTCTTAATCGTTTTTGGACCAAAAAAATTGCCTGAAATTGGTTCTGCAGTAGGTAAAACCTTTACAGAATTCAAAAAGTCAACTAAAGGTTTAATTGACGAAGACGATGAAGCAAAAAAAGAAAAATCAACTTCTGATAAAAAAGAAATCTAACTAGAGGGTGTTCGTATGGATCCATATGAAGAAAATGCAAAAAAAGTACTCAGCCCTTTGGATAAAATTAGTGAAGATATAGAAGAAATTGAGAAAGAAAAAGAAGTAGAAGAATCTGCTTCTCTTTCGAGTATCGAGCAGGAGCAAGAAGAAGATTCTTCTCTAGCTGATGTAAGTGAAGCTTTTGTAGAACATTTAGCCGACTTAAGAAAGCAACTAATTAAAGGTCTGGCAGTTTTTGTGTTCTTTTTCATCATTGTATTTGCTACAGTGAACAAATGGCTTCCATATGTAACAAGAGGACATGATTTAGTTATTCTAGGTCCACTTGAAGTGATCAAATTCTATATGTCAATTTCAACAACGCTTGCCTTAGGCCTATCTTTACCATTCCTGATGCATTTTGTATGGAATTTCATCAAACCTGGGCTTAAGGAAAATGAAAAAGGATTTCTAGGATTATATTCTCCTGTAATGCTTGTTTTATTTGTTATTGGTGTTGCATTTGGTTATTATGTATTAAACCCACTAAGTTACAGTTTTCTCGTTGGAATAGGTGAATCAAACTTTGATGTCATGATTTCTGCTAGTCAATATATGAGTTATTTAATTATGACAACTGTTCCGATAGGTTTATTGTTTGAGTTGCCGATTTTAGCAATGTTTTTATCAACAATAGGTGTTTTAACATCTGTTGCGATGAAAAGTATTAGAAAATGGTCATACGTTTCGATGGCTGTACTTTCTGCTTTGATCACGCCACCTGACTTTATGAGCCAATTAATCGTGCTTATTCCTATGATATTATTGTATGAAATCAGTATTTTATTAGTGAAGAAAATTGAACGTAAACAAGCTGCAAAATTAGAAAAGGAAAGTACTAATATGTAAGTTAGACTTCCGATCCTATATAAACTTGCCCAATGAAAAACTGATAGTCTATTAATTGGTTTGAGTATTGGCTCATTTATCTGAAGATATCAGATAGATGAGCCTTTTGCATTTATACAGTGAATAATTATAAAAGAATTAATAGAAAAGCTACCTCATATTATTATGTTATAGTACAATGAAAAAGTGACTCGATGTGTGTTATGTAAGTTAAAACATCTAAAGAAAGAATTGTAAAATGATAAATCACCCATGTATTCTTGCATGAATTAAAAAAATATAATTTTATAGTAAATTTTCGTTTGATATTAAATCATTTGTAGGAATTAACTCAAACATATTCTAATATGCTTTTAAGGATAGAAAAAATATTGCCAAACAAATATGTACTTTAATCGAAGTTCATTTTTTAAGCGACTTCACTAAGAAACATTGAATTACTAATTATTACTTAATTTTTTATGATGATTTAATACGTTTACTTACATACCAAATACTAAATGACGTTAATGACAAGTCAATAACAATGAAAATTTCTAGAGAAAAGTTATGGTAACGCTTTCAAAAAGGCGTTGACTAGATTGTGGGCTTTTTTGTAAAATTTCAATTGAGTTTAGATTTTGTTTTCGAGTTTCAGAGTTCGTCTTTAAAAAATTAGAAAAATATCTTTATAGACGAATTTTTTATTAAGTACATTATTCATAGAGGAGGATAAGGATGTCTACATTTACAGCTGAGTTAGTCGGCACGATGATTTTAATTTTGTTCGGGGGAGGCGTTGTAGCTAGTGTTTCCCTAAACAAATCGAAAGGTTTTGGAGGCGGTTGGGTAGTTGTTACAATCGCATGGGGTCTCGCAGTATCCATGGGCGCCTATGCTGTTGGGGGAATTAGTGGAGCACATTTAAACCCTGCATTAACAATTGCACTAGCAACGATAGGAGATTTTCCTTGGAATGATGTACCAATGTATATTGTAGCTCAAATGATTGGAGCTTTTCTTGGTGCAGTATTAGTTTATCTTGTATACTTACCACATTGGGGCGCAACTGATGACCCTGAAGCAAAACTAGGTGTGTTTAGTACAATGCCAGCGATTAATCATCCATTATCAAACCTAATTACTGAAATTATTGGCACATTTGCATTAGTGCTTGGTATTTTGGCGCTTGGAACAAATGATATGACAGATGGATTAAATCCTTTTGTAGTAGGTTTATTGATTGTTGTAATTGGGATGGCTCTAGGCGGTCCAACAGGTTATGCTATTAACCCAGCTCGTGACTTAGGTCCACGTATTGCTCATTTTATATTACCGATTCCAGGTAAAAGAGATTCTGGATGGAGCTATGCATGGGTTCCAATTGTAGGTCCTATAATCGGTGGTGTGTTTGGAGCGTTATTCTATCAACAAATATTTGAAGGTAAATCTAGTATTCTATTTTGGGTATTCCTAGTGATTATTTTACTAATCATTATAGGCGCTCAAGCAACAGTGAAAAAAGTAGTGAAATAAAAAATAAAATAAATAAGATGGGGGTATTAGTATGGCGGAAAAATATATAATGGCTTTAGATCAAGGTACAACTAGTTCACGTGCAATTTTGTTTGATCAATCAGGAGGCATTTTCCATACAGCTCAACAAGAATTTCCACAGTACTTTCCTAAATCAGGTTGGGTAGAACATAATCCTGAAGAAATCTGGAGTTCTATTTTATCTGTTATTGCTGGAGTTCTTTCTGAAAAAAATGTAAGCGCTGACCAAGTAGCTGGAATAGGCATTACAAATCAACGCGAAACAACTGTAGTTTGGGATAAAAATACAGGAGTACCTATATATAATGCAATCGTATGGCAATCACGCCAAACAGCAGCTATTTGTGAAGAATTAAAAGCTAAAGGCTATAATGATTTATTTAGAGAAAAAACGGGTCTACTGATTGACGCTTATTTCTCTGGTACAAAAGTTAAGTGGATTTTAGACAATGTAGAAGGTGCACGTGAAAAAGCTGAAAAAGGGGACCTTTTATTTGGTACCATTGATACTTGGCTAATTTGGAAGTTAACAGGCGGAAAAGTACATGTTACGGATTATACAAATGCTTCACGTACATTGATGTACAATATTCATGATTTGAAATGGGATGAACAATTACTAGATATTCTAGGTGTCCCAGCATCAATGCTTCCAGAAGTACACCCATCTTCAGAAGTTTATGGTAAAACGGATGCTGTTCACTTCTTTGGGCAAGAGGTTCCAATAGCAGGTGTTGCAGGTGACCAACAGGCAGCATTATTTGGCCAAGCTTGTTTTGAAAAGGGAATGGTTAAAAACACTTATGGTACTGGATGCTTCATGCTGATGAATACAGGTGAAAAGGCTGTTAAATCTGAAAATGGTTTACTGACGACCATTGCTTGGGGTGTTGATGGTAAAGTAACATATGCACTTGAAGGAAGTATTTTTGTAGCAGGCTCAGCAATCCAATGGTTGCGTGATGGTTTACGGATGTTCCGAACTGCTGCAGAAAGTGAACGTTATGCGGAAAAAGTGGAATCTACTGAAGGTGTATACGTTGTGCCTGCATTTGTTGGATTAGGTACACCATATTGGGATAGCGATGTTCGAGGAGCTGTATTTGGTTTAACTCGTGGTACACAAAAAGAACATTTTATCCGTGCTACATTAGAGTCTCTTGCATATCAAACAAAAGATGTATTAGATGCTATGGAAGTCGATTCAGGGATTTCTTTAAAAACACTACGAGTAGATGGTGGAGCAGTTGCTAATAACTTCTTAATGCAGTTCCAATCAGATTTACTTAATGTCCCTGTAGAACGTCCATCTGTGAGCGAAACGACAGCTCTAGGTGCTGCCTACCTTGCAGGTCTTGCTGTAGGCTTCTGGGAAAGTACGGAGGCAATTGCAAAACACTGGAACTTGAACAAACAATTCACTCCTGAAATGGATGAAGATAAACGTCAAGAATTATATACAGGTTGGCAAAAAGCTGTACGTGCAGCACAATCATTTAAATAAAAGTATGAAAATTATCGATTGATTCAAACAAAACAGCTTACTACTTAAAATGTGGTAAGCTGTTTTAGTTTTTATTTGCTATTTTGAAATCTGTTCAGGTAGTGGATATTTGATTGAATTTTTAACCAGCTTATCTTTAACGGCTTTTTCTAAATCTACGTTCATACAATCAGCCATTTGAATAAGATATATTAAGACGTCCGCCATCTCTTCAACAATTGCTTGTTTATCCTTTTTAATGGATTCATCAGCAGTTGTCCATTGAAAACATTCGAGCAATTCGTTTGCTTCTAAAGAAATTGAAATGGCTAAATTTTTTACATCATGATTACCTTTCCACCCACGGTCATCACGGAACTTTAAAACTTCTTCAGTAATTTCTTGCATATTGTTACCCTCTTTCGATAAAGAATAATAATAATAATACTCTTTATTATATAGGACTGAGATTATTTTTGGCAGTTGTCACTAAAAGTTTAAAGGATGGGATTACGGATGAAAACAGAAATATTGGATATTGCCCCGAGGCTAACGGAAATATTTGCTCATTTACATGAAAATCCAGAAATTTCTTGGAAAGAATATAAAACGACAGATTTTATCACAAGTCTTTTAAAGCAAGAAGGGTATGATGTTTATACTTTTCCTAATAGTACCGGATTATATGTTGAGATTGGTCAAGGCAAGCCCGTCATAGGATTACGCACGGATATGGATGCATTATGGCAGGAAGTAGATGGAGAAATGCGTGCAAATCATTCATGTGGTCACGATGCACATATGACAATGGTTATTGGAGTCCTTTTGTTGATAAAAAAACTCAAACCACAATTTACTGGAACATTACGAGTATTGTTCCAACCTGCCGAAGAAAAGGGGGAAGGTGCTCTCTCTTTAGTTGAAAAGGGACTTGTAGATGATATGGATTATTTGTTTGGCGTACATTTAAGACCATTTCAAGAATTGGAAGATGGTGCATTCTCTCCGGCGTTACACCATGGTGCATCTATGATGATTGCTGCAGAAATATATGGTGTAGAAGCCCATGCAGCTAGACCTCATTTAGGAAAAAATGCTATTGAGATTGGCAGTAGTTTGGTTGAAGCGTTAAAATCGATTCATATAGATACTATGATTCCATACTCTGTTAAAGTAACGAAGTTTCATGCAGGTGGGGAATCAGGTAATATTATTCCTGGAAAAGCGTTTATCAACCTTGATGTAAGAGCTCAGACAAATGATGGGATGGAAGAACTAGTAAAAGATATAAGGCGAATTGTTGATGCAGTTTGTAAATTGTATGATGCAAAAATCGTGTTAAAAGTTTTAATGGATATAGCAGCTGCCCAAGTAAATGAGGAAGCAAAAGATATTCTAGAACATGCTATTATTCAATCAGTAGGACATGAAAATGTGAGCCCACCCTTATTTACACCTGGTGGAGAAGATTTTCACTTTTATTCAAAACAACGACCTACTGTTAAAACGACAATGTTAGGAGTAGGATGCAATTTAACCCCTGGATTACATCATCCGAATATGACATTTAACCGTGATCGACTGATTACAGGAGTAGAAATCTTAACTCGAACAGTATTGTGTGCATTCGAATATGCCAAGTTAAAGAAGATACCACAGTAATAGTTTTAGAAAAGGAGTGGTGACGTTGAAGATTGAACATGTGACCATTCGACAACTAAAAATGCGTATGAAATCACCGTTTGTAACAAGTTTTGGAACAGTTCAAACAAAACAATTTTTAATCGTAGAAGTATTTGATGAGGAAGGTTTAGTGGGTTTTGGTGAAGGAGTAGCCTTTGAAGCACCATGGTATACAGAAGAAACACTACAAACAAGCTGGCATATGTTAGAAGATTTCTTAGTCCCCATTATTCTAAAAAGTGAAATAGGACATCCATCCGAAGTATCACAATTATTCTCAAGTATTCGTCGTAACAATATGGCTAAAGCGGCTATTGAGACTGCTATTTGGGATTTATATGCAAAACAAAATCATATTTCTTTAGCAAAAGCTCTGGGTGGAAAACGGGATTCAATAGAAGTTGGGGTTAGCATTGGCATTC
Organism: uncultured Rummeliibacillus sp.; assembly: GCF_934216135.1. NCBI lineage: Bacteria > Bacillati > Bacillota > Bacilli > Caryophanales > Caryophanaceae > Rummeliibacillus > uncultured Rummeliibacillus sp. The sequence continues at coordinate 45,405 of NZ_CAKQBI010000005.1, read as the reverse complement.
AACCAACAACTGAACAACTCTATGAGAAAATTGATCATGCAATAAGAGAAGGTTGTAAAAGGATTAAGGTTAAGATTAAGCCAGGATTCGATCTGGACCTTATTAGTTCCATTCGTAAACGATATCCAGACATCCCATTAATGGCAGACGCTAATTCATGCTATACATTAAATGATATCCCATTATTAAAGTCCTTAGACAAATACAACTTATTAATGATTGAACAACCATTGGCTGCAGATGATCTATTGCAACATGCAAAACTACAGAAACAAATTCAAACACCTATTTGTCTAGATGAAAGTATTTGTTCATATGATGATGCAAAAACAGCAATTGAATTAGGCAGTTGTAGAGTGATTAATATTAAATATGCTCGTGTAGGTGGTCTAACAGAAGCTAAGAAAATTCAAAACCTATGTGAGGACAACAATATCAAGGTGTGGTGTGGAGGCATGCTTGAGGCTGGCGTAGGACGTGCACATGCTATTGCATTAGCGACACTATCTAATTTTACATTACCTGGCGATACTTTAGGGTCAAGTCATTATTGGGAAGAGGATATTATATATCCTGAAGTAGTTGTTAAGAATGGATTAATAGAAGTTCCTGAAGGGGTAGGGATAGGTTATTCAATCAATCAAAAAGTTCTAGAAAAATATACAGTTAAACAAAAAATAATCATGCAAGATTAATATTGCATGATTATTTTTTTGATGTATTAGTCAAAAATTTTACTCATATAGAGTTCGTCTATGTAACTTGAGTTTATTTTAATTGATTTTTTTCTTTCCCCTTCAATTGTAAATCCAAATTTTTTATATAATGAAATAGCTTTTTGGTTAGTTTTGAAAACGGATAATTCTAAACGAGTAATATTTTTTGAATGTGCCCATTTTTCAGCTTCACTTATAAGTGAAGTGCCAATTCCTTTATGTGCGAATTTTTCTAGCACGCCCATTTTTATAGAAGCACGATGTTTTGTTCTTAGTACAGTGTTGCCCATAATAGAAATAACACCGCCAATTTCTCCATCAATAATAGCTATTAGTATGATGCTAGAGTTATCGCTTTTCCATTGAGCAATCAATTTACGAAAACCTTGTACAGAAATATTAAATTCGTTTTGTCCATATTCTAAGTAATCTGTTTCGGCAAATAATTGTTGGTATAATCCTATTACTTCACGTGCGTCATCGAAGTCAATTGGACGAATAATGTATGTAGATTGATTGGCAGATTTTTTTTCAATCGTTGCTGCAATTTGGTTTATAGTAGTTTTTTCAAAGGTTACATAATAGCCTAGTTTTACGTCTGTTACACTGTAACCAAGTTCGGTCCAAGCAATAAAATGCTTCAATGGGGGCTTTGTTTTCTTCCACCAACTTTTATTTAAATAAGAGGCATTTGGAAGAGGTTGACCCATAATGGTTTCAATTTCAGAGAAGGTCAAAGTAAGCTTATCTTCTGTTGCTGCTTCAAAATAAGAAGCTAATGGTATGTATTTCTTTTCTATCTTATTATCCATATTTACCCCACTTTATTTTTGATAAATTATATAAAAATATTAACATAGGTTGGAAATGAATGACACTGATTTGTCATATAAAAGTTTCTTACTAATAAGTAATTTGCGAAAATAATATTAAAGAATCATTTTTCATACTTTATGATGTTATCGTGATAGAAGGAACTTTCATTCTTTTTCGTTAACAGATGTGATAAAATAATATCGGAATTTGTATATAATTTTTAGGAGGAATAATCATGAGTAAAATCCTTGTTTTCGGACATAAAAACCCTGATACTGATACAATTACATCTGCATTAGTATACGCTTACTTAAAACAACAAATTGGAGTAGAAGCTGAAGCTGTTCGTTTAGGCGAACCAAACAACGAAACTGCTTATGCTTTAGAAAAATTTGGATTTGAAGCACCTCGCTTCGTAGCAAAAGTAGCTCCTGAAGCTTCTCAAGTAATCCTAGTTGACCACAATGAACGTCAACAATCTGCAGATGATATTACAGAAGTACAAATTACAGAAGTAATCGATCACCACCGTATTGCCAACTTTGAAACAGCTGATCCATTGTACTACCGTGCTGAACCTGTAGGATGTACAGCAACTATTTTAAATAAAATGTTTAAAGAAAATGATGTTGAAATTCCAGCAAAATATGCTGGCTTAATGCTTTCAGCTATTATTTCTGATACATTATTATTCAAATCACCAACTTGCACATCTCAAGACGTAAAAGCTGCTAAAGAACTTGCTGAAAAAGCAGGTGTCAACGCAGAAGAATACGGTTTAGCTATGCTAAAAGCAGGTGCTGATTTAAGTGATAAATCATTAGAAGATTTACTATCTCTAGATGCAAAAGAATTTTCTATGGGAGATAACAAAGTTGTAATCGCTCAAGTTAATGCTGTAGATGTCAATGATGTATTAGACCGTCAAGCTGAACTTGAAGCTTTACTTAACAAAGAAGTTGAAGAAAAAGGATTAGATTTATTCTTCTTCGTTGTTACTGATATTTTAAATAATGATTCAGTAGCAGTACCTGTTGGTAAAGTAGCAGATAAAGCTGCACCAGCATTTGGAGCATCTTTAGAAAACAATCGCGTCGTATTAAAAGGCGTTGTATCACGTAAAAAACAAATTGTCCCAGCGTTAACAGAAGCTTTAAAATAGTATTCCTCAATCGAAAAAAGGCTATCCATCAAGTGTGGATAGCCTTTTTTGTCATCACCAAATTTTTTTACAAGTAGTTATTTGGAATTGATAGAAAATCTAGAGATCTAGTGGTTTTACAGCAGGTCCTTCTAAGACCGAACCGTCTTTTGAAAATCTTGAACCATGACAAGGACAATCCCATGTTTCGTCTGCTTCGTTCCATCGTGTTTTACAACCTAAATGTGTGCATCTTGGATTTGAGCTTCTTGTCATATATCCTCCAACTAAATCGACTACTGTTTGTCCACCTACTTTTAGTGCTTGCATGAGTGTATCTCCAATTTTCGTATGTTTCGGTGAATAAAGCTTAATCCCATCATTAGATTGCCCTAATAATCCATCACTGATTATTTGGCCGGCAACAATAGAATTAGATATGCCCCATTTTCTAAAACCTGTAGCGAGCCAAATATTAGGATAACCCGAACTAATCTGCCCTACATAAGGAAGGAGGTCAGGCGTTTCAGGGTCTTGTGCAGACCATTTAAAATCTATTTCATCAGCAGAAAATTTCTCAAAAGCTTCATTTTCAATAGCTTCATAATATATATTCGTATTTGACGAAGAACCAGCTCTTTGTGAAGAACCTGCAAGCAAAGTATAGTAATCGTTATCTATCTTAACTGTACGAATTGACCGACCCACTTGATCGATTGAGAGATATTGTCCTTTATAAGGCTCTGAACATTTAAAAGCAATTATATAAGACCGATTCACTTTTAGTTTCACTAATTGCAAGCCAACAATAGCTTCCAAAGGATAATGAGAACAAATTACTAAATCCTTACAATAAACAGTTTGCTTATTTTCTAATTCAACATATGGTTTTGACAGATTAATGTGTGCTACACGAGAATGTTCAAAAAACTTGGCCCCAGCTTTACCAGCCATATCCATAATACTCTGGCCAAATCGAACGGGATGTATTTGCGCTTGCTCTAGCATAGAGACAGAAGCTTTAGATGAATATGGGATTTCACATTTCTCACCGAATGTACCTGGTATGTGTAACAGTTTATAAGCATCCCATTCATCTTCAATCTTCTTAATATTATTGCTTTCAGTAGTGTATAAGAAAGAAGTAGCAGGTTTAATAATAGAAGAATCTACTAAATCTAGTGCAGCAGTTATAGCTTTTTGGTTAAGTTCATAATAGAGTTGAGCAGCATCCAATCCGAATTTCTCAATAATCGTTTGATATACAAGGCCGTGTTGTGCGGTCAGTTTTCCTGTAGAGTGACCGGTGGCGCCACTAAGAAAAGAATTACCTTCAAGTAAAACGACGGACTTTCCAGCTTTGGCTAAATGATAGGCTGTCATTATGCCACTTAGGCCTCCACCGATAATACACACATCGGTTTGTAAAGATTCCTGAAGGGATGAATTTATAGTCGTTTGCATGTTTTGTAACCAAATAGAGGTGGTCATAAAATCTCCTACTTATTTTTTATTTATATTATGTGAAATTTGTGGATTATTATACATGGGCAGGAAAATTGCAGAATATATAATAACCCCTATAAAATAGATTGAAGAGGTGAAGGAACATGAAAATTGAGATATGGTCAGATTATGTATGTCCATTTTGTTATATTGGTAAAAGAGAATTAGAGAATGCATTAGAAAAAACAGGCTATAAAGATCAAGTTGAAGTAGAGTTAAAAAGTTATCAACTAAGTCCTGATTCACCAGCAACATCGGAGATAGGAGTCTATGAAGCATTAGCAAAAAAATACGGTACAACAGTTGAACAGATGAAAGTACAATCAGAGGGGATTATTGCACGTGCAGCATCGCTTGGATTGGATTATCATTATGAAAATATGAAACCTGCTAATACATTTAAAGCTCATCGACTAGCCAAATATGCTGACTCTGTAGGAAAAGGGGCAGAGATGAGCGAGAGACTTTTAAAAGCTTATTTCAATGAAAATAAAGAAATAGGATTAACGGAAGAATTAGTGGATTTAGGGGTAGAAGTTGGTTTAGAACGTCAAGCAATTGAAGATGTACTTAATGATGGCTCATTTGCAGATGATGTCCTATCTGATATTCAAAAAGCATCTGAGTTAGGTGTTCGTGGTGTTCCTTTCTTTGTATTTGATAACAAATACGCAATATCTGGCGCACAACCAGGAGAGGTCTTTGAAAAAGCAGTTCGGCAAGTTGCTAAAGAGGCAGGTTTACGACCAAGCTTGAAAATGATGGGGCAAGATGGTACTGGAATTTGCACAGATGGTAAATGTGAATTATAGAATCAGTCAAAAGTATGAGAACACGTTCATTGACTTAGAATGTGTTTTCTTTTAAAATGAATTTATCTCGAATTAGAGATATTCATTTAAAACCAATTGAAAGCGAGAGATATATTTAATGACTAATGTATTAGTAGTAAAAGCAAATAATCGTCCAGCTGATCAAGCTATTTCTAGTAAAATGTATGAAACATTTATGGAAGAGATTAAAGGATCTGACCTTAACGTTTCTGTATATGATGTTTATGAAGAAGATACTCCATACTTTGGACAAGACCTTCTTGAAGCGTTTGGTAAATTACAAAATGGTGAAGAGTTATCTGATCTACAAAAACGTACACTAGCTGCAAAACAAAAAGCAATGGATGCAATTTCTGCTGCTGATGTTGTCGTATTCGCATTCCCATTATGGAACGGAACAATTCCAGCTAAATTACACACATTTGTCGATTATGTTTATGCTGCAGGTTTTGCATTTAAATATGGTGAAAACGGTAATTTAGTAAGCTTAATGCCAGAGAAAAAAGCAATTTTCTTAAATGCTCGTGGTGGTATTTACTCAACTCCAGAAACAGCACCAATGGAAATGTGTGTAAACTACATGCGTAACGTATTTGGCGGCGTATTTGGTATGCAAATCATCGATGAAGTAATTATCGAAGGTCACAATGCAATGCCTGCTAAAGCTCAAGAAATTATTGCAAATGGTTTAGAAGAAGTAAAAGCTGCAGCAAAACGTTTAAAAGAACTTACTGTTAAAGCTTAATAAATATAATCATAACAATCCCGGCGCAAATTAGTGTGTCGGGATTTTTTAGTTTATAAATATTTGTGCAAGCATAAACTCATGAAAACCTATCCCCACGAATAATAACATCTCATTTTGCCTTCTTAAGTGTAATAGAATAAATACGGTGGATGAGAGAAAAAGTTTTAAAGGATAGATTGAGTAGCGGATAAAAAGAAAAAGCCCCTCACTAATGTGAGAAGGCTAAGAGGCTCTTGTATTATTGAGCTGGATTAAGTTCTAATTCAATTTTGATTTTGATGTCTTCCCCAACAAGTACGCCACCAGTTTCAAGAGCTGCGTTCCAAGTTAAGCCGAATTCTTTACGGTTGATTTTTCCAGTTGCTTCAAATGCTACAACTTCTACACCCCATGGGTTAGTACCTTTACCACCGTATTCAACATCAAAAGTAACAGGTTTTGTTACGCCTTTGACTGTGAAATCACCAGTTAATTTGTATTCGCCAGCCCCTTCTGATTTGATATCAGTTGCAACGAAAGTCATTTTAGGGAATTGTTCTGCATCAAAGAAATCAGCTGATTTTAAATGATTATCACGATCTGCATTGTTTGAGTTGATGCTATTTACATCAATGTCAAATTTGATAGAAGCAGATGTTAAATCTTCTGGGTTCATATCAATATCTGCTGTAAATGTATCAAAACCACCTTTTACTTTTGAAATCATCATATGTTTTACTTCGAATCCTAAGCTAGAGTGTGCTACGTCAACATTAAATTTTGTCATTTTAAATTCCTCCTAGAGTTAAATTTTTCTTTGTTTAATCATATTACATTATTATCTTGAAATCAAGATTTATTAATTAAAGATATTTAGTTGTTAAATATCTTTAACTGTAAATATCATTCCATTGTGATTAAAGTCTTTCACAATAATTTTCTTGTCAGTCTCTTCGTGTGAAATATCGTGTTCAACTAGATTTTGCTTTAACTTCTTCAATTCATCCATTGAAGAAAGGTTCAATGAATAGCTGATTAATCCATTAGCAACTGACGGTGCAAGTGGGGCACCAATACCATTCCATACATTTGTAGCAATATGGTGATGATAATCTCCTGCTGACATGAAATAAGCTGAACCCATAAAATTGGTTTTTAAATCTAAGCCGAGTCCATCTATATAGAAGCGACGTAATTCATCACTTAGGTCAGATACAGTTAAATGCATATGACCTAAAATAGTACCTTTAGGGAAGCCAGTCCATTCTCGATTTGGATCATACAATGCCATAATACTATTGAAATCGACTGGAATTGTATCGGTATCAATTGTACCGTCATCATGAATAGTCCATTCGTTACGAGGTCTATCTCTGTATATTTCAATACCGTTTCCCTCAGGATCTGTTAAATAGAAAGCTTCTGAGTATAAATGATCGCCAGCACCACTAAATGGTGCTTTTATCTTCATTAAATTTCCAATCATATACGCTAAATCTTCTCGACTTGGGACTAAAATAGCGAAATGATACAGTCCGGTAGTTCGAGGCGGTCTTTGAATTACATCTTTATCTGCGGTTAGGATTAAAATCGGTTCAGAGCTGCCTGCCCCGAAAATCACCGCTTGAGAGCTTTCTTCTATAATACTGAAACCTAATGCTTGATAGAACTTTTTTTGAGTTTCAAGTGATTGAACGCGCAATTGTACATATCCCAACTGCATCTTAGGGTCTAATTTAAATGTCATAGTGATTCCTCCTTTCAAAAAGTATTTAACTTACTTTTCGTAACTTACTATAAAACAGTAAATTTATTACGTCAAGTAATTAAGTTACGAAAAGTTTACTTTTAATCGAATTGTCGTTAAAATGTATTTATTAGAGGTGAAATTTATGAAAGAAAATGCATTATGTCCACGATTATCAAAAGCAATGGATTTAATCGGTAAACGCTGGGTTGGTTTAATTTTGTATGAATTATTAGAAGGACCTAAACGTTTTAGCGAAATTGAATCTTCACTTCCTATTAGTGGCCGTTTACTATCAGAGCGTTTGAAGGAATTAGAAAAAGAAGGACTTGTAGAAAGACAAGTTTACACAGAAGTTCCTGTTCGCGTTGAATATAGTCTTACAGAAATGGGTTTAAGCTTAAAAGATGCAATTGATGCAATTGAAATGTGGTCAAAAAGATGGCTTTAAGTGATTTTCACTTGTAAAATAGCCGTTGTATATTCATACTTAATGAAGGAAAAGAAAGTATGAAAGGAATGGACTTTCCATTATGAAAGAACAATGGGTCAATGATTTATATAAGATTGTAAATTCTAAAGATATTAAAATAGATGAACCACTAAAAAATTACACAATGACAAAACTTGGAGGTAATGCAGATATACTTGTAATGCCTTCAACAGAAGATGAGGTAGCTGAAGTTGTAAAATATGCACATCTCAATAATGTTCCGATTTTCTTATTAGGAAATGGCTCGAATATGGTGATAAGAGACGGTGGTATTAGAGGGATTGTATTAAATCTTTCTAAACTCGATGAAATTCGTATTGAGGGTACAACGGTGTATGCACAATCTGGTGCACTTATTAAAGACGTGTCAAAGGCTGCTGCTGCTAAGTCGCTAACAGGCCTTGAATTTTCTTGTGGAATTCCAGGTTCTATTGGTGGTGCGATGGCTATGAATGCTGGTGCATATGGCGGAGAGATTAATGATGTTATTGTTAGTTGTAAGGTATTGACTAAAGCAGGTGAAGTATTAAATCTTTCAAAAGAACAATTAGAACTTGGCTATCGTAAAAGTATTATCGCTAAGAATGGTTATTATGTTTTATCATCTATTTTCAAATTGGAAAATGGGGATAAAGAAACGATTGATGCTACAATTGCAGATTTAACATTTAAGAGAGAATCTAAACAACCACTTGAATATCCTTCAGCGGGAAGTGTCTTCAAACGTCCTCCAGGTTATTTTGCCGGAAAGCTAATCCAAGATAGTGGTATGCAAGGAAAAGGTGTCGGTGGCGCCGAAGTTTCAACAAAACATGCAGGCTTTATTATTAATAAAGGTAACGCTACTGCTACTGACTATATTGAAACCATTCATATGGTACAAAAAGCTGTAAAAGAAAAATTCAATGTAGATCTTGAAACAGAGGTGAAAATTGTTGGAGAAGATTTAGCTACTGATAAAGTAGATTAAACCTTCTATTACTGTAGGATAGTCTAAAATACAGAAGCATTTTTTATTAGCGCCTTTCGTTCGTATAGACGGAAGGTGTATTTTTACATATAGGAGATTTTGAATATGAAATTCATATCATGGAATGTAAATGGTATTCGTGCATGTTTGAAAAAAGGCTTTCAAGATTATTTTGATGAAATGGATGCGGACTTTTTTAGTATTCAAGAAACAAAATGTCAGGCTGGACAAGTAGATTTAGAAATTCCAGGCTATTATCAATTTTGGAATTATGCTGAACGGAAAGGGTATTCAGGTACAGCAATTTTTACAAAACATGAGCCAATATCAGTAAAATATGGAGTTGGGGATTGTGATACACAAGAAGAAGGCCGAATTATTACACTAGAATATGAAACCTTTTATTTAGTAAACGTTTATACGCCAAATTCCAAAAGAGATTTGACGCGTTTGGAATATCGTGTTGTTTGGGAAGACGAATTACGTGCTTATTTAAAATCATTAGATAAAGTAAAACCTGTTATATATTGCGGAGATTTAAATGTTGCACATGAAGAAATAGATTTAAAAAATCCAAAAGCAAATATAGGGAATTCTGGTTTTACAGATGAAGAAAGAGGAAGAATGACTAGATTGCTAAATTCCGGATTCACCGACTCTTTTCGTTATCTATATCCAGATGTAACCGATCGTTACACCTGGTGGTCTTATATGAATAAAGTACGTGAAAGAAATATTGGTTGGCGTATAGATTACTTTATCGTATCGAATCGCTTACAAGAGAAAATCATTAATGCTGAGATTCACGACAATGTTTTAGGTAGTGATCATTGTCCAATCATGTTAGAAATAAAATAGACATATTATCTGAGAGGGCTTATCCAATGAATGGATGAGCCCTTTTATTTATTTGGATTTAGGGATAAATTGAGAGGCCTTGGAATATAGAGAGTGTAGGGGGGATATGTATGATGAAAAGAAAAAGACGACTGTGGAAATGGGTTTTAAGTATACTCGGAATTCTTGTACTAATCGTAATAGCATCTGCCCTTTATGTGAATTATTATATCGACAAAACTTTACCTGACATTGAAGGGAAGGTCATCGTTAAAGGCATGGATGAAGATGTTAAAGTTACAAGAGACGAGAAGGGTGTACCTCATATACATGCAAAATCTGATGCAGATCTTTATCGTGCACAAGGGTATGTTCAGGCACAAGATCGCTTATTCCAGATGGATTTATCAAGGAGACAAGCAAGTGGAACATTATCAGAAGTAGTGGGATCTTCCACGATTAAGACCGACAAATTTTTTAGAACGTTTAGTCTTAGAGATGCTGCAAAAAAGTCATATGATGGTTATTCAAAAGAAGCTAAACAGGTTTTAGGTTGGTATGCAGAAGGGGTGAATGCATATATAAAACAAGCTAAAAAAGAAGGAACATTACCTTATGAGTTTAAGGTGTTAGGATATGAACCAACGCCATGGACAGCAGTAGACTCTTTAACAATTGGTAAATATATGGCATACGATTTAGGTGGAAATTGGAGTATGCTGGCATTTAGACATTGGGCATTAGCAAATCTAACCGCAGATGAAGTACAGGAATTAATGATACATTACCCTGAAAATGCTAAATCTATTATTGAAGAGAATATCGAAAATACCGTAAAAGTTTCAGGTCAATTTGATGCGTCCCTGATTCCAAATGAATTCAATGGAAGTAATAACTGGGTCCTATCTGGAGATAAAACACAAAGTGGTAAACCGCTCTTGGCGGATGATCCACATTTAGGATTGAGCACGCCATCTATATGGTACCAGATGCATCTGACTTCGCCTTCTCAAAATGTGAGTGGTGTAATTTTTGCTGGTATTCCAGGTATTATATTAGGACATAATGATCACATTGCTTGGGGTGTTACGAATGTAGGGCCAGACGTGCAAGATTTATATATTGAAATACCAAATCCAGATAATCCGACACAGTTTAAATATGAAAATAAATGGGAGCAGGCAGAGGTCCGCAAAGAAAAGATTAAAGTAAAAGGGGAAAAAACGATTGATTATAAGGTTGTTGTGACAAGACATGGTCCAATTATCTCGGACTTAGCCTTTAAAAAGGAAAAACCTACTGCAGTATTTTCGATGCAATGGACAGCGCTACAATCTACACAAGAGTTGCAAGCTATATTAAATTTAGATAAAGCAAAAAATTGGCATGAATTTGAAACGGCTTTAACGGATTTTAAAGCACCTGCTCAAAATTTTGTATTTGCATCAACCGACGGAACAATTGCATATAAAGCGAATGGTCTAATTCCAATACGTAAAAGAGGGGATGGACAATTCCCTGTACCAGGATATTCTGCAGATTATGGCTGGAAAGGATATATTGATTTTAATCAATTGCCGAAAGTAGTTAATCCAGATAGCGGTTATATTGCAACTGCGAATAATAAGGTAGTGGGTAGCGGGTATCCTTATCATATTACTGATTTTTGGGCACAACCATATCGTTATGAACGAATAGTTGAAATGCTAGAGGAGAAAGATGATTTTACAGTTGAAGATATGGAGAATATGCAATTAGATACAGAAAACCTATATGCAAAAGAATTCTTGCCAAACCTAATTGAATCTGTAAAAAAACAAGGGAAACTTGAGGATGTTATAAAGATGATGGAAGAGTGGGATTACCAAGATTCTGTATCAGAAGGTGCACCGCTCATATATAATCTGTGGATGATTAAAATACAACAACAGCTCTTTAAGAAATCAATGCCTGCGGATGTTTATGATATGATGCCCGGAAAGTATAATATTACAGATGAAATACTTCGCCAAGCGTATAAAGGAAAACCTGGTGAATTTGTCGATAAGGCTGGTGGGATTGACGAACTTGTTACGAAAGCTTTACAAGAAACTGTAAAGGATATAAAAGAATCTCATGGTGAAGATTTATCAAATTGGCGATGGGGTGATTATCATCAAGTAGTATTCAAACATCCACTATCATCTGCATCTCCAATACTCGCCAAACTATTAGATTCGAAGAAGACTCCAGTTTCTGGTTCAAAGGTAACTGTTCGAGCAGCTGCTTCCGATAAAACAGGCATTGTTAATCATGGAGCATCATGGAGATTTGTAGCTGATTTAAGTGATTTATCGAAAGCTTATCATATTGTTGGGCCTGGTCAATCTGGGCATGTAAGATCACAGTGGTACCATGATCAAGTAGACGATTGGGTGAACGGAACGTACCATGAAACAGTGATTAATGGTAAAATTTCAGATGGCTATACATTAATATTAAAAGCAAAATAAAACTGTTAGAAAGCGAGTTAGGAAAATTCTAAAAAAATATTTAGATGGAATGAAATAACTATTTCGTTTTAGCAGTTCAATTGAAGGTGTATTTTGTGTTAAAAAACGTAGTAGCGGTTACAATAGGTGGAATGTTGGGGACATTGATGCGGTATGGCGTTATAGTTATTGTTCCAACTGAGTGGATGCTGTGGATTGTAAACAGTGTAGGAAGTTTTTTGATGGGTATTTTAAATGGTTTATTCACACGTTTTCCACAGTATTCTGGGTGGAAGGTATTTTTGACAACTGGATTACTAGGTGCCTTCACGACATTTTCTACATTTTCAGCTAGATGGCTTCAACTAATGCAAACCAATGTGTTTATGGCAATTATTTACGCAATTATGATGACGGTACTTTGTATTGTATTGGCATCATTCGGCTTTTTACTTACAAGTCCTAAAAAGAAAGCAGGTGAGCGTTCGTGAACTGGCTCGCACTTGCTATTGGTGGAGGACTTGGAGCGTTAGCACGATTTAGTATTATTAAATGGATGGTGTATAAAGCTCAACCATATTATGTAGCAACATTTATCGTAAATAGTGTAGGTTCATTATTTATGGGAATGGCACTACATATATCAGTGAATCATCAAGAGTTATTGACAGCGTTCGTTGTGACGGGGTTTTTAGGAGCGTTTACAACATTTTCTACTTTTGCGTTCGATACTGTCCGTTTAATACAGGAAAAGGATGTACGTGGAGTATTTTTATATCCTGTTTTAACGTTATTTGCGGGTATTATCTTCGTCACTTTAGGATGGCAAATCCTATAAAAAGATTGGCTTTAGTAGCCAATCTTTTTATTTTTTACGTCAAATTTGCCTTTTCTACAATTCGATTTTTACGTCCAACTGTTGTTTCGGCATGTAGCAATGATTGATAGACAGATTCTTCTGTAGCCTCAATCGTTGCTTGAAAGAGATCATTCATTAGCTTCGAATCATCTCTCACAAATGCTACCGCATCTCCAATAGATGAACTAGATTGGTGTGGGATTGTGTATGCAGTTGAAAATGCAATAATAATATCGCCACTGCCATTATGGATGTGTGTACCTGTTCTTCCAAGTCCGATAGCTGCCCTTTTAGCTAGTCTTTTTAGTTGCCGATCACTAACGGGTGCATCTGTTGCGATTACGATGATGACAGAGCCATCAGGTTTTTCGATAGGTGAATCTTGTTGCCAACTGGCGAAACGACATTCACTAGCGTTACCAAAATTTGTGAGCGATAAAGCACCTACTGTAAAAATTTCATCATCTTGTTCGATAATTCTAGAAGATGAACCAATACCTCCTTTTTGTTCATAGCAGATCATGCCTTTTCCGGCACCGACTGCGCCTTGTTCAAAGGGTGCATGCTTTGCATTATGTATAGCGGAAACAGCATGTTCAGGTTTTACAGCGCGAAGCCTCATACTATTAAGATAGCTATCATTACATTCACCAACAACAATATTGAGGGAACTAGTAGAGTCGCCGATACTAGGATTTTGATGAAGTAAATAATCTAAAGTTCCTTCTAAAACGGACGCAACACTGAATGTATTTGTAAGCATAAGCGGGGACTCCATCAAACCTAATTCTTCTACTTGAACAAGCCCTACTGATTTTCCAAATCCGTTCAATACAAAGCATGCAGAAGGTACCTTCTGCTCAAACAGATTGCCTCCATGTGGTAATATAGCTGTTACACCTGTACAAATTGTATCTTCCGCATTTAATTTCTCATATAACGTAACGTGACCAACATGAACATCCGAAACATCTGTAATCATATTCCAACGCCCTTTTTTCATAAAACCACCCCTTCAGTTGATAGTATTTCCCTTAAATGTTTTAAAGGGATTAAGCATTTCTTTAAAGTTTCTAGTGAACATTAGAAGAATCTTTCTATGTAAGGTTCACTTTATACAAATATACAAAAATAGTAAAAAATTCTCAAATTGAATTTAGGATAGTATATTGAGGGATAAATGATTAACAAAACTACTAATTATTCCGGTATGATAGGGAATATAGAATTTATGATTTATGTATGAATAAGGAATCGTTGGACGATTGATATAGTACTTGTAGTGATTATGGTAATGGAGGCGAATAATATGAAACTAATTGAATGGACTATAGAAGAACAAGAACAACTAATCGAATTTATGACAACAAATGTATGGCCTTATCATGAGAATACACATCCTGCAAGAGAAATTATCGAAAAAGCAATTGATGAAGGTGGTTATGAATCAGATCAAGCAAAAACTTTTTGGTTAGTAAATGATGAGAACTTACAAGTAGGAATGGTAAAAATATACGATTTGCAGGATGAAATTCCATTGTTTGACTTACGTATAGCAGAAAAATGGCGAGGATTAGGCTATGGCACAAAAGCATTAAAATTAGTAAGTGAATATGTATTCTCGTTGCCAAATAATAAAATACGTATAGAGGGCCATACTAGACAAGATAATATTGCCATGAGGAAAACGTTTGAGAAAGCGGGGTTTGTCAAAGAGGCGCATCTTCGTCAAGCTTGGTACGTACCGAAGGAAAATTCATACTACGATGCGGTTACATATGGAATTACGCGTCAAGATTATTTGGAGGGAAAAACCACTCCTGTTAGCTGGGAAGACGAAGAAAAAAATGAAAATATAAATTATAAAGATAGATGGGATTTCCCAAGTAGCTTTGATTCAGAAAGATTAATCATTCGTATGCCACATATAGAAGATGTCGATTCTGTTTGGGAAGCTATTGCACATTCGGCGAAAAACTTAAAGCCCTTCATGAATTGGGCGCAGACAATGCCTAAGAAAGAGGAGACGAAAGAAAATCTTCGTCAAGCTATTGGTGATTTTATAACAAGGAAAGACTTACGATTACATGTATTCCTAAAGGAAAGTGGAGAATTTATCGGTTCTTCAGGATTGCATAATATTGACTGGACTATTCCTAAGTTTGAAATCGGCTATTGGGTAGATGCAAGACATGAAGGAAACGGTTATATGACAGAAGCTGTACAAAGAATTTCTCAATTTGCATTTAAAGAATTAGGTGCAAAACGGCTGGAAATTCGTTGCGATAGTGATAACATAAGAAGTCGGGCTGTCGCAACTAGAGCGCAGTTTGAATTAGAAGGAATATTAAAACAAGATAGTCGCTCAGCAGATGGAAAGAAGCTACGTGATACATGTGTATATGCAAAAATTCAATAATTTAGGCGATATATTATGAATTAAATTTAACGCTTTTACACTACAGGTTACGTTTTATAGTTTCATGTAGTAAACTAGAGAGATAGGAAATCGAAAGAGAGGGAATTGAGATGCCGACACCGAGTATGGAAGATCACATCGAACAAATCTATTTACTAATTGACCAGAAAGGTTACGCGCGTGTATCGGACATAGCCGAAGCATTGTCAGTTCTGCCTTCTTCAGTTACCAAAATGGTACAGAAACTTGATAAAGATGGTTATTTAGTTTACGAACGATATAGAGGACTATCTTTAACGCCAAAAGGGTTAAAATTAGGTAAACGACTAGTAGAGAGACATAGCTTATTGGAACAGTTTTTAAGACTAATTGGTGTAGATGAAGAAAGAATTTACAATGATGTGGAAGGGATTGAGCATCATTTAAGCTGGAATTCTATTGATCGAATAGCAGATCTTATCCAAGTACTAGAAGAGAATCCCGACTTTATCCACAAACTAGAAGAGTTAAAAGATACTCATTCCGGTGAATGATAGATGTCATATGAAAGGAGTTTGCATTATGACAGAGTTGCAATCAGGTGACGTAGTAAAATTAGTAGTAAAAGAAGAACAAGAGTCAAAATATGTATTAACAAATGATAATGTAGATATCCCGTTGAATATTTCGGAAGTAACGGAACCTTTAAAGGTTAATCAAAAAATTGAAGTATTTTTATATGCAGATCGAAGAGGTAATTTAGCTGCAACAACGGCCTTACCACATATTCTTAAAGGTGAATATGGATGGGCACGCGTGTTACATGTTAAAGACCGTGAAGGCGCATATGTAGATATCGGTACTTCAAGAGAAGTTCTAGTGCCAGCTGAAGACTTACCTAAGTTAAAATCACTATGGCCTGAACCAGGAAACCATTTGTATGTAACGTTACGTACAGACCGTGAAGGCGGATTATTTGGTCGTTTAGCTACCGAGGAAAAAATATTAGAATTATATGAGGATGCAGATCCTGAATTGTTCAATAAAAATATTTTAGCTCGTCCGTATCGTTTGTTACCGGTCGGAACATTTTTACTTGGTGTTGATACACCATATCGTATTTTTGTTCATGAATCTGAACGTGGAGCAGAACCACGCCTTGGTTCAGATATTAGCGTTCGAGTTATTGAAGTAAAAGAAGATGGTACTATAAACGCTTCTATGCTTCCCCGAGTTTATGAACGTCTAAGCGATGATGCAGAGCAAATTTTTAAATACCTAGAAGATGTTGGTGGAAAAATGCCATTTGGCGATAAATCTTCACCAGAGGAAATTAAAGAAATGTTCCATATGAGTAAGGGTGCTTTTAAGCGTGCGCTAGGTACACTTATGAAAGCTAACCGAATTACTCAAGAAGACGGTTGGACATCAATTAAATAATATATGAAGAGCAAAAGGAGAAAGTTTACCCACTTTCAGAAACTTTTTGCTCTTTTTAACGTATTATTAGTAAAGATATTTAGAATTACTTAATATTTCTTTTTGAACTGGAAAATTATTTTATGAAAGGATTTGGCTCAAATAATTTCATAATATTTACTAGAAGTGACTAAAACAAATCTAGAAATGATGAAAGTCTAAGGAGGAAATTCCACAATGAAAAAACAAATCTTTGCTGTCATTGCAGCGATGAGTTTGACAACAGCCATTGTTGCACCAACAACAAGTTATGCAAGTACAAATTCATCTCAATCGTCGGATGAAGTGGTCAATGAAAAATTAGGAGTTCCAATTGTTGTTTATGGCGGAAGTCTTTCAGAAAGCGAAAAAGTAAGTGTGAAAAATAGCTTAGGCATTGCAAATAACTCTGATGTCCAAGAAATTACAATTACAGGTGCAGATATCGCAAAATACATTGAAAATGGGAATTCAAGTGCACGTCTATATTCATCTGCTAAAATTACACCAAAAGATGCTGGCTCTGGCTTAGTTATCAACATAGTGACACCTGAAAATATTACAGAGGTAACTTCTGATATGTATAGTAATGCAATGCTAACAGCAGGGATTGAAGATGCTACAGTTGAAGTAGCTGCACCTAAAAAAGTAACAGGACACTCTGCACTTGCAGGCATTTACAAGGCATACGAAGTAACAACTGGTAAAAAACTAGATAAAGACCGTACAGATGTAGCGAATCAAGAGCTTTCAGTAGCCACTGATTTGGCTCAAAATTCTGGTGTGGACGAAGAAAAGGTAAGTCAATTATTAACAGACATAAAAAAACAAATTGCTGAACAAAAACCAGCAACAAAAGAAGATGTCGAAAAAATTGTTGATGAACAACTTAAAAAATTAGAGATTAACTTAAGTGATAAAGACCGCCAATTATTAATTGATTTAATGGATAAAATCAGTAAACTTGATATTGATTTTAGCAAATGGTCAACACAATTAGATGATTTAAGTGGTAATATTAAAGATCAATTAAATAAAATAAACGAAGACATTAAAAGTGACTCAGGTTTCTGGGCGAGTGTGAAAAGCTTCTTTCAGAAAATAATTGATGGTATTAGCGGATTATTTAGCTAATTCTGTCCTGAATTTGTACCGAATATAAATCCCGCATCACACACTAACATACTTTAGCGATAATATGCTAAACTAAATTTATTACATGGGGGGTGTGAAAATATGGAATTTAAATTAAGTAAAAGAGATGCTGAAGAATTTGCCTTTGAGTATGAAAAAGAAGGTAAAGTACTTGCAGAAATTATTTGGACACAGTTAGGCGACATAATGGTAGTTGAGCATACTTTTGTTGATAGCTCCTTACGCGGTCAAGGAATTGCAAAACAACTCTTAAATCGGGCTGCAGATTATGCTCGTGAAAACGAATATAAAATTGAAGCCGTTTGTTCCTATGTAGTCAAAGCTTTTGAAACATCACATGAATATGATGATATAAAAGCATAAGTGTTTCGTAGTAACTTTTTTAACGAATGTTAGTAAGTTAAACAGCATAAATTTATAAGGATTATCAAATAAGTGAAAATTACTTATAAGATAGTCCTTTTTTGTATAGAATAAGAAAATCTGAAACTTTTTGAAAGTAGTAACGTATAGTAATCTATAACAATAATATAGAGGTGGTTTAGTGAAAAGAACGATTGAAATAGTTTTAGGTAGTGTAGGTACGCTCTTCAATCTGATTGCAATTGCAATTATGGGGTTAATCGTAAAACTTGTTTCAGAAGTGAAGAATAACACGCAATTACAAGATGAATTGGTTACAGAATTTAAAAATCAATTAACAAATGACCCTCAATTCAAGGATACTGATATACAAGCCTTTGCTGAAAGTATGGTATCAGCGATAAATTTTCTAGGCCCTTTTGGTTGGTTTATCATCATTTGCTTTATCGTTAGTGTTGTTGCAGGAATAGTGGGGATAGTTCAAGCAGTAAGGACAAAGAATAGGGCGAATTTTGCAGGAAGTATGTTTATAGTGGCTGGAGTATTTGCTGGAATACTATCTTTAACGTCTATTGTTTACTACATTGCTGCAATTATGTGCTATGTACGAAAACCAAAAGCAGAATCTAGCGATGTAACTTATCCTAATTCCTCTGTCATTTAGATTAAGAGGTGATCTCAATAAACAATCGTTCGGATTGGTAAATGAGATCGCCCTTTACTTTTTTATACGAAAAATTTTCCTTCTATTAAGCAAATAAGCGTATTTCGAATATTTGGGGGAACTTTCTCTAACTTGATCGTAGGATCATAAATTTGCATATGGGTTATCATTGCTAAGAAAGAACCAATTATCCCAACTTGAAATAGGATTAAATCGATTTTAGGTAAATCTCCTTTATCCATTCGATTAACAAGTTCCCAATCTGCATTAGACATACTGTATATATTCGCAATATACTGTTCGGAAAGTTCTGGATGTTTTGTTGATTCATTGAAAATGATTGAATATTGAGGACGATTATAAAAAACTTTGTCTATCAATTCGTTAGTCCATACACTCAACAGTTCTTGATTAGTTAACAGTTGGTAATTTTTATTTTCCATAAAGGGTATGCATTCAGGTTCAACTGTTGATAATAGTAATGTCATTTTGCTTTTAAAATATTTATATAAAGTGGCTTCAGATACTCCTGCTTCTTTAGCAATGATAGCTGTAGTGGTTGCATCGTAGCCTTTTTTATAAAATAAGTTGCGGGCAGTTTTAATAATCTTTTCTTTTGTTAAAGTACCTTTTTTCTTTTTAACAGATTGTACTTCTGTCATTTTGCATAACCACACTTCCATTTCGTGCATTTTCTTATTATGATAGCA
Source organism: uncultured Rummeliibacillus sp. (assembly GCF_934216135.1). NCBI lineage: Bacteria > Bacillati > Bacillota > Bacilli > Caryophanales > Caryophanaceae > Rummeliibacillus > uncultured Rummeliibacillus sp. Next base: position 25,541 of record NZ_CAKQBI010000005.1, on the reverse strand, counting down.
GAAAAAAAGCATAGGTCATAGGAGAGAATTATTTTATCTCTTCATAGAAATTTCTATAGGCTAGTGGGATATAAAAACAGTCTTTAAACGTGACAAATTATTATAAAATCAACTTGATAATGTGTATTTTCTAAAAAATAGGGTATAGTTAATTTAGAAAGATAATGGGAGGAATGATTGATATGGCAAAAGGAAAATCTCTATTAATAGCGGGACTTGCTGCAGGTGCATATGCGTATTTTCGTAAAAAAGAAAATCGAGATAAAGCAGTAGAAGCATTTAATAGTACGAAGGCTAAACTAAATGGCCTTATGGATAAAGTACCTGATTCATCAGTTACTGTTGCCCCAGATGCTTTTAATACAACAACAGCTGACGGTTATGCCAATGCACATCAAACTTACAATGACGATGATACAAAAATGATTTCTGAAGGTTCTGCAACTGCAATTCATTATGAAAATGAAGAACAACATGAATTCTTGAATGGTATAAAACCACCTAAAGATCTTAACTAATCATCTATAAGTAAAAAAGACTCAGCAGAAATGCTGAGTCTTTTTTTGAAGACCTGTTATTTTTCTTTTTCTGGAAGCATTGTACCATATTTAGCTAAGTTAGTATGGAATGAAAATGCTTTTTCTAATACGTGAGGAGTTTGTCCACCACGAGTTTTTGCTTCTTCATAGTATGCTTGAAGAGCAGGTTTGAATTTAGGATGTACACAATTTTCAATGATTAGTTCTGCACGTTCACGAGGAGCTAAGCCACGTAAATCTGCAAGACCTTGTTCTGTTACGACAACATCAACATCATGTTCTGTGTGATCAACATGTGATACGAATGGAACTACTGAAGAAATTTTGCCATCTTTAGCATATGATTTTGTGATGAAGATTGAGATACGAGCAGCACGAGCAAAGTCACCTGAACCACCAATACCATTCATCATTTTTGTTCCTGATACATGAGTAGAGTTTACGTTACCATAAATATCAAATTCAAGAGCTGTATTCATAGCGATTAAGCCCATACGACGAACTAGCTCTGGATTATTTGAAATTTCTTGAGGGCGTAATACAAGTTTGTCTTTATATTTGTCCAAGTTACCATATACTGATTCAATTTTTTCTGCTGATAATGAAGTTGCACAACCTGAAGCAAATTTAACTTTACCAGCATCGATTAAATCGAACACTGCATCTTGAAGTACTTCAGAATATACTTCTAAATCTTTGAACTCAGAATTTGCCATACCACCAAGAACGGCATTTGCTACAGAACCAACACCTGATTGAAGTGGAGCTAATGTTTCAGTTAATCTGCCTTCTTTAATTTCATTGCGGAAGAATTCAAGAATGTTATCTGCAATTTGTTGAGTTTCTTCGTCAATTGGAGTAATTGTAGTTGGTGAATCTGTTTGTTCTGTAAGTACAACTGCAGCTACTTTATCTAAATCTAAAGGAATACCGATAGTGCCGATACGATCTGAAGCGTGAACTAGTGGAATTGGACCACGTTTGCCTTGGTCTTCTGGTACATAGATATCGTGAATACCTTCTAATTGTGGATAAGAAGCTAAGTTCAATTCAATAATAACTTTATCAGCTTTTTGTACGTAAATTGGTGAGTTACCAACAGATGTTGTAGGGATTAGCATACCGTCTTCTGTAACAGCAACTGCTTCAATAACAGCGACGTCAATTTTATCAATGGCATTTTGACGTAAATATTCAGCAGTAACTGATAAATGTTGGTCAACAAATAGCATATCAGCTTTGTTAATGTGGCCACGCATTGTGCGGTCTAGTTGGAATGGTAAACGTTTGTTGACGATACCAGCATCAGACATTAAAGCGTCAATGTTTGAACCTAAAGAAGCACCAGTGAAAACGTTTACTTTAAAGTCCTCTGTTTTTGCGCGTTCTACTAATGCCATAGGAATAGCTTTTGCATCACCAGCGCGAGTAAATCCACTTAGGCCAAGTGTCATTCCATCTTTAATAATTTTAGCTGCTTCATCAGCTGGCATTACTTTTTTCAAAAGTTCGGAATTACGAAGTCTTTCTTCTACTTTTACTGTCATGGAAATCTCTCCTTCTATTTAACGAATAATTTCATACTAATTCTGTAAAAAATTTCTACTTGAAGTGTACTTATTTGAAAAATTATATAACCATTTTTAATATTATCACCGAATTGTCACAATTTGTTTGCAACTGCATGAAAGGGTTTAAAAAGTGTATAAAACAGAATTTTGTCGAATATAAGAGAAAAAGGAGCTACCTTTGAATAGTGTTAGGCAACTCCTTTATATTATACGTGTAAATTAATCTAGAACCCTAAAGAACGACGGAAGTAACTTGCGTATCGTTGACTAACAGGAATACGAGTACCGTCTTTCATTATTAATAAGAATGTTGAATGTGAATCTGGTTGAATTTCTTCAATATAGTTGATATTGACAATATACGAACGATGACATCGAATAAATGTATCAGGAGATAGGAACAACTCAAGATCACTTAAATTTAAACGATGGTAGCCTTCTTTTTGCATTGTTTTGACAAACGTTTTACGAAGTTGAGTTTCCAAATAAATGACTTCATTGTGTTTAACGGGATACCAACAATCGTCAATTTTAATCGTAATATAGTTTGTTAGGAAAGGAGAAGGTTTTTGAGGGAAGATTGCAGTGATAGCACCCTTTGTTTCGCCTTCTTCTAATAATGGAATACTCATTCCATAATAAGGAACACCGAATACTTCAGGTTCAATAAATGAATTTATCTTTTGACCATAGTCAAGTGCTTTATAAGTCGCAGAGCCTTCAGGTATTTCATCTCCTGGTTTGATTTTTAAATCAACTTTTTTACTCGGTTGATAATATAAATACTTTTTTGTATCTGAAATAACGATTGACGTATTATCAGGGAAAAATTCCTTAATAACCTGTATCAATTCCTCGATAGATCGTGGATCCATTAATTTATACCTCGTTTCTTTCCATTCTTAAAAGTTCGTTCACATATTATTACTATAGATTATTTATAAAATTAAGTATAGCTAATAAATGTATGAGTTCATACAAAAATGTGACATAAATTTGTCCATATAAATACTATAATTTGATAACCGATAAAAATAAAGATAAAAATTTATTAAAAAATTTCAGTATATGTATTATTTTTACATAAGTATATAAAAAATAATGCCCCAAGTATTTATTTTTTTAAGAAGATTGACCCATACATAAACGTAAATTTTCTTCTTACTTGGTTAATAAAACTATTTTCATATTACCATTTTCGTTATATAGTAAGAATAATGTAACAGAAAATTGTTTAATATTATAGAAAGATGGGGAGTTTATGCTAGAACACCAATATTCCATTTCAGAATCTATCTCTAAAAGGTACTTTAAGGAAATTGAAATGATGAATCAATACGAAGGTATAGAGAAATTCTTTGATATTGAAGCGCAATTATTGAGGCAAATTAATCAATTAGAAGCCGAGGCTGCGAAGAAATCATTGCAGGAGTTACTTAATATTCTATCTATACGCGCAGGTAAGCAATTCTTTAGAGCTGTTAGACATTATTTTGTTATTCTATCGTCAGTTGTCACTAGAAAACTAATAGAGAACCAGGTACCATCAAAAAAGGTTTTTGCTTTTAACGTGGCATGTGTGGAGATGATTGATGAACGCATGAATGATGCGGAGTATTTACAATTTGCAGATGACTTAATAGAATTTTATATTTATGTTATATCCGAAAGAAAACAACCTTACTATAAACATCAAACCGTTAATAAGGTGATCATGTTTATCGACGATGAGATTGAATCGGATTTATCTGTAGAAGATATAGCATCATACTTTAAAATTAGCACAAGTCATTTATCACGAATTTTCAAAGAGCATGTAGGGATAACCTTAGTAGAGTATTTAAATGTTAGAAGAGTAGAAGAATCACAATATTATTTACGACATACAAATAAAAGTATTTCTGATATTTCGGAGCAATTCCATTTCTGTAATCAAAGTTACTATACTCGTATTTTTAAAAAATATGTGGGTGTTACACCAAAACATTTTAAAGATAATCCAGAACTTGAGTATTTCCGTTTCCAATTACCTGAAAGACTTTTATAATTTAAAAATTACATATATTATTTTTCGTGCATTACTTTGATTTGATTAGTATCCTCTATATAATGTATACTTCACTATAGCTTGAGAAATTGTAGGTGAAAATATTGAAGAAAAAACTTTGGTTAATCTCAATGCTTGGTTTAGCGCCATTCGTGTTAGCTGGATGTGATTCAGTCAAAAACCAAGAAGGCTTTTTTTATAGTACATTTGTAAAACCAATGGAATTCCTGCTAGATTTCTTCGGTAATAATGTATTTGGCGGTAGTTATGGACCTGCTATTATTCTCATTACCGTTATTATTCGATTAGTCTTAATGCCTTTCATGCTTAAAAACTACAAGAATCAGCAAGGCATGAAGGACAAAATGGATAAATTAAAGCCAGAAATGGACGAAATACAAAAGAAATTAAAAGCAGCGAAAACAAAAGAAGAGCAAATGGCATTACAACAAGAAATGATGGGCTTATATAAAAAATATAACGTTAATCCTATGAACATGGGATGTTTGCCTGTTATTATTCAAATGCCAATAATTATGGGACTATATTATGCAATCCTATATTCTGGTGAAGTACAAGCGCACCCATTCTTATGGTTTGAGCTTGGTAAACCGGATATAGTTATGACGATTATCGCGGGGGTAGTTTACTTTATCCAAGCACAAGTATCGTTATGGACAGTTCCAGAACAACAAAAATCTCAAATGAAAATGATGATGTACATTTCTCCAATTATGATTATGTTCATCTCATTCTCTAGCATGGCAGCATTACCACTTTACTGGTCAGTCAGCGGTGCAATCTTGATATTCCAAACATATCTAGGACGTAAATTCTATTCAGTACACCCTGAAAAAGAAACGAAAGAAGTTTCAAATGGATCAGAAGAAAAAAGAAAGTTAACACCAGCAGAGAAACAAGCTGCAAAATCAGCAAAGAAAAAAAGTAAAAAATAAGTTAAACTTAAACGGGGTGATTCATGCACCCCGTTTTTTATATAAAAATCTATTTTTTAAGAAAATAGTGTGATAAGTGAAGTTTTACGTTAACTTTATTATTGAAATAGATTTTTATTATTATGTCTTAAAAAAACAGTTATTAAAACCTATATAAAATGATTAGGAGAGAGATAATATGAATGCAAAATTAGTATCAGGCATACTAGTAACTATTACAAGTTTACTTGCCGTATTTTTTGTGATTAAACAAAATTTTAATCTTGCGGTTCTGTTTATATCATTAATGTTTGCAATTACAAATACATTTCGTGCAAAGGATATGGAAAAACAGGGTTTTACTAAAGAAGCAAAATGGATGAAGGCTATGGCCTTATTCTTTGGAGTTGCTACTTTAGCAATCCTCGTTATGATAATTATTTGATCATAATCGATATCGAGCATGTTGATGTTTGATATTGATTTTTGTAAAGTAGAGAATATAAATTGAACAATGTGATTTTCCTAGCTGTTCTACCTTAGTAGAATATGAGATAAGGTTATTTGTTAAATAGAGGTGTATAAAAGGTGAGGAAAGGGAAGTATTACCGATTTCCGATAGCTATTGCTTCAATTATTGCTATTTCTGGGAGTCTACTTGCAGGTTGTGGGGAAACACAACAAGCAAAACAATCTACCAAAGAAGAACAGAAGGCTGTTAGCCATGATACAACAGAAAATAAGAAAGCTACAAATTCATCAGATATTACAAAAAAAGAGCAAAAAGTAGATGCAGGCGGTTATATTGAAGGTAAAAAACTACCGAAAAAGCCGACTTATATAAAAGGAATTTTAGTTGCAAGTAAACAATATCCATTACCATCCAATTTTGCTCCAGGTGAAAATAAAGATGCACGAGAAGCTTTTGATGAGTTGAATGCAGCAGCATTATTAGAGGGATTTAAATTTGATGCGTTTAGTACATACCGTTCTTATGATCGCCAAGTTGAATTGTATGAAGCATATGTAAAACGTGATGGAAAAAAGGCAGCTGATACTTATAGTGCTCGTCCAGGATATTCTGAACACCAAACTGGATTAGCTTTTGACATAGGTGAAGTAGGAAATACAGCAGCATATGCTGATAATAAATTTGCAAATACACCAGCAGGCAAGTGGATTGCTAAAAATGCCCATAAATATGGCTTTATCATGCGTTATCCAAAAGGTAAGGATGATGTGACAGGCTATATGTATGAATCATGGCATTTCCGTTATGTTGGTAAAAAAATTGCTACTGAAATTTATAACAATGATGGAACGCTAGAAGAATATTTGGGTATTAACAAATAAAAAAATAAAGCCTATAGTAACTAGTTATTTGCTAGTAATGCTATAGGCTTTTTCTTATAAAATTGGTGATAATAAACGTGAGATAGATTCTTTCATTTTAATAATGCGAGTACGATTATTATATAATTCAGGTGTTAGTTCTGTTGACAGTAACATATCTTCTTCAAATAGTTCTGCAAGTTGATGCGATGTTTCGCGATGATAGATAAAAGCATTGACTTCAAAATTAAGCTTAAAACTTCTAAAGTCAATATTCGCAGTTCCAACAGTAGATGCTTCATCATCGATAACAATCATTTTTGTATGCAAAAAACCATTTTCATAAATATAAATTTTTGCTCCTGCTTTAATTAATTGCCCCACGTAAGAATAAGTTGCCCAATACACAAATAAATGGTCAGGCTTATTTGGAATCATAATTCGCACATCAATTCCGGATAAGCAAGCAATACGTACAGCGTCCATAAAACTATCGTCAGGAATAAAATATGGAGTTTGGATATAAATATATTTTTTAGCCATACCGATTAATTTTACATAGCCATTTTTGATCTGTTCCCATTCAGAATCGGGGCCACTAGATACGATTTGTATTCCAACTTCCCCTTTTCGAGCAATGGTAGGGAAGTAATGGTCGGAGTACTGAATATCCTTCGAATCTGAAGCTTGGTTCCAGTCTAACAAGAATCTTGTTTGCATAGGATGAACCGAGCTACCCTCTATACGCAAATGTGTATCTCGCCAATAGCCGAATTTTTTCTTTAGACCAAGATACTCGTCACCAACATTGAAACCACCGATATAACCAATACGTCCGTCAATAATGACAAGTTTTCTGTGATTACGATAATTCATCCGAGGATTTATAAGGGGGAGGATCGAAGGAAAGAAAACTTCAACTTCTCCACCCGCTTCAATTAGCTCTTTGAAGTTGTTTTTATGAACTCCTCTGGAACCCATCTCATCAAATAGGAGACGAACTTTTACCCCTTGTTTAGCCTTTTTTATCAGCAATTGATAAATACGAGTACCTAAGTTATCTAGCCTAAAGATATAGTATTGAATATGAATATGATGTTTAGCAGCTTCAATATCCTTTAGCAATTTTTTGAATTTTTCTTTACCATCACTATAAATTTGAACAGCATTATCTTGTGTTAAGACTGCGTGATTTGTTGTTAAATGCATGTAAATGATGTCTTCATAAAGTGCTGCATCATCAAGCCGATATTCAAAAGAACCATTACGAATGGCTTCCATTTGATAATCAATTAGTTTATCTATACCAATTTTTTTTCGGCCTTCCCAACGAAACAGATGCTTTTTCCGTAATTGACGCCCCAATAATAAGTACAATATAAATCCTACAACTGGTAAAAAGAATAGTACAAGAATCCAAGCCCACGTTGAACTAGGCTCTTTTCTTTCTAGAAAGATAATAATAGCAGCAAGAAAGATGTTCGATATTAAAATAGTGGAAACGATTAAAGATGTTAAACTGGTTGTATCCATTTCATCACCTTCTTCCATAATCTTCTCTAAGTATAACGTAAATCACAGATTTTAAGAAAGGAATAGCAAGTGGGTAGATGACAAAGGCTATGTAACATTTTAGATTTAAATAGATTCAATAACCTACTTGACCAATAGGAATTATTAGTATAATCTAAGAATTGTATTTTTATTAAAATCTTAATCAGGAGGAATTATATTGAATACGTTTTTAATTGTGCTTAATGTAATCATTCTAATGATTCTCATTAGTTTACTAATAGTGATGCATAAAAAACATGTATCTTTTTCTAAGCGAGTATTTACAGGTCTTGGGCTAGGGATTGTCTTTGGACTAATACTGCATTTCACATATGGGCCAACATCAGAGGTTGTATTAAAATCAGTAGATTGGTTTAGTATAGCAGGTTCAGGATATGTGAAACTTTTACAAATGGTAGCAATGCCATTAGTTTTGATATCCATTGTTTCGGCTTTTACTAAAGTTGTTGCTGGCAAAAACTTTGGTAAGATGGCAGGTCTTATTTTACTTATATTAGTTGGTACTACAGCCATTGCTGCATCTGTCGGTATTGCATCTGCATTAAGTTTTAACTTAGATGCAACTCAACTTGTACAAGGGGATGCAGAACAAGCACGTGGTGAAGAAATTGTCCAAAAATCAAATGATATAGGCGATAAAACTATGCCACAACAAATTTTAGATTTACTACCAGCTAATCCGTTTTTAGATTTAACAGGTGCTCGTTCATCCTCAACAATCGCAGTTGTTATTTTTGCAGCGTTTTTAGGATTAGGTTATTTAGCCGTAAAACGTAAGGACGAAAAAACAGCAGCTTTGATCAAAACCGGGATCGATGCAATTTATGCACTTATCATGCAGATTGTTAAAATTGTTTTACGTTTAACACCATTCGGAATTTTAGCTATTATGACATCAACGATAGCAACATCAGATTTTGGTGCTATTTATAATATGGGCAAATTTGTAATAGCTTCATATGTTGCTTTGGCTGTTATGTTTGTAGTTCATCTGATTATTGTTGCTTTAACAGGGATGAGTCCAATCACATATATTAAAAAAGTATCTCCGACTTTACTATTTGCATTTACTTCACGTTCAAGTGCTGGTACATTGCCACTTAATATACAAACACAAACTAAAAGATTAGGTGTATCTGAAGGTATTGCAAACTTCGCAGGATCGTTTGGTGTATCCATTGGTCAAAATGGCTGTGCGGGTGTTTATCCAGCAATGTTAGCCATTATGATTGCACCTAGTGTAGATATAAATCCATTTGATCCAGGGTTTATTGCCACTTTAATACTTGTGGTTGCGATCAGTTCATTTGGTGTTGCAGGCGTTGGAGGTGGTGCCACTTTTGCGGCAATTATTGTGCTTTCAACTATGAATCTACCAGTTGCTTTAGCTGGTGTTCTAATCTCTGTAGAACCATTAATCGATATGGGACGTACAGCGTTGAATGTTAATGACTCAATGGTAGCAGGTGTTACAACTGCTCGTATTACTGGAGAATTAGACAAGGATGTCTATAACTCTAAAGAAGCTCAAGATTTAGCTGAGGTTTAAATTTATTTAAATTTTGGCTTTATCATAAATTTAAAACCCCGTTCCTATAGGCGAAAAGGAATGGGGTTTTTATGTTACAATTGATCAACTTTTTTACAAAGAGAAGCGTATGTTTTATTTATAAATTGTTTATAAGGCGTATCTATCAAGGGGTCTACAATATCAACAGCTTTTTTAGCTTCTTCTAATGCTTTAGATAATTGTCCTTTTTGTTCGTAGCAAAGAGATTTATAAGAATATTTCTCCGCTAACATCGATAAATCGTAAGGATGATGTATAGAGTTGGGAATCTCTTTTAGCTTTTCGAAGGTTACCAACGCTTCATCGAACTGTCCTAAGTGATACAATGTTTTTCCTTTTTCAAAACAATAGAATAAAGCAAGATCCTCATTTGTATCCTCGATTTCCCTATCATGTCCAAGGTATTCAAGTGCTTTTTCATAATCATGGGTAAAAGAATTATAATAATGTAATTGAATAATAATTGTATAAAGAAAGGATAACTTATCTTCTGTAAAGGCTGCATATTGTTCTATTTTTTTTATATAATATTCTCTTGCTGCGTCATCATTGTCGATCATCGCTTGAAAACAAGCAACTCGAAATATGTCTTCAATTTTATAAAACAATCTTTTTTCTTTAGAAAGTTGTAATGCTTGTTCAATGTAGTTCATACCTTTTTTTTGCTCATTAATTGCTAAATAGCTAATCCCAATTATATATAGTAAATCGAGTGTAGTAATCGTATCGATAATATAGTGTTCACGTTTAACCTCAGCTTCGGTCGCTATTGCAATATTCAGTGCTTGTTCATATTGATGTTCATAAAAATAAATAGAAAAATGTAAAATTTGGAATCTAACCCATTCATTCATCATGTTAATTTCTTTGAACATCTTTAGACCACGTTCCAAGGTAGGTTCCCAATTATTCATTTTTAAATGAGACTGAGCACCTGTGTAATAGAACAATAATTTTCCTGATTCATAGCAAGCAGGAAGCTTTTCTAAATAGGGTTCGATTAAAGTGATTATTTCTTGGTAAGGGGCTTCTTCAAACTCCACATTATTATCATAAATTTTCTTAACTTTTTCTGACAGTTCACGTAATTCAGTAATAGGTACTTCTTCTAATAATGAACTGACATCCACCTGCAAACGTTCAGCTAAATATTGTAAAGTATCCATTGAAGGATTTGCTTTATCATTTTCAATCAGACTTAACATACCTTTTGTAATATGTTCTCCAGCTAGTGTAGCCAAGGTTAACTTTTTTTGTTTTCGTATTGTACGTATTCTACTTCCGAGTGATTCCATGGGTACACCTCATTTCTTTTGTTTAATTATATTAAACTTTTGCTTGCGAAGAAAGTAATAAGTGTGTTATTATTTGTTTAATTAAATTAAACTTTTTAATTTTATTAAACAAAGGGAGAGGAAAGAATGAATGAAACACTCAAATTAAAAAAGGCTAGTTATCATTTATGGACTTTTACAATTAGCAAAATTATTTCAATTTTAGGTGCTCAAGTTTTAGCTTTTGGTATTAGTCTATACATTTTAAAAATGACGGGATCTGCGACAAGCTTTGCTACGGGGATGATTTGCTCCATATTGCCAAGGGTGATTTTATCGTCCTTTGCAGGATTACTTGCAGATCGTTATTCGAAGAAATTGATTATTTTGCTTTCTCAAGGATGTACCATTTTATTAATGGGCGGTTTATTAATTTATGGCTATACTTCAGGGATTACCGTTATATCTATCTATATCGTAACAGCTTTGTATTCCATCACATCGACTTTTAATAGTGTTACTTTTTCATCTTCAATAGCTTGTTTAGTTGATAAAGAACGTATTCAGAAAGCTACATCATTCAATCAAATGTCGATGTCTATTGCAGCCATTGGTGGACCTGCAATTGGAGGAATGCTTTATGGATTTGCGTCAATTGAAGTATTTTTGATCGTGCATATGGTCGCTTATATGATTGCATTTATATTAGAATCTACAATGGATTTTAAATTGTATAGTAAGAAACAAATAGAAGAGCAAGAAAGTGTGGGAATGTTTAAAAGTATAAAAGAAGGATTTTTATATGCAAAAACTAAGAAGGCTGTTTCTACTGTTCTTTGGGTAGCATTATGGATCAATTTCTTCTTGAGTGTCATAAATGTAGGAGGTACGTATATCCTTGTGGAAACTTTGAAGATTAAATCTCAACATATTGGCGTTATTGAATCAGCAGGTGCAGTCGGTATGTTACTAGCTTCTATTTTTCTTTCTACAAGGAAACAGTCAAAATATCCCTTGCTGCAATCAAAACGATTTATTATTTTGATGGCAGCTACTGTAGGCTTAACATCAGTTCCTTTATGGACAGATGTTGGTTATCTTGTGAACGTTATATACTTTACTTTCATCTTCTTTAGTTTTTCAGTTTTTGGTGTTTTTACAAATACACCAATTGGCGTTATGTTACAAACAGAAGTAGAAGAAGAATATAGAGGACGTGTTTTTGGTATTTTAGAGGCAATGTCTATGGCGATGATGCCACTCGGAACAATAATTTTCGGAGTATTATTTGATCGTGTAGATGCTCAATGGGTTCTACTAGGATCATGTATAGCTTTATTGATCATCACTTTCTACATGATGCGTCCATCAATTATTAAACAAGTATATCCTGATATAAAGGAAAATAATATTAAACTTAAAGAAAAAGTTCAGCACTCTTAAAGAATGCTGAACTTTCATTAAAACATTATGCCTTATCTTGAAGGCGTAATGTTTTTTTGCTTGCTTTGAAAGTAAGAATGATGAAGATACTTAATAATGCAAGTATACCTGAAGTTTCATAAACGGTATTTGGTTGTTTGGTTAAAATCCAAGTGAAGAATAGTGGCCCAAGAATACGCCCTATATTATCCATTGAATAAGAAAGGCCAGCTGCAGTACCGTATTTTCCACCAGATTCTTTAGAAGAAAGAGATGTGTTTAATGTACGTGCTAATGCATTTCCTGCGGTAAATACACAAAGTGCGAGTCCTGCAAACCATAAGCTTTTTGTGAAAGGAAACATTAGTAAGCCAATAGCAGTTACAACTTGAGCTCCGATTAACCATTTAGGTTCTGAGCCATCCTTGATATGACGAACTAGGCCGCCTTGAACCATAAAATCTACAAATCCACTAAATAGGAAGAGAGAACCTAATTGTGCAGCTGTAATATTGATTTTTTCCATTTGGAATAATTGCAGTGTGGATTCGACTCCAGCAAGTAAGAATGTCACCATAAAGGAGAAGATAAATAAGTAACGAACACGGTACTTAAACAATGTAGAAGTTCCTTTTGGGATGATTTCTCGTTTTGTTGTTTCAGTATGACGTTCTGGCTCTTTTAAAACAATACTTGCGTAAATGAATAATAAGAAAGTCAAAATTCCTGAAACGGTAAATGGTGTACTTAAGCTAATTTTCCCTAGCAAACCTCCTAAAGCTGGTCCGAAGATAAAGCCTAATCCAATGGACATTCCAATAAAGCCCATATACTTATTGCGATTTTCTTCAGTAGACATATCGCCTATAAATCCTGTAACTGCTGTATATAAAGCTCCGGAGAATAATCCTCCAATAATTCGGGAAATATATAGCATAGTCAATGATTTCATAAACAATGAGATCAATAAGAAGCTAGCACAGAATCCAAGTAACCCAATTAAGATCAATTTTTTTCTACCCATTTTATCACTTAACATACCCCAGAAAGGAGCAGTGAAAAAACTTGCCAAAGAGTAGATGGTCAATAAACCACCAACGTGCATTTTCGCAAAATCTTGTTGTACAATTACCTCAGGTAAAATAGGGATGATTAAGCCGAATCCTAAGTATACAAAAAATTGCACTGACATTAGCAAGATAATAGATTTTTTCATAATAACCCTGCTTTCTATATACAAATGTAATCTAATTCATTCTACCCTAATTCAAGACGGATTTTGCAAAAATATTCTTGAAAAGGTAAGCTTGCCAATACACTGTAAGTAAGTGCAAGCAGTATAGAACGTAAGATAGTTTAATGCTAAAACTTTATTTTTGGCAAATATTAAGTTTAAAGAAAGTATGTATACTGAAAAGTTTTATAGCTCATAATAGTTAAAATCATACTAGGTTAGAGTCTATGATTGGAATGCTTATTCAATTGGTATAGTAAAAAAGGGGCTCGATAATGCTATTGTTTTGCTATTTTGATATCACAATTTACTCAATATTGAGGCTTTTTAAAGTTTGTTTTTTGTAGTGCTATAATTAAGTTGATTCAAATAAAGGAGGATTTCATAACGATGGAAATCACAGCAATTGCTACTATTACAAATAGTGAAGGCACAAAATCCATTCTAGATTTAGACATTCCTATACTTATTGATTTATTGCCTGCGCGTAAATTCAAAGTAAAAACTGTATTACAATCACTTGGACATACAAATGTTGAAGTTGAATCTGTTAATATGGAAGTATTTAAAGCAAAAAGTACATTAAACGGTACAAAACAAGAAACAACTATTGAATTTAGCTACGCTTTACGCGGTGGAGATCGTTTATTTGAACTAAAAGAATTACACGGCATTATTAAATAGGTTAAGATTTTAACTATTAACCAAAACATATATGTAATTGATTAACAAAAAGGAACGCATTAAGCGTTCCTTTTTGTTATATTTTTATTCTCTGTAAGCGAAGAGCATTTAATACAACAGATACGGAGCTAAATGCCATTGCGGCACCAGCAAGCCATGGGGCAAGCAGGCCGGATGCAGCTATTGGAATCCCGACAGAGTTGTATGCAAGTGCCCAAAATAAGTTTTGTTTAATATTACGAACAGTTAGGTGACTAATCTTCACCGCATCAACTACTTTCAATAAATCGCCTTTCATAATCGTAATATCGGCTGCTTCAATGGCTACGTCTGTACCTGTACCCATAGCTATTCCAATATCAGCCTTTGCAAGTGCAGGAGCATCATTTAATCCATCTCCAACCATTGCAACATGGCGATTTTCTTTTAAAAGCCTTTCAATTTCTGCAGCTTTTTCTGTAGGTAAAACACCTGCTATAACTTGATTAATACCGACATCATTTGCGATGGTAGTAGCTGTCTTTACTTGGTCACCTGTAAGCATAATTGTCTCAATTCCCATTTCTTGCAATTTAGAAATTGCCTCTTTTGAAGTTTCCTTTACTGCATCTGCTACAGCAATTGTCGCGACATGTTGTTGGTCAATCGCTACATACATAACCGTTTTGCCCTCATCTTCAAAATGACTGTTACAGTTAATCTGAAAATCATGATGATTGAATAATTTACGAGTCCCTATTACAATTTGCTTATCTTCGACAGTTGCTTCAATACCTTGACCGGGAATTGCTTTAAATGATTGAACTATTGGTAATTCACTAAAAGCTTCAGCATATGTTGTTATGGCTGTTGCAATAGGATGCTCAGAATTTTTTTCAGCTGCTGCTATAAGAGGAATTATAGATTCCTTTTTAAACTGATTGAGTACTAAAAAATTTGTCACAACAGGTGTCCCTTTTGTGATGGTTCCGGTTTTATCAAAAACAATCGTGTCTATCGTATTTGTATGTTCAAGAGCTTCGGCAGTTTTAAAGAGTACTCCATTTTCAGCAGCACGACCAGAACCAGCCATAATGGATGTTGGTGTTGCAAGACCGAGAGCGCATGGACATGCTATTACTAGTACAGCTATCATTCGTTCAAGAGACTGTGTAAAATCGCCCTCTGTGAAAAAGAAATAGCTAGCGAAAAATGTGATTACAGCTATCGTAACAACAACTGGTACGAAGATTGCTGAAATTTGATCCGCTAATCGTTGAATAGGCGCTTTTGAACCTTGAGCTTCTTCCACTACTCGTATAATGTTTGAAAGAACTGTATCATGACCCACTTTAGTTGCTTGCACTCTTAATGTTCCGTTTTCATTTATAGTAGCTGCATACACTGTGTCACCGCTAGATTTATCAACAGGTAAACTTTCACCAGTCAACATTGATTCATTCACTGCAGAATCCCCAGAAACTACAATTGCATCAACTGGAATAGATGATCCTGGTTTGATGACTAGTATATCTCCTAATTTAACTTCTCGAATAGGTACTTCTAATGGTTTACCATTGCGTTCTACAAATGCAGTCTTCGGTTGTAATTGAATGAGTTTCTTTATTGCATCAGATGAATGGCCTTTTGCACGTGCCTCAAATAATTTACCCAGTAAGATTAATGTAATTAAAATTGCACTTGTTTCAAAATATAAATCTAAATTATGCATACCAATATGCTCTCGATTTTGAAGTACAATATAAACACTGTAGAAGTATGCAGCAGATGTACCTAATGCTACAAGTACATCCATATTGGCACTTTTATTTCGAAGTGCATAATAAGCACCTTTGTAAAATTGCCATCCGATTCCAAATTGAACGACTGAAGCAAGAGCCCATTGAACATAAGGGTTCATCAGAAATTCAGGAACATAAATGCCTTTTGTAAATGAAAAATGTGCGAACATGGTCCACAGAAGAGGAAGTGAAAATATTGCCGAGATGATAAAAACACGTGTTTTTCGTACAATCTCCACTTCACGATGGTCCTGTTCTTGATCGTCTTTATGAATAACAGCATCATATCCGAGTTTTTGTATTTTGGCGATTAATGCTTCTTCATTTAATTGTTTACTGTCATAGGATATGTGACCAGTTTCAAGTGCTAAGTTAACGGTTGCTAGTTCTACACCTTCTAACTTATTGAGTCCACGTTCAATACGAGCAGAACAAGCTGCGCAGGTCATCCCTTGTATATCAAGTGTCACTTCTTTGTTTGTAGTATTTGATGTTGCCATCGAAAACGCTCCTTTTATATACCTATATAGGGTATAGAAACATGTTAAAAATAACTGCAAAAAATGCAGTTATTCGAATCTTATTTAACAATATATCCTTCTTCTTCAATTGCTTCTTTAATATTTTCAGTTGTGACTTTTGAATTGTCATAATCTACATCTACTAGGCCTTTTTCTAAGTTTACGCTTACATTTTGTACACCATTTAAACTTCCAACGCCATTCTCTACAGCTTTTACGCAATGTCCACAAGACATGCCTTCTACATTTAGTTGGATTTTTTCTGTCATGATAAAAACACTCCTTATTTTCTCATTAGTTTTTGGAAGGTTGTAACTAGTTCATCTAATACGGTTTCATCACCATCAGCTAAACGCTCTTTAACGCAACCTTTTAGATGTCCATCGAGTAATACTTTGGCAACACTATTTAAAGCAGATTGTGTAGCGGAAAGTTGAGTAATAATATCATCGCAATAGACGTCTTTTTCAACCATTCCTTTTATACCGCGAATCTGACCCTCAATTCGATTTAAACGAGTAGTTAAATCCTTTTTTACTGAATCTGGATGATGACTTTTACGACAAGAATGATTTGTGCATTCTTCTACCAAACGTATTCGCCTCCTATTTAGCTATACGATAGCATACCTAATAGGGGTATGTAAATGAATAGAAACTGAACTATTTGTAAAGAAGTGACAATCAGTCAAAAGGATGATTGCATGGACGTATTGAATATATTATGATAAGTATCTATGTTAATTATGTAACAATATTGAAATTATTTATTGAGATAAAAAATGTTATGATAGAAATGTATAGAAGGTAATTTAATTGGTTATTATAAATTAGTAGTAGCAACTTTTGCATAGGAGCTACGTCATATAAAATATAAGAAATAGAAGAGGTGGAAGGCATGTCAAGAAATGTAGATGTAACAAAAATAATTGCGAATTTATCAAAACTTGGCGTTAAGGCAACGACTACAAAGTCACGCTTAGAATTACTAAAAGCATTAGCACCACCAAAATCATCTCCACAAACTCAAAACTAACTCTAAAAATTAATTGACTTCGGTATTGCATAGCCGAAGTTTTTTATTTATGCAAAGCAAATAAAAAAACAGCTTAAGAGAGGTAAAATACATTCTCTTAGGCTGTTTTTTATAAAAGCAATATATAGAGGGATTTTAAACTTTAAAAATCATCATCGTCATGATTTCCGAACATATAAGTTTGATGATGGAATTTCATACTAAATACTAATCCTAATGCCAGTGCATTCCCCATCATTGAACTACCGCCATAACTTATAAATGGTAAAGGAATACCTGTGATTGGTAGAACTTGAGTTGTCATACCGATGTTTTCAAAAACATGGAAAGTTACCATCGCAATAATCCCTGCGCAAACATATGTGCAGAAGGGATCTTTCATTTGTAAAGTAAGTTTTGTTAAATGGAAAATTAAGAAGAAGAACAAACAAATAACAATACTTGCTCCGATAAACCCGTATTCTTCACCGACTACACTAAAGATAAAGTCTGTGTGATTTTCAGGAACATATACTTCACGGTGTTTAAAACCTTTCCCAAATATTTCACCAGATCCTATAGCGTTTAAAGAAGAAATTAGATGATATCCATCTCCTGATGAATAAGAGTAAGGATCTAACCAAGAATAGATACGGGCAAATTGATATGCTTTAAAACCAAGTTTCTCAGTTAAAAAATCTTGCATATATAATGCCATCCATAGTAAAGAGCCGCCTAATGTTACGGCACTTATCACAACTGGTAAAATAATCTTCCAAGATATACCAGCAACGATTATAACAGCTGCTGTAATAGCAAGGAAAACTAATGATGTACCAAGGTCAGGTTGCTTCATAATGAATGCCAATGGAACCATTAATACTAAAAGGATCTTTCCCAAAAGCTTAAAATCTGTTTTTAAAGATTTGATTGGGTTACTTTCATGGTGTTTACTTACAGTTCGTGCAAGCGCAAGTATAAAGAATGTCTTCATAAACTCAGATGGTTGAATATCGGCAAACCCTAAGTGGAACCAACTCTTGGCACCATTTCTTGGTTCAGCAATTTGTCCAACACCACCTGGAGAAACCATTAAAATAATCAGGATGAATATCCCTAATCCATATAAATACCACGCCATTTTTTTATATTGGTCTGGTTCAAAATACATCATAACAGCAACGATACATGCACCTACAAAATACCAAAAGAGTTGTTTTGGTACAAAATTAATACCGTACTGTCCTGAAGTTTGTGCAGATGCAATAGCAAGTACACTGACGATGCAAAATAGCATCATTATAAAAGCGAGCGTCCAGTCGAAACGATCGGAAAAAGTTCTCTTTGAATTCATAGTAGTCACCTAATCTAGTAGATTTAACATAAGGTTGTCTAAGCCTCTCGGACCCTTCAATTCCTAGGTCGGAAATCTTGTGTTTTTGATCCGGAATAAGGAGCCTCAACCTCTCAATTATTATAGCCTATATTATTGTACCATGCTCTTGTACAAAGTTGTGACGAAATCGAATCACAAATGTTTCAAATTTTGCATTTACATCTTATAATAAGAATGGAAATGAGGTGATCGACTTGGCAAAAAAAATGCGAGATGCTGACGACTTTTTACATCACTTATATGTACATATGAACGAATTAAACCAATTTGTTATTTTTAGTGGTTTAACTTTCCGTGAATTTGTCTCTGCAGTCGGTCCGCTTCAAAATATTTTGCTTCTAAAGAATGAATACGAAGACGGTTCATTTAACATGCATACACGGTTAGAGTTCGTAGAGGATAAGGGGATTGCAAAGTTCGTCAAAAAGGCTATGGATTCAAAGAAAGACTTATGTTGGATTGATTTTTCAGATGAACTGAAGTTAAATTTGTTAACACCACAAGAACAAGCTGAATTGCTCTATATTGGACATAAAAAAGAGCCGCTTCGCTCACCGTTCTATCATCAATTACAAAATAAGTATGTCTATTTATCGAGCGAAGAAGAAAAAGTTTCAAAAATATATTTTCGCGATTTAAAAGATGTCCTAAAATTAATAACACAAGTATTTAATGGGGTTATACAAGAGAAAGAACGCCCTACAACTTTTTGGAGAAGAAAGGTAAGCAATCTAGTTCCTTTCTTTACAGAAGAAATGATTCGGAATTTTCACGAGGATGTAAAAGATGGTGTATTATTTTCTATATATAAAATAGAAAAACCGAAGATTGCGTATGTTATGGAATTACGTAATATCTCAGATGATTATTTTCCAGATGAAATATGGGACGATTTGAATAGTATATTGAAGCAAAAACCTGATAAGATCTTAGAAATCCATAAATAACAGCTCTTATTTATATCTTCCTAATAATGGTTTTTATTTATAACATATTAAAGATTCCTACATATGATAAGTAGGAATCTTTTTATTTTTGATGCAATATTTTTTCAGAGTGCTATTATAGAAATGTTATTTTTTTAAGTATCTATTTATAACTCAGAGTTCTGTCAACAAGTAAGGATATTTAGAACGTGACTATGTTAATTGTCCTATCTATTATTAGAATATGGATTCTGCAAAAAAGGCGGTCTGTTGCAATATGCAGAGCGCTACTTTTTAAAAAAGAAAATTAAGTGCATTTACTCGATAATCATGTAAATAAGTGATCTATGTTTAGACAGTAATCACTTCATGAATCATTACGGTTCATGCTAAACTATGAATAGAAAAAATCTGGAGGAATTTAAACCCATGAAGAAAAAATTAGGCTTATTATACGGCGGTAAATCAGCAGAACACGATGTCTCTTTATCAACTGCAAAGGCCGTTATACAAGCATTACACTTTGATAAATATGATGTTTTCCCAATTTTCATCACACGTGAAGGTGAATGGAGAAGAGGAGAGCAACTTTCAGTACCCGTAGAAAGCATTGAAGAATTACAATTTGGCAAAGATGTTAAAGTATCAAAGCCAAATGATATATCAAGTTTCTTACTAGAAGAAAATGAAAAACCATTCGATGTCATTTTCCCTTTGTTACACGGTACTAACGGTGAAGATGGAACAGTTCAAGGATTACTTGAAGCATTGAACTTACCTTATGTAGGAAATGGCGTTTTAGCATCAGCTGCTGGTATGGATAAAGTTGTGATGAAACAATTATTTGAAATTGCAGGGTTAAACCAAGTTCCTTACGTATATTTCATCCGTAGTGAGTGGAAAAAAAATCAAGATGCTTTGATCGCTAAAATGGAAGAAAACTTAACTTGGCCAATGTTTGTTAAACCAGCAAACTTAGGATCAAGTGTTGGTATTAGTAAAGCAACAAATCATGAAGAACTTATAAAAGCAGTTGAACTTGCTTTAAAATATGACCGTAAAATTGTCGTTGAAACAGGTATTATTGCACGTGAAGTTGAAATGGGCGTTCTTGGTAATGATGAACCTAAAGTTTCTGTACCAGGGGAGATAAAACCTGTAACAGATTTCTACGATTATGATTCAAAATATAATGATGATAAAACAGATTTGTTGATTCCTGCGCCTGTAACAGAAAAAGTAATCGAAAAAATGTCTGATATGGCTATCCGTGCGTTTAAAATTTTAGATTGTTCAGGTCTTGTACGTTCAGACTTCTTTGTAACAGCAGAAGATGAAGTATATATCAATGAAGTAAATACAATGCCAGGTTTTACTCCTGTAAGTATGTATCCAATCTTATGGCAAAATACAGGTTTAGCTTATGGTGATTTAATCGAAGAACTTATTACATTAGCGATTGAACGCCATGCAGAAAAACAACAACTTCAATACCAATAAGAGAGATTGAGTGTGATCTATTGTGAAAAAGACATTACAACAAATTGCCAAATGGTTAAAAAGTGATCAAGATATCCGAGAAGATATTATCGTGACAGGTGTTTCTATTAACACACGTACATTACAAAAGGGTGATTTATTTATCCCATTCCATGGTGAAAAAACAAATGGCCATAAGTATGTTAAACAGGCATTTGAAAATGGAGCAGCAGCTTCGCTTTGGCAAAAAGATGAGCCTAATCCACCTAAGGACGTACCGTTAATTTTTGTGGATGATTCTGAGAAGGCATTACAAGAAATGGCACATGCATATCGAGCAGAACATCAAGCGACATTTATCGGTGTTACTGGGTCAAATGGTAAAACATCAACCAAAGACTTAATCGCTGGAACACTTTCTCCATACTTTAAAGTTCAGAAAACAGAAGGTAATTATAATAACCAACTAGGCCTACCACTGACTATTTTATCTTTGGATGAAGATACTGAATTTGCCATTTTAGAAATGGGTATGGATGGTTTTGGTCAAATTGAATTTTTAACGAAAATGGCAAAACCAAAATATGCAGTTATTACTAATATTGGTGAGGCGCATATGTTAGCGCTTGGCTCACGTGAGGGAATTGCAAAAGCTAAATTTGAAATTATTCAAGGACTACAACCTGATGGCAAGTTTTTCTATGATGGGGATGAACCGTTATTAAGACATCTAGTCAAAAATGCTTCAAATTTAAATGCGATATCATTTGGTTTAGAATCATCAGATGACTTAAAGGCATCGCATATTGAATCTACTGAAAGCGGTAGTTCTTTCAATGTTGAAGGTACCATTAATGGAGAGTTCTTTATCCCAGTACTTGGACGCCATCAAGTGAAAAATACATTAATCGCCATTTTAATCGCCCATGAAATTGGTTTAACAGATGAACAAATTCGTGAAGCTTTAAAAAATGTATCGCTTACTAATATGCGTATGCAATTAGTGAACGGTGATCAAGGCATTTTATTTGTAAATGATGCATATAATGCTGCGCCAACTTCTGTTAGAGCTGCTTTACAATTCATACAATCAACTAATTTGCGACCAGACAAATGGGTGGTTCTTGGTGATATGTTGGAATTGGGTGAATTAGAGCGACAATTCCATGAAGATTTAGCTGATGCGATTGATCCATCTAATATTCATCAAGTATGCTTATACGGTCCTCGTATGAAATGGTTATATGATCAACTACAAGGTAAAGTGGTGGATGAAAATTTACTTTGGACAGATGATAGTTATGATAGAATTATCGAAAAAATACGCCAAAATGCGGATGAAAATTCAATTATCTTATTAAAAGGTTCACGAGGTATGGAATTAGAACGTGTACTGCAAGCATTCACTCATTAATTTATAGATTAAAACAAGGGTACCTAGGGAAAACTACTTTTTCTAGGTACCCTATTTTTATAAATTGCAATGGATGATGGGAGGAAAATAAGTGAAAATAGGTGTATTGCTATTGCACGGATTTACAGGAGGATCCTATGAAATAAAGTCATTCTCAGATTATCTTGAACAAAATACTTCATGGACTATAGAGGTACCAATATTATCAGGCCATGGCGAAAAACTAAATTTAGATTTGTTCACGGCAGAGCATTGGTTAATGGATGCAGAGATTGCTTATAAACGTCTGTCTAAAAAGGTAGATGAAATTTTCATCGTTGGATTTTCTATGGGTGGAATTATCGCCATGTATTTAGCTTTAAGATATAAAGTAAAAGGACTCGTTCTGTTAAGTCCTGCTGCAAGGTATATTCGTACTAAACAATTAGTTGTTGATTTAAATGATTTATTTTTGGATTTTATGCATGGAGATTATAAAGAAAACGAATTCTTTAGGCTATATGAAAGAAAAGTAATAGATGTTCCCATATCAGCTGTTAAAGAGTTTACCCGTTTGGTACATAAAATGTCTCCGTATTACGAGAAAATAAAAGTGCCTGTATGCATTGTTCAAGGAGATAAAGATGAACTGGTACCCTACACAACAGCATCGTATCTATACCATAAAATAGCAAGTAGAAAAAAATTATTAATCATTTCACCAGAAGGGAAGCATTTAATTTGTTATTGTAAGGATGCGGAAAAATGGTTTAAAAAGGCATTAGCATTTCTTTATAGCTGCAAATAATAGTCTGAACATTTTGAATGATAGTAAATAATTGCGCGAATGAATTACCCGTGATAGAATATTGAAAGCAATGGATACATTTTGTGTAGACTCTCCGAGAAGATGGAGAGTACTTTTTTTGAACATTACGGTTTATTCTAAATTTATGTGTGAATCACAAAGAATTGAACCGCTCGGCAAAGACCGGGCTTTCCCTTTTCATATAAAATTCCTCTGTCATAACAGAGATTTAATAAGTAACGGAAACGTTCCTAACATAAGGCTCGATTTGCCCTATTTTCATCTGAAAATGTAACCATTTGTCAAATGCATAAGCAAAGAAGGAGAATGAGAAGTTTGACAAATTTTTCAGAACTAAATATTAGTGCTTCTACTCAAAAATCCCTTAAACGTATGGGTTTTGAAGAAGCAACACCAATCCAAGAAGGTACTATTTCATATGCTCTAGAAGGCCGTGATATTATCGGTCAAGCACAAACTGGTACAGGTAAAACTGCCGCTTTCGGTATTCCACTAATCGAAAAAGTAGACCCAAAAAAGACTGTAGTACAAGCTCTTATTATTGCCCCTACTCGTGAACTAGCAATTCAAAGCTCAGAAGAACTTCATAAAATTGGTTATGATAAACGCGCACGTATTCTTTCAGTATATGGTGGTCAAGATATTAGCCGTCAAATCCGTGCACTTAAAAACAAACCACAAATAATTGTAGGTACTCCTGGTCGTATTCTTGACCATATTAAACGTCATACTTTAAAACTTGAAAATGTTGAAACACTTGTTCTTGATGAAGCAGATGAAATGCTAAATATGGGATTCATCGATGATATCAATGCAATTCTAGAAAATGTACCATCAGAACGCCAAACATTATTGTTCTCAGCAACAATGCCAGCTCCAATCCGCAAAATTGCTGAAACTTTCATGAAAGAACCAGAAATTGTAAAAATCAAATCAAAAGAAATGACAGTTGAAAATATCGATCAATATTTCGTAAAAGCTCAAGAACGCGAAAAATTCGATGTTCTATCACGACTTTTGAATGTTCACCAACCAGAACTAGCAATCATTTTTGGTCGTACTAAACGTCGTGTTGATGAATTATCACATGCACTTAATATTCGTGGCTATCTTGCAGAAGGTATCCATGGGGACTTAAGCCAAGCAAAACGTCTTTCTGTACTACGTCAATTTAAAGAAAATAAAATCGATATCTTAGTTGCGACAGATGTTGCAGCACGTGGATTAGATATTTCAGGCGTTACACATGTATATAACTTTGATATTCCACAAGATCCAGAGTCATATGTTCACCGTATTGGACGTACTGGCCGTGCCGGAAAATCAGGACTAGCAGTTACATTTGTAACACCACGTGAAATGGGTTATTTACGTATTGTAGAAGAAACTACTAAAAAACGTATGACTCCATTAAAACCACCTACTGCTGATGAAGCATTAGTTGGTCAACAAGCACTTGCAGTGGAACATTTGAAAGAACTTGTTGAAAAGAATCATTTAAGTGATTATCGCGCAATGGCTGAAGGATTATTAGCTAATCATGATGCAATTGATTTAGTAGCTGCAGCACTTAAATCACTAACTAAAGAACCAGATGATACACCAGTGAAAATTACAGAAGAACGTCCATTACCAATGCGTCGTTCAGGTGGAAATGGTCATGGTCGCAGTGGTAGTCGCGGTGGTTATCGTGGTAACCGCGGAGGTAATAGCCGTGGTGGAGATCGCGGAGGTCGTCGTGGTGAACGTAACAATCGTCGCGATGGCGGACGTCGTGACGGAGGACGTCGCGATGGTGGACGTCGTCAAACACGTCGTAGCGAAGACTAAAATACAAAACAAAATAAGTTTCACGCAAAGACCTTCAAATCATGTAATTGATTTGAAGGCCTTTTTATTTTTTAAGGACGATGAAACTTATTTGAAAAGTTATTCGTAAATAAGGGCTCTTTGTAAATAGTTGGGGTGGGGACACAATTCTCCACCCTTATCCTATTGTGTTACCTATATCTTTATATT